>DASUXW010000049.1:0-31532 GCA_036377715.1 Gemmatimonadales bacterium
CTGCTGGTGGATCCGCAGGGCCGGCTGGTGCTGCTCGACTTCGGGATGGTGCTGCAGGTGGAGCGCGAGACGCGCCGGCGGCTGGTCGAGACCGTGCTGGCGGCCGCGCGCCAGGACGTGGACGGCGTCATCAACGGGTTCTACGAGCTCGGCATCCTCGACCCCGAGGTGGACCGCGGCACCGTGCGCGACGCGGCGCAAAGCCTCCTGGCGGTGTCGTTCCGCGGCGATGCGTCCCCGCGCCAGATCCAGCAGGTGGTCGAGCAGGTGCTGGAGACGTTCTACCGCTGGCCGCTCATGCTGCCGTCCAACCTGGTCTACTTCGGCCGCGCCGCGGTCCTGGTCGAGGGGATCGGGCTCCGCTACGACCCCGACTTCAACGCCCTGGCGGTGGCGCGTCCGGTGCTCGCACGCTCGGCGGCCCGGCTGGTGCGCGGCGTGGGCGAGGACCCGCGCGCCCGCGTCACCGACTGGACCCTCGAGGCGCTGGCCACCGTCCGCACGCTCCGCGACCTGGTGCGACGGGTGGAGCGCGACGAGCTCCGGGTGCGCTGGCACCCGCGGGACACGCTCGAGCTGCAGCGGTTCATGGCCCAGCAGGTGCGCCGGGCGCTGCTTGCCCTGTTCGCGTTCACGATCGCTCTCGTCACCAGCGTGGTCTACCTCGCGACCCACCGGCTCGAGCTGCTGGTCCTGGGTCTGCTGGCGGCGTTCGGCATGTTCCTGGTCATCTTCCTGCTTCCGACCCATCTGTTCCAGAATCCGCTCCGCTTCCGGCGCCACTGGCCCCGGGCGTGACCGCGACCGGCGCAGCCCCCCGCTCGGCCGAGCTGCGCGGACTCGCGCTCCTGTTCGGGAAACTGGGCCTGATCGGGTTCGGGGGGCCGGCGGCGCACATCGCCCTCATGCGCGACGAAGTGGTCCGCCGCCGCGGCTGGCTGAGCGACGAGGAGTTCCTCGACCTGGTCGGCGCCGTGAACCTGCTCCCGGGCCCCAACTCGACCGAGCTGGCCATCCATATCGGCGAGCGCCGGGCCGGCGTGCCCGGGCTGCTCGTGGCAGGCACCTGCTTCATTCTGCCGGCCGCGCTGCTGGTGCTCGCCACCGCGTGGGCGTACGTGCACTACGGCCATCTCCCGGCGGTGGCCGGCGCCTGGCAGGACGCGAAACCGGTCGTCGTGGCGATCGTGGTCTGGGCGCTCGCGGGATTCGTCCGGGTGGCGGTGCGGTCGTGGAGCGCCGCCGTGGTCGGTGTGCTGGCGCTCGTGCTCGCCGCCGCCGGGGTGCACGAGCTGGTGGTGCTGCTCGCCGCCGGGCTCGCGGTGCTGCTGCTGACGCCCGGGTCCCGGCGGGCCGGCGCAGGAGCGGCGGCAGCCGTGGTGCCGGTCTGGGCGATCGCGCCCTCGGCCGCGCCGGGCGCAGCGGGGCTGTTCCTGTTCTTCCTCAAGATCGGTTCCGTGCTCTACGGGAGCGGCTACGTGCTGCTCGCCTTTCTCCGGAGCGGGCTGGTCGAGCGGGGAGGCGTGCTCACCGAGACCCAACTGCTCGACGCGGTCGCCGCGGGACAGCTGACCCCCGGGCCGGTTTTCACCACCGCCACGTTCATCGGCTACCTGCTCCGCGGGGTGCCGGGGGCCGCGGCCGCGACCGCCGGGATCTTCCTGCCGGCCTTCGCGCTGGTCGGCGTGGGTGCCGCGCTGATTCCGCGGCTCCGGCGCTCGCCCGCCGCCCGCGCGTTTTTGCAGGGGGTCAACGTCGGCTCGGTGGCGCTCATGGCGCTGGTCACCTTCCAACTGGGTCAGGCGGCGCTCACGTCGTGGCTCGCCTGGCTCCTGGGCGTGGGCAGCCTCGTGCTGCTCCGCGCCGGAGTAAATTCCGCCTGGCTCATCGCCGCCGGCGCGCTCGCCGGCATCGTCCTCCACTGATCCCGAACGTCCTCTCGCCTGGAGCACCGGTGCTCGTCCCGAAGCTGGTCACCACCCTCCGCACGTACGACCGTTCCCAGTTCTACACGGATCTCGGAGCCGGCGTCATCGTCGGGATCGTGGCGCTGCCGCTCGCGATCGCGTTCGCGGTGGCGAGCGGCGTCACCCCCGATCGCGGGCTCTACACGGCCGTCATCGCGGGGTTCGTGATCTCCGCGCTGGGCGGCTCGCGGGTGCAGATCGGCGGGCCGACGGGCGCCTTCGTCGTGATCGTCTACGGAATCGTCCAGCAATACGGCGTGGACGGGCTCCTGATCGCGACGCTCATGGGCGGGGTGATCCTGATCGGCTTCGGCCTCGCGCGGCTGGGCGCGGCCATCAAGTTCATCCCCTTTCCCGTGGTCACCGGGTTCACCAGCGGCATCGCGCTCATCATCTTCTCGGGGCAGGTGAAGGACCTGCTCGGGCTTCCGCTGGGCGAGCTCCCGGCGGAGTTCATCGGCAAGTGGACCGAGTATGCCCGGCACGCCGGGCACGTGAACGGCTGGGCGCTCCTGGTCTCCGCGCTGACGCTGCTCATCCTGGGGCTCTGGCCCCGGCTCGACGTGCGCGTGCCGGGGCCGTTCGTGGCGCTCATCGCCACCACGGCGCTGGTGCAGGTGTTCGATCTCCCGGTCGAGACGATCGGCACCCGCTTCGGGGCCATCGACGCGAGCTTTCCCCGGCCGGTGCTCCCGCACGTCACCTTCGAGACCGCGGCGGCCCTGGTCGGCCCGGCCTTCACCATCGCGATGCTGGCCGGGATCGAGTCGCTGCTCTCGGCGGTGGTGTCCGACGGCATGATCGGCGGACGGCACCGGTCCAACATGGAGCTGGTGGCCCAGGGCGTGGCGAACATCGCGTCGCCGCTCTTCGGCGGCATCCCGGCCACCGGAGCGATCGCCCGCACGGCCACCAACGTGAAGAACGGCGGCCGGACCCCGGTCGCGGGCATGGTGCACGCGCTCACCCTGCTCCTCATCACGCTGTTCTTCGGCAAGTGGGCGGGACTCATTCCCATGGCCACCCTGGCCGGGATCCTCACGGTCGTGGCCTACCACATGAGCGAGTGGCGCACCTTCCGCTCCGAGTTCCGGGCGCCCAAGAGCGATCTGCTGGTCCTGCTCACCACCTTCCTGCTCACGGTCCTGGTGGACCTCACGGTGGCCGTGGAGGTCGGGATCGTGCTCGCGGCCTTCCTCTTCATGCGCCGGATGGCGGAGGTGACCAACGTCAGTGTCCTCACGCGCGAGTTCGACGAACCGGACGAGGAGGGCGAGCGGGACCCCAACTCCCTGCGCCGGCGCAAGGTGCCGCCCGGGGTGGAGGTCTACGAGATCAACGGCCCGTTCTTCTTCGGTGCCGCGGAGAAGTTCAAGGAGACCATGACCAGCCTGCGCGACCGCCCCAAGGTGCTGATCCTCCGGCTCCGGAACGTGCCGGCGATGGACTCCACGGGAATTCACGCGCTGGGGGACATCGTGCGCCGCTTCCGCAAGGCCGGGACGCGGGTGATCCTGTCCGATGTGCACGCCCAGCCGATGGTGGCGCTTCAGCGGTCCGCCCTGGCCGACGAGCTGCCCGAAGACGATCTGGTCGGCAACATCGACGACGCCCTGAATGTGGCCCGGGAGCACCTCGGTCTCGAGCCGCTGCCGCGGCCCGAGTTCGCCGTGCCCACCGTGGCGCGCGAAGATCGGCGCCGGCACCCGCGCCCGCCGGCCTGAGCCGTGCACCTCGAGGAGCTCGTCGCGCGCTATGGGCTCGCGGCCGTCCTGCTGGGCTCGGCGGTCGAGGGCGATCTCACGCTCATCCTCGCCGGGGTCATGGCCCACCTCGGCTTCTTCCCGTTCCCGCTGGCGATGGCCGCCGGTGTCGTCGGGAGCTTCATCGGCGACCTCGCGTGGTACGCGGTGGGGCGAGCCCGCGGGCCGCGGTTCCGGGCCGGCGGTTTCTACCAGCGCATCGGCCCCAGGATCGAGCGACTCGCGTCCCGGCTCGGGCCGGCGGAGCTGATCGCGTCCCGGTTCGTGTACGGCACCAAGGCGGCGAGCATCGTGTTCTGGGGGCTGCACGGGATGCCGACGCTGCGATTCGTGTTGGTGGATATCGTCGGCTGCCTGCTCGGCGCGTTCGTCTTTACCGGACTGGGCTACCTGGTGAGCGGCAGCGCCATGATCCTGCTGGGACGGGTGCGCCGGGTGCAGTTCTGGCTGCTCGGCGCGGTCGCCGTGGGGGTACTGCTGGTGGTGCTGGTCAACTGGACGGCCAGGAAAGAGCTGCACATCGAGGATGGGGAGGAAGAGGGGAAGGAGGTGGGGTGAACCGGCTCCATTGAGCGACCGCCGGGCCGGCTCTCGGACCGATCGCCTTGCCCTACCCCCTTGCTACAGGCCACTTTTCAGCATGGATCCCGACCTCCTGCTCGCGGGGCTGACGGGCGGCGATACGGCCGCCCTGGCTCGGGCGATCTCGGTGGTCGAGAACGGCCGGCCCGGCTTCGAGCGCCTGCTCGACGGCGTGCACCCGCGCCTCGGACGCGCGCGCCGCATCGGGATCACGGGGCCGCCCGGCGCCGGCAAGTCCACCCTGCTGGAGCACCTGGTCACCGCCTATCGGACGGCCGGCCAGCGCGTGGCGGTCATCGCGGTCGATCCCACCAGCCCATTCACCGGCGGCGCCCTGCTGGGCGACCGCATCCGCATGGAATCGGTGGCGCTCGATCCGGGCGTCTTCATCCGTTCGATGGGCAGCCGCGGATCGCTGGGCGGGCTCGCGACCACGACGCGCGAGGTCTGCGACCTGCTGGACGCCGCCGGGTTCGATCGCATCCTGGTCGAGACCGTGGGCGTCGGGCAGTCGGAGCTCGACGTGGCCCGCATGGCGGACTCGACCGTGCTCGTGCTGGTCCCCGAGTCGGGCGACGGGATCCAGACGCTCAAGTCCGGCGTCATGGAGATCGCCGACCTCTTCGTCGTCAACAAGGCCGACCGCCCAGGCGCGGACAAGCTGAGGCACGAAGTCGAGGTGACGCTCGGGATCCGGCGGGGGAACGCGTTCCGCCACGTGCCGGCGCACCACGGGTGGCGGGCGGAGCGGCGGACTACCGCACCGCGCGAGGACGGGACCAGGGTCGCCGCCTGGATGCCGCCCGTCCTGCTCGCCACCGCTGCGCGGGGCGAGGGCATCGGCGAGCTGGTCGCGGCACTCGACCGCCACCACGACTGGCTGGTGGCGAGCGGGACGCTCGAGGAGCGGCGCCGGAGCCGGCTGCTCGACCGGACGCGGGAAGTGGTCGACCGCGCCACGCGGCGGTGGGTGTGGGAGGAGTCCCGGGCGGATGAGCGGATCGCCGAGCGGCTCGGCGAGATCGCCGCGGGGCGGGTGAGCCCCTACGAGGTCGCGGCCGGCGTGCTGGACGAACTCAAGCAGGGCGAGCGGACATGACCATCTGGGGCACGGACCTGGACGCCGAGACCGCACAGCGCCTGGCCGCGCAGGAGCGGGAGCTCGCGCGGCTCCGGGCCGAGGTGGCGGCCTGGCGCGCGGCCGCGTCGGCGCTCCCCACCCGGACCGACGCCGACTTCACCTCGGTGTCCGGCCGCGTGGTCGAGCCGGTGTACACGGCGCTCGATCTCCCGCCCGATCTGCCGGCCGCCACCGGCCTTCCCGGGACGTACCCGTTCACCCGCGGCATTCACCCGACCATGTACCGCGGCCGGCTCTGGACCATGCGCCAGTTCGCCGGCTTCGGCACCGCCGAAGACACCAACGAGCGCTACAAGTTCCTGCTCGAGCGCGGGCAGACCGGCCTTTCGGTGGCCTTCGACTTCCCCACGCTCATGGGGTACGACGCCGACCATCCCCGATCCGAAGGCGAAGTGGGGAAGTGCGGGGTCGCCATCTCGAGTCTGGCCGACATGGAGACGCTGTTCGACGGGATCCCGCTCGACCAGGTCTCCACCTCGATGACGATCAACGGCCCGGCGGCGATGCTGTTCTGCTTCTACGTCGCCGCGGCCGAGCGGCAGGGCGTGCCCATCGCGCAGCTCCAGGGCACCATCCAGAACGATATCCTCAAGGAGTACATGGCGCAGCACGCCTGGATCTTCCCGGCGGAGCCCGCGCTCAAGATCATCGTCGATCTGTTCGAGTGGGCCGCGGAGCACACGCCCAAGTGGAACACGATCTCCATTTCGGGCTACCATATCCGCGAGGCGGGCGCCACCGCCGCGCAGGAGCTGGCGTTCACGCTCGCCAACGGCTTCTGCTACGTGGAGCATGGCCTGGCGCGCGGGCTCGATGTGGACGGATTCGCACCGCGGCTGTCGTTCTTTTGGGACGTGCACAACGACTTCTTCGAGGAGATCGCCAAGCTCCGGGCCGCGCGGCGCATCTGGGCGCGGCACATGCGCGAGCGCTACGGCGCGAAGGACCCGCGGAGCTGGCGGATGCGGTTCCACTGCCAGACCGCGGGCGTCACCCTGACCGCGCAGCAGCCGCACAACAACGTGGTCCGCGTCGCCTACCAGGCGCTCGCCGCGGTGCTTGGCGGCACCCAGTCGCTGCACACCAACGCGCTGGACGAGACGCTCGCGCTGCCGACCGAGGAGTCGGTGCGCATCGCGCTGCGCACCCAGCAGATCATCGCCTACGAGACCGGGGTGCCCAACGTGGCCGACCCGCTCGGCGGCTCGTATTACGTCGAGGCGCTCACCGACGGCCTCGAGCGCGAGGCCGAGGGGCTCTTCGCCGAGATCGAGGCGCAGGGCGGGGTGGTCCGCGCGATCGAGTCGGGCTGGTTCCAGCGCCAGATCGCCGCCAGCTCGGCGCGCTTTCAGGCCGAGGTGGAGGCGGATCGACGCACGATCGTCGGGGTCAACGACTTCGTCGAGGAGGCGGAGGCGCCGGTCGAAATTCTCAAGGTGGGCGATGCGGCCGAACAGACCCAGCGCGAGCGGCTCGCCCGGGTGCGCGCCGAGCGCGATCAGGCCCTCGTGGAGCGCCGTCTCGACGAGCTCCGCCGCGCCGCCCGGAACGACCAGAACATCATTCCGGCCATGCTGGACTGCGCGCGTGCGTACTGCACGCTGTTCGAGATCCGGCATGTGCTCGAGGAGACGTATGGGAGCTATCGGGAGCCGGTCTTCTTCTGAGACCGTCGAGCGGCGGCGGATGAAGGAGGCGCCGGCCATCGCGGAGCAGCTCGCCCGCCTGACCGCGGTCGAGCCCGGCCGCCACCGCGTCGTGACCTGCTATCTCAAGCTCGAGCCGCGCGACCGCGCGCGCGGCAAGTACCTCATCAAGCTCAAGAACCGCATGAAGGCGGTGGAGCGCGATCTCCCCCGGCTGGGACTCGAGCGCGCGGTGCAGGACGAAGTTGTCCGCGACTTGGGCCGGATCCAGGAGCATTTTCGCGATCCCGCCAACCTGCCCTCCGCGCAGGGGCTCGCGGTCTTCGCCTGCGAGGGCCTCGGCCTGTTCGAGTCGGTCCCGCTTCCGGTCGTGCACCGGTCCCGCCTGGCGGTGGACGGATCGGCGCTGGTGCGCGAGCTGGCCTCGGTCGAGGACGAGTTCGGCCGGCTGCTCACGGTGGTGCTCGATCGCGTCGGCGCACGCTTCTTCGAGGTGACCGCATACGACTGCCGCGAGCTCCCGGGCCTCCGGGCCGACAGCACCCGCGGCAAGCGCTTCCATGGCGATCAGAGCGGCCCCGGCGGCTGGGGCGAGCACACCTTCAACAACCGGATCCGGGAGGAGAAGCAGCGGCACCTCGAGGCGGTCGCGCGCGAGCTGTTCGCCCTCGACCGGCGGCAGCCCGCGCACGGGATCGTGATCGCGGGGACCGGCGCGGATGCCGGCGCGGTCGAGCCGTTCCTGCACAGCTACCTGGTGGAGCGGGTCATCGGCACCACGCGCCTCAACCCCAAGGAGGCCACCCCGCCGGTGGTGCACGCGGCCACGCTGACGGTCCGCCAGGAGTGGGAGCGTGACGAGGAGCGCGAAGCGGTGCGCGACATGCTCGAGGGCCTGGGGAGCGGTTGGGCGGTGAACGGGATCGACGCCACGCTGCGCGCGCTCGGCCGGGGCCAGGTCCGAAGCCTTCTGGTGCACGCCGACGCCGTTGAGCCCGGCTTCCGCTGCGGCTCCTCGGGCCGGCTGGCCCGCTCGGAGCGCGACTGCCGCAACCTGGGCGATCCGATTCCCGTCCTGGACGTGGTGGACGACGCGATCGAAGAGGCGCTCCGTCAAGGCGTGGACGTGAACGTGGTCTACGAGCCGGGAGCCCTGGAAGAGGTGGACGGCCTCGCCGGCCTGCTCCGGTTCCGCTGAGCACGTGGCGACATCCGCCCGGGCGCCGCTTCGCGCCGTGCTGTTCGACGCCGGGAACACGCTGCTGTTCCTGGACTACCCCCGGATGGCCGAGGCGGTCGGAGCAGCGCTCGGACTGCCGCTGACCGGCGCCGGGCTCACCACCGCCGCCCGAAGCGCGGCGCGCGCGCTGGAGCGGGGCCGCGTCTCCGACCGCGAGCGCTCGGCCGCGTTTCTCGAGGCGCTTTTTCTGGAGGCCGGCGTCCCCGCGGACCGAATGGGCCGGGTGCGCGAGTGCGTGACCGGCCTTCACGGCGAGCGCCACCTCTGGAGCGGGACCGCCGCCGGCGCGCACGAGGCGCTGCGCCGCCTGCGTGACGCGGGGTTCCGGCTCGGGGTGGTCTCCAATAGTGACGGGCGAGTCGAGGAGGCGCTCGAGGCCGCCGGACTGCGCGCCTACTTCGACGTGGTGGTGGACTCCGCGCTCGCGGGAGTGGAAAAGCCCGATCCCGCTATCTTCCGCGCGGCGCTCGAGGCCCTCGATCTGCCGCCGGCCGCCGCGCTCTACGTGGGCGACCTGTACGAGGTGGATGTGCTGGGGGCGCGCGCCGCCGGGATGGAGGCGGTGCTGCTCCTCCCTCCCGGTGCGCCCCCGCGCGTGAACTGCGCCTGCGTCCGATCGCTTCACGAACTGGCCGACGATCTGCTCAAGGAGAGCCTCGCGTCATGACCGCCGCCTCCCGCCCCGTCCGCGTCCTCGTCGCCAAGCCCGGGCTCGACGGCCACGATCGCGGCGCCAAGGTGGTGGCGGCGGCCCTGCGGGACGCCGGGATGGAGGTGGTCTACACCGGGCTGCACCAGACACCGGAGATGATCGCGACCGCGGCGGTCCAGGAGGACGTGGACGTGGTGGGGCTCTCGATTCTGTCTGGCGCGCATATGACGCTGTTCCCCCGCGTGCGGCAGCTGCTCGACCAGATGGGGCGGCCCGACATGCTGGTGACGGGCGGCGGCATCATCCCGGCCGAGGACATGGACGCGCTCCAGGCCCGCGGCATCGGCCGGCTCTTCGGGCCGGGCACGCCGACTACCGAGCTCATCTCCTACATCCAGTCGTGGGCGTCCGAGCACCTGGAGCGGTGAGCCGCCTGCGCGAGCTCACCGCCGAGTATCGCGAGCTCGCCGACCGGCTGCGTGAGGGCGGGGGCGCCGAGCGGGTTGCGCGGATGCACCGCCAGGGCAAGCTGGCCCCGCGGGAGCGCGTGGAGCGGCTGCTCGACCCCGGCGCCCCATGGCTCGAGCTGGGGCTGCTTGTGGCGTACGACGAGTACGAGGGCCAGGCCCCCGGCGCGGGCGTGATCACCGGTGTCGGCGTGGTCGAGGGACGGGAAACGGTGGTCGTGGCCAACGACGCCACCGTGAAGGCGGGCTCCTGGTGGCCCGAGACCATCCGCAAGATTCTCCGCGCGCAGGAAGTCGCCATGCGGCAGCGGATCCCGATTGTCTATCTGGTGGACAGCGCGGGCGTCAACCTGCCGTACCAGGGCGGGGTATTTCCGGGCCAGTACGGGGCCGCCCGCATTTTCTATTACAACTCGATCATGCGACGCTACCTCCACGTGCCGCAGATCAGCGCGGTGATGGGGAGCTGCATCGCCGGCGGTGCGTACCTGCCCGCGCTCTCCGACGTGATCTTCATGGTCGAGGGGACGACGTTCATGGGCCTCGGCGGGCCCAATCTGGTGAAGGGCGCCACCGGGCAGACGATCGACGCCGAGACGCTGGGCGGCGCGGTGGCCCATACCGAGGTGAGCGCGGTTGCCCACTACCGCGCGCCCAACGACGCCGCCTGCCTCGAGCGGATCCGGGAGTACGTGGGGCGGCTGCCCCGGGGAGACGGCGTCCAGCATCGGGTGCGGCCGCCCGTTCCGCCCGCGCGCGATCCTGAAGACCTCTATGACCTTCTCCCGCGCGACCACCGCATGTCCTACGACATGCGCCACGTCCTCGAGTGCCTGCTCGACGGCGGCGCGCTCGACGAGTTCCAGCCCGACGTCGCCCGCGAGATGCTCTGCGGCCATGCGCACATCGAGGGGCGGCCGGTCGCCGTGATCGCCAACCAGCGCGGCGTCATCAAGGGGCGTCCCGGCGAGCGCCCGCGCTTCGGCGGGATCGTGTACACGGGGAGCGCCGAGAAGGTGGCGTACTTCATCGAGACCGCCAACCGCGAGCGGCTGCCGTTGCTGTTCGTGCAGGACGTGAGCGGGTTCATGGTGGGCCCCGAGGCGGAGCACAGCGGGATCATCCGCGCCGGCGCCCGGTTCGTCGAGGCGATGGCCACCGCGCTCGTGCCCAAGCTCGTGCTCACGGTCAACCATGCCTCGGGCGCGGGCTACTACGCCATGGCGGGGCAGGGCTTCGACCCCGACTTCATTTTCTCCTGGCCCACGGGGCGCATGGGCGTGATGGAAGGCGAGTCCGCCGTCATGGCGGTGCACGGCCCCGAGCTCGAGCGCGCGCAGCGGGAGGGGCGCGAGCCCTCGCCGGATGTCCAGGCCGCCGTCGCCTCCATGCGCGCCGACTACGACGCGCAGCTCGACGCGCGCTACGCTGCCGCGCGCGGCTACGTGGATGCCATCGTGACGCCCGAGGAGACCCGCGACCAGCTCGCGTTCGCGCTCCGCATCACCGCCAACTTCGCGGGGCCGCATCTGGGGCCCTTCGTGCTCCCGCCGCTCGACGCGGTTACCTCCAGCTAGTCGGGACCCCATGCGCCGCCCGCGCTCGATCGTCGCTCTCATCCTCGCGCTCGCCTGCGCGCCCGCCCATCGTGAAGCCTCGAAGCCGGCACCCCGGCCAGCCGCCGATACCGTGGCGACGGCTACGCCGCCCGCGGCCCGGCCCGCGCCGCCGCCGGATTCGGCCGCCTCGGACTCGGTTCAGCGGATCGCCCCGCCCGAGGTCGCCTACGCGCGCGGCTGGATGCCGCTCTCGAGCACCGGCGTGGACCAGTTCCTCCGCGCGCATCCGAATTTCGACGGCCGCGGCGTGCTCATCGGCATCCTGGATACCGGCATCGATCCCGGCGTGCCCGGGCTCGGCACGACCTCCACCGGCGCTCCGAAGCTGCTCGACGTGCGGGACTTTTCGGGCGAGGGCGCGGTGCCGCTGACCCGCGTCACGCCCTCGGGCGATACGGTGGTGGTCGGTGGCCGCCGGCTCGGCGGCTTCTCGCGCGTCGTGTCGCTCAACACGACGGGGCCGTACTACGGCGGGACCATCGCCGAGATCCCGCTCGGCGCGCCGCCGGCTTCCGACCTCAACGGCAATGGCGCCGTGCGCGATACGCTGCCGGTCGTCGTGGTGCGCGCACCCGACGGGTGGGTCCTCTTTGCCGACGCCGACGGCAACGGCTCGTTGCAGAACGACAAGCCGGTGCATGACTACCTGGCGGCCCGCGAGACGTTCGGCTGGAGCACCGGCGGCGCGAAGCCCCGGATCACGATCGCCGTCAACTTCGGCGAGGCGAACGGCGCGCCCACGCTCGACCTGGTCTTCGACAACGGGTCGCACGGCACCCACGTGGCCGGGATCGCGGCCGGGCACGATCTGTACGGCGTGGCCGGGTTCGACGGCGTGGCGCCCGGCGCGCAGCTGCTCGGCCTCAAGATGGCCAACAGCGCCAACGGCGGAATCACCACCACCGGGAGCATGGTCCGGGCGCTGGACTACGCGCTGCGCTTCGCGGCCGCGCGCCGGCTCCCGCTGGTGCTCAACATGAGCTTCGGCGTGGGGAACGAGATCGAGGGCCAGGCCCGGATCGACGCCATCGTGGACTCGGTGCTCGACGCCCACCCCGACGTGGTGCTCGCGATCAGTGCCGGGAACGACGGCCCGGGCCTCTCGACGATCGGGTTCCCGGGCAGCGCCGGCCGCGCGCTCAGCGTGGGCGCGACGCTGCCCGCGAGCCTCCTGCCCCCGGGCCCCGCGGGCTCGCCCACCTCCGACCTGCTGGCCTATTTCAGCTCCCGGGGCGGCGAGCTCGCGCGCCCCGACCTCGTGACGCCCGGGGTGGCCTACAGCAGCGTGCCGCGGTGGAATGCGGGCGACGAGGTCGCCCAGGGCACCAGCATGGCCTCGCCGCATGCGGCGGGGCTCGCCGCGCTGCTGGTCTCGGCGCTCACGCAGGAGCGGCGGCCCGTCGAGGCGCGCACCATCCGCCGCGCGCTGATGGTGACGGCGCAGCCCACCCCCGGCGCGACCATCGTGGACGAGGGGACCGGCGTGCCCGACGTGGACAAGGCGTACCGCTGGCTCACCGGCGGGTACACCGCGCCCGACGTGCGGGTGCGCGCGATCGGTCCCGGCGACGCCAGCGCGGCCGTGCAGCGCGTCGCCGGCCAGGCAGGCGACACGGTGCAGACGTTCGAGCTCCTGCGCCCGTCCGATGCGCCGGCCGCGAGCTTCACGCTCCGGAGCGACGCGCCATGGCTCACCGGGCCGGCCACCGTGACGTCGAAGGGCGAACGCACGCCGGTGCGCCTCACGGTGGCGCGCGCGGGCCTCAAGGCGCCTGGCGCCTACGTCGGCACGGTGAGCGGCTGGACCAGCGACACGATGGCCGGTCCGGCGTTCCGCCTCATCACCACGGTCATCGTCGCGGCGCCGATCTCCGCGGCCACGGACGCACTGCGCCAGGACGTGCGGGTTCCCGCCGGCGGCACGCTGCGCACCTTCTTCGAGGCCGACAGCGGCCGCCCGTTCCAACTCACGGTCGAGACCGGCGGCCTGGCCGAGCGCGCCCTGGCGTTCCTGCACGAGCCCGACGGGATGCCGTTCCGCGACGAGAGCGCCCGCGCTGCCGGTCACGGTCCGCAGGGCGCCGAGTACGAGGCGGACTCGCGGGACGTGGTGGCCGGGGCGTACGAGTGCGTCGTCGTGGCGCCGCCGTCCCAGCCGCTCACGGCCACGGTTCGCCTCACGCAGTCGCCGCTGCTGCTCCACGCCGCACGCGAGGGCGGCGCCGTGCGCGCCACCTTCCGCAACATCACCGGCGCGCCGGTCGAGGCCGAGCTGGGCATGCATCTCGGCGGCGCGGCGCGGAGCGACAGCGTGTCGGCCACGGGCTCGGCGCCGGTACGGATCCCGTTCGTCGTGCCCGCGTGGTCGCGCGGTGTCGTGGTGGACCTCACGATGGACCGGAAGCAGTGGGAGCGGTTCACCGACTTCGGCGTGACGCTGTTCGATTCGCTCGGCCGCCAGCTCGGCAAGCAGCCGCTCAACTACGCGTTTGGCCGGCTGCAGGTGGAGCTGCCCGAGGCGCACGGCGACATGCCGGTCACGCTCGGGCTCTTCCCGGGCTTCGCCGATCCGTCGGGCAATCCGCCCTGGGGGCTTCGCGCCTCGATTCGGGTGTACGCCGACACGACGGTCGTGCTCGCGCGCGCCGACAGCGGCGCCCGGACGATCCCGGCCCGCGGCACCACGATGGCAGAGTTCAGGCTGTCCGACACGCCGTGGCCGCTGGGCGAGAAGTTCGTCCCGCTGGGCCTCCTGGTCGCCCGGGTGGACGGACGGAGCTGGACCCGCGAGGTCGAGCTCGGCCCGCCCGCGAAGGCCCTGGTACCGTGAGCCCGACCGACGGGCGAACGGTGCGCATCGCCTCGGGGCAGGGGTTCTGGGGCGACTGGCTCGAAGCGCCGGTGCGCCAGGTGCGCGGCGGGCCGATCGACTACCTGATGATGGACTACCTCGCCGAGGTCACCATGTCCATCATGCAGAAGCAGAAGTCGCGCAACCCCGAGGCCGGCTACGCCCGCGACTTCGTGCCGCTCATGGAGCGCATCCTGCCCGACCTGGTAGAGCGCGGCGTGCGGGTCACGTCGAACGCGGGCGGCGTGAACCCGCGCGGCTGTGCCGAGGCGGTGCTCGCCGTCGCTCGCAGGCTCTCGCTGGCGAGAAAGGTGCGCGTGGGTCTCGTCTCGGGCGACGACATCCTGGACCGGCTCGACGACCTCATCGCGCGCGGGCACCCGCTGAGCGACATGGAGACGGGCCGGCCGCTCTCCGACGTCCGCGACCGCGTGCTCTCGGCGAACGCCTACCTTGGGATGGTGCCGATCGTCGAAGCGCTGCGCCTCGGCGCCGACGTGGTGATCACGGGTCGCGTTACCGACACCGGTCTCACTCTCGCGCCCATGGTGTACGAGCTCGGCTGGTCGCCCGACGACTGGGACCGCATCGCGGCGGGGACCGTCGCCGGTCACATCATCGAATGCGGCGCGCAGGCCTCGGGCGGCAACCTGCTCAAGGGCTGGCGCTCGGTGAAGGGACTGGCCGACCCGGGTTTCCCGATTGTCGAAGCGTCGTCCGACGGCACGTTCGCGGTGACCAAACATCCCGGCACCGGGGGCGTGGTCTCGGTCGCCTCGGTGACCGAGCAGCTCGTTTACGAGATGGGCGACCCGCACGCCTACATCACCCCGGACGGCGTGGCCGACTTCACCACGATCCGGCTCCGGCAGGCGGGGCGCGACCGGGTGTTCGTGAGCGGTATTCGCGGCGGCCCGCGCACGCCGATGCTCAAGGTCTCGATCGCCTATTTCTGGGGCTACAAGGCCGTCGGGACGCTGGTCTACGCGTGGCCCGAGGCCTACGAGAAGGCCCGGGCGGCCGATGCGATTCTGCGCCGGCGCCTTGCCGACCTGAGCCTCGAGTTCGATCAGGTGCTGACCGAGTTCGTCGGGGTGGATGCGACCCACGGCCGTCTCGGCGGGAAGCCGGGTCCCGACCTGCCCGAGGTGCAGCTCCGGGTCGGGGTCCGGGCGCGCGAGCGCGCGCCGGTCGAGCGGTTCACGCGGGAGATCGCGCCGCTGGTGCTCACCGGACCGCCCAGCGTCACCGGGTTTGCCGGCGGCCGCCCGGCCGTGGAAGAGGTCGTGGCCTACTGGCCCGCGCTCATCGACCGGCGCGAGATCGAGCCGCACGTGCGGGTCGAGATCCTGGAGGTCTGATGGCGAAGACCGCGCGCAGGCCGGCCACCCGGCCGGTGCAGCTCCGCTACCTGGCCCACGCCCGCTCGGGCGACAAGGGGAACACCGCCAACGTGGGCGTCATCGCGCTCGAGCCGGAGTACTATCCCATCCTCGCCCGCGAGCTCACGACCGCACGGGTGGCGCGGCACTTCCGCGGGATGGTGAGCGGGGTCGAGCGCTTCGAGCTGCCGAACCTGCACGCGCTCAATTTCCTGCTGCACGACGCGCTCGACGGCGGCGGCACCATCTCGCTCAAGACCGACGCGCAGGGCAAGGTGTACTCCACCGCGCTGCTCCGCTTGGAGATCCCGGTGCCGGTGGCGCTCGCGCGGCGGCTGGCGCGAGCGTGAGCGCCGACGCCCTGCCCCTCCGCGTCTCGCTCGAGGACGGAGTTCTCCTCCTCACGCTCGACCGCCCCGCCAAGCGGAACGCGCTCAACACCGGGCTGATCGAAGCGCTGCACGCCGCGCTCGAGCGGGCCGATCTCGATCCCGACGTGCGGGTGGTGGTGCTCCGGGGCGCGGGGCGCGACTTCTGCGCCGGCGCCGATCTGGACGAGCTGCTCGCCTCGGCGGACCACTCGCCGGCGGAGAACGAAGCGTCGGCGCTTCGCCTGGGATCACTCTTCACCAGAATGCGGACCCTGCCCAAGCCCGTGGTCGCCGCGGTGCAGGGGCGGGCGCTCGCCGGCGGCGCGGGGCTGGTCACCGCGTGCGACCTCGCCGTGGCGGGCGCGGGCGCGCAGCTCGGCTATCCGGAGATCCAGCGCGGGTTCGTGCCCGCCATGGTGCTGACGCTGCTCCGCCGCGCGACCGGAGAGAAGTCCGCGCTCGATCTGGTGCTCACCGGCCGGATGCTGAGCGCCGCCGAGGCACGCGAGGCAGGACTCGTGGCGCGGGTGGTGCCGGACGGCGAGCTGGAGCGGGCGGTCGCCGAGCTGACCGCAGTGCTCGCCGGCGCCAGCCCGTCGGCGCTGGCGCTCACCAAGCAGCTCTCCTACCGGCTGGACGGCCTCTCGTTCGAGGAGGGAATCGCGCTGGGCGCTCGGGTGAACGCGCTGGCGCGCCAGACCCCCGATTTTCGCGAGGCCATCGGCCGCTTCCTCCGCAAATGATGCGTGCCGGACGCATCCTGTCGCTGCTCAGGGTCGGGCTCGCGCTCGCGGGCTTCGTCGCCGCCGTGGCCGCGGTGGCACTCGACGACCGTCAGGTTGGCTGGGGGGCCATCGCGCTGCTGCTCGGCTCGCTCATCGTGCGGGTGCTGCAGCGCGGCAGGGATGGTTCCGTGTGACCTTCCTCACATGGTGGCGGAAGTGCCACCGCTAGTTTGGGCCACGACCCGTCCGGTGACGGGCGAGCCGGCAGCAATCGGCGCCGTCGGCTCTCCGAGTATCCATCGTAAGGAGGCGGTATGCGGGTTCCGAAGACCGTGGCTGCGTTAGCACTTGGGCTGCTGGTGAGCGCGTCGCCGCTCAAGGCGCAGGGAGCGGAATTCTCCCTCGGCGGGGGGCTTGGCATCCCCCTGAGCGACTTCGATGACGTAGCCAAGCTCGGATGGCACGGGCTCGCGGGGGTCTCGTTCATCCCGACCGGGTGGCCCGTGGGCATTCAGATCGACGGCCAATACCACCAGTTCAAGCTGGACAACGACGTGGTCGGCCCCGGGAACCTCAAGGACCGGCTGATCCTGGGGACCGCAAACATTGTGTACAAGTTCAAGACCTCGGAAGAGTCGCGGTTCCGTCCATATCTGATCGGTGGAGGCGGGGTCTACAACCTGAAGACCACCGGCAGCAGCGATGTCGGTAGCGTGATCGATACTGACAACTCGGAGACCAAGTTTGGGCTGAATGCAGGGGCGGGGTTCGACTTCAAGGCGGGAAGCGCTGGTCTCTTCGTCGAGGGCCGCTTCCACGACGTGTTCTTCTCCGATACGCCCGACCTGCAGTTCATCCCGATCACCATCGGCGTGCGGTTCGGCGGGCATTAAGTTTGGCACGTCCTGACACGCGAACCACGGCATCCTGATCGAAGCGAAGGAGCCATACTTCGGGCCTGGCCCCTTCACTTCGCTCGGGGTGAGGAAACACGCGGCCGCGTGACTGGGCGCCCGCCCGCGTAAAGCGGGAGTTCGTGGCCTTGGTCCCGGGCACCCATCCTATTGGATGTCCGAGCTCCTCGACGATGCCCGCCGCCTCCTCCGCGATCATTTCGGCTACTCCGATTTCCGCCCCGCCCAGCTCCCGGTCATCCGGTCCGTGCTGGCCGGTCGCGACACCCTCGCCGTGCTGCCTACCGGCGGCGGCAAATCCGTGTGCTTTCAGGTGCCGGCCTTGGTGCTCGGCGGTTTCACCGTCGTCGTCTCGCCGCTCATCGCCCTCATGCAGGACCAGGTCGCGGCCGCCGTGGCCCGCGGCATCCCGGCCGCGGCGCTGCACAGCGCGCTCGACCCCGCCGAGCAGGCGCGCATCTGGAACGCGCTCGCCTCGGGTGAGCTGCGGCTGCTCTACGCCTCGCCCGAACGGTTGAGCCGGCTCGCACCCGAGCTGCGCGACCGCGGACTCCGGCCGCGGCTCCTCGCCATCGACGAAGCCCACTGCATCGCCGAATGGGGGCACGAATTCCGGCCGAGCTACCGTACGCTCGGCGCCGTGCGGTACCGGCTGGGGCGTCCGCCTGTCGTCGCCCTCACCGGCAGCGCCACGCCCGAGGTGCGGCGCGACATCGCCCGGACGCTCGCCTTCCGCGCGCAGCGCTGGGACGAGCACCTGGGGTCGTTCGACCGCGCCAATCTCTGGTTCGGCGTCGTGTCCGTGCGCAACGAGCGCGAGCGCCTCGACGCGCTCCTGCGCCTGCTCGCGGGCGACGACCGCATGATCATCGTATACGCACCTACCCGCAGCGTCACCGAGGCGATCGCCCGCGCCCTTCGCGACGGGGGCCACCGCTCGGCGCCGTACCACGCCGGCCTTACCCGTGAGCAGCGCTCCCGCACGCTCGAGGCCTTCCTGCGAGACCGGCTCGACGTGATCGTGGCGACCTGTGCCTTCGGCATGGGTATCGACAAGCCTCGCGTCCGCATGGTGGTGCACTGGACCCTGCCGGCCACCCCCGAGGCTTACTACCAGGAGGCGGGTCGCGCGGGCCGCGACGGGGAGTTCGCCCGGTGCGTGCTGCTCTGGCGGCCGGGTGATGCGGCGCTCCACCGGCGGCAGCTCGAGGTGACGTTCCCCCCGCGCCGGCTGCTCGAGCGCATCTGGCGCGACGGCGAGCGCTGCACCGGGGTGCCCGCCAACGTGCGCGCGTCCGCCGAGCGGCTGAGGCACGAGCTGCACCCGGAGCGCGGCTCGGTGGACTGGTCGGCCGTGGCCGACAGGCGCCGGAAGGCGGAAATCCGCATCGCCGCCGTCGAGGCCTACGCTCGGGGGAACGGCTGCCGGCGCCGATCCCTGTTGGGCTACTTCGGCGAGCGGCTGGAGCGCTGCGCCGGCTGCGACCGGTGCCGAGGTCGCACGGTTCCCGTGCCCCGCGAGGCGGAAGTATCGGCCCGGCTCACACGGCTCCGCACCGCCGTGGCCACCCGTGCGGGACCCTGGGGTGGCGCGCTGCTCGAGCCCGACGTGCTGCTCGCACTGGCCCGGCGCCCACCGCGGGACGCGGCAGCGCTCGCCGATGTCCCCGGCGTGGGAGCCACCCTCGCGAGGCAGTGCGGCCGCACGATACTCCACGCGCTCGGCGTCGCCCAGGCGGCGGTGCCGGCGCGGGGCGAGTCGTCCCGGCTCACGGCGCTCCGCGCGTGGCGGCGCCGCACCGCCGCCGGGCTGGGTGTCCCTCCGTACGCGGTGCTGGGCGATGCGGCGCTGGCCCACCTGGCCGCCGCGCCCGTGGCGGCGGAGTCGGACATCGCCGCCGCCCCCGGGATCGGCCCCCGGGTGCTGGCCAAGTTCGGGGCCGAGCTGCTCGGGTTGATCGCGAGCACCCCGCACGCCGGTTATCTTGGGCCCATGGATCAGGCCGATGCCGGGATCCTCGAGCGCATCGACGCGGGCGAGCGGGTGTTTCGTCCCGAAGTCGGCGACGACCACGCCCGCGAAACGTTCGAGGCGGTCGTCCGCCACCTGCGAGAGCTCCGCGAGCGCGGGCTGATCGACATGCCCGACCGTGGCGTGACCGGTGCCGAGGACGGGGACCCCGGCGGCTACCTGATGGCCGGCCCGTGCTACGTCACCGAGCTCGGGCGCGAGGCGCTGCTCGAGTTCCGCCGGGCCGACCGCCGCCGCTGACCACTCCACGCCGAACGGTTCATGGACGACTCTCTCTACTTCACCGAGCACCATCACCAGGTCCGCGAGATGGTCCGCGAGTTCTCCCGGACCCACATCGCCCCGGTCGCCCGCGAGCTCGACCGTACCTCTACGTTTCCCTGGGACAACATCAAGGCGATGGGCGAGCTGGGACTGCTCGGTGTCCCGTGGAGCGAGCAGCTGGGCGGCGCCGGCATGGACCAGCTCTCGTACTACATCACCATCCACGAGATGGCCAAGGTGGACGCCAGCCACGCACTCACCATCAGCGCGCACACCAACCTCGGGACCTCGCCGATCGTCGAGTTCGGGACGGAGGAGCAGCGGCAGCGGTACGTGCCGCTGCTCGCATCGGGCCGGGTGCTGGGCGGGTTCGGCCTCACGGAGCCGGGCGCCGGAAGCGACGCCGGCGGCACCGCCACGACGGCCGTGGACCGCGGTGACCACTACGTCCTCAACGGCTCCAAGATCTTCATCACCCACGCCGGCGTCGGCGAGATCTTCTCGGTCACCGCGCGCACGGAGCCGGGGCAGGGAAGCCGCGGGATCACCAGCTTCATCGTCACCAAGGACACCGTGGACCCCGACAAGGCGCGCGAGCTCGGGGTGGGGCACGCGGAGGACCTGCCCAAGACCCGCGGCGTGCGTGCGGGCAAGAAGGAGGACAAGATGGGCTGGCGCGCCAGCGACACGCGCGAGCTCGTCTTCGAGGACGCGATCGTGCCGAAGGAGAATGTGCTGGGCCGGCCCGGCGCCGGGTTCGTCAACTTCCTGAAGACGCTGGACGCCGGCCGGATCGGGATCGCGGCGCTCTCGCTGGGCATCGCGGAGGGGGCCTACGAGGAGGCGCTGCGCTACGCGGGCGTGCGGCGGCAGTTCGGCCGTCTCATCGGCAGCTTTCAGGGAGTGAACTTTCAGCTCGCCGACATGGCGCTGGAGATCGAAGCCGGCACCCACCTGCTGTACCACGCCGCGTGGCTCAAGCAGAACGGCCGCCCGTTCAAGAAGGAGGCGGCCATGGCCAAGTTGTACTGCTCCGAGCTGGCCATGCGAACCACCACCAGGGCGGTCCAGATCTTCGGCGGCTACGGCTACACCACCGAATACCCGGTCGAGCGCATGATGCGCGATGCCAAGGTGTGCGAGATCGGTGAAGGAACGAGCGAGATCCAGCGCCTGGTCATCGCCCGCCAGATCCTCGGCGAGGTGGTGGACTGAGTTGCCCTAAGCTCCACCGCGACATATAATTGGCACGCGAACGTACACGCGCCGAGCCTCTCGGGTCGGCGCGTTTCTGTGGGGCGGAGTCACCAATTTTGAAGCGTGAAATTCTGATCAACGGGAGCCAGCGCGAGACCCGCGTGGCCATCCTCGAAGACGACAGGCTGGTCGAGCTCCTCGTCGACCGGCCGGACCACCGCCGGACCGTGGGCGACATCTATCTCGGCCGGGTGGAGGCCGTGCTTCCGGGCATCCAGGCCGCCTTCGTGGATATCGGGCAGGAGAAGAGCGCCTTTCTCCACGCGTCCGACCTGCTCGAGCCCGACGAAGACGAGGACCCGGTCGAGCAGGCCGAAGAAGCCGAAGCCGCCGACGAGGAGGCCGCCGAAACCGAGGCCTCCGAGAGTGCGGGCCCGCCGCCGCGCTCGCGCGACCGCCGCCGCCGCGGCCGGGGCAACGGCGGTGCCGCCTCCTCGGAGCGCGCGGCAGCCGAGCCCCGCCAGCGCGAGCCCTCGCCGCGCCGCGCGCTGCCCGACATCCAGGAAGTGCTCAAGAAGGGGCAGACCCTCCCGGTCCAGGTCACCAAGGAGCCGATCAGCACCAAGGGGTGCCGGGTGACCGCCCAGATCTCGCTCCCCGGCCGGTTCCTGGTCTACATGCCCTACGCGTCGAAGGTGGGCGTGAGCCGGAAGATCGAGAGCCGGGAACAGCGCGCCAAGCTGCGCGAGATGGTCGGCAAGCTGCTGCCGAAGGACTCGGGCGGCGTGATCGTGCGCACCGTCGCCGAGGGCGTCACCGAGGAGCACTTCCGCCGCGAGATCGATTCGCTGCTCGCGCTGTGGAAGAAGATCAACCGCAAGAAGACCTTCGTCCGCCGGGCGCCGGCGCTGCTGCAGCGCGAGACCAGCCTCACCCGCGGGATCATCCGCGACCTGTTCAGCGCCAAGGTGGACGCGCTGCACGTGGATTCGCGGGAGCTGTACAACGAGATCGAGCAGTACCTGAGCCAGATCGACCCCGAGCTCATGAGCCGGGTGCATCTGTACACCGATCCCACCCCGCTGTTCGACAAGTTCGACATCGAGTCGGAGATCCGCGACCTGTTCAAGGCGCGGGTCGAGCTGCCCACCGGCGGATCGCTCATCATCCAGCCCACCGAGGCGCTGATCAGCATCGATGTCAACACGGGGCGCTACACCGGGAAGAAGGATCCCGAGAAGACCATCCTCAGGACCAACCTCGAGGCGGCGCGGGAGATCGCGCGGCAGATCCGGCTGCGCGACATCGGTGGGATCATCGTGTGCGACTTCATCGACATGGAGACCCGCTCCAACCGCGACAAGGTGCTGCAGGAGCTGCGCACCCACCTGGGCCGCGACCGCGCGCGCACCAAGGCGCTGGCCGTCTCGGAGCTCGGCTTGGTCGAGATGACCCGCCAGCGGGTCCGGCCGTCGCTCTGGCACTCCATGACCCGGGACTGCCCGACCTGCGGCGGCTCCGGCCGGGTGTTCACTCCCGAGGTCGTCGCCCGCCGCCTCGAGCGCGCCCTCAAGCGCGCCGGCCACGAGCACCGCGAGCGCCAGCTCACCGTCCGCCTGCACCCCGAAGTCGCCCTCTACCTGCTGGAAGAGGAGCCGCGGCTGCTCCAGTCCCTCTCGAAGCTCACCGCCCTCGACCTCGACCTCCGCGACGACCCCATGATGCGGCTCGACGAGTTCCGGCTCATGAGCCGGCCGGCCGGACGAGATGTCACGGAGCTCTACGCGGTCGCGTGAGGGGCGGACAGACGGACAGACGGACGGCGACAGCACACCGCGGCGGTGTGCCGTTACCGTCCGTCTGTCCGTCTGTCCGTCCGTCCGCCCCCTTGCCTCAACCCCCTTCCCGATCTACGTTTACCGGCTGACGACGAACCACGTACCCCAGCACGGGCATCCCATGTACGCGATTTTCCGGGCCTCGGGCAAGCAGTTCCGGGCCGAGAAGGGGCAGACCCTTCGCTTGCCGCTCATGAGCGCCGAACCGGGCGCCAAGGTCACCTTCGACGAGGTGCTCCTCTCCTCCGACGGGCAGAACGTCCGGGCGGGCACGCCGCTCGTGGCGGGCGCGCGCGTCGAGGCGGAAGTCGTGGGCGAAGGGAAAGAGCCCAAGATCTACGTATTCAAGTTCAAGCGGCGGAAGAACTATCGTCGCAAGACCGGGCATCGGCAGCGGTTCACCGAAGTCCGCATCACCGACGTCACCCTCGGCTGAGGCAGCGATGGCACACAAGAAGGGCGTAGGCTCCAGCCGCAACGGGCGCACCAGCAACCCGCAGTACCTCGGCGTCAAGCGCTATGGTGGTGAGCAGGTCGTGGCGGGCAATATTCTGGTTCGCCAGCGCGGCACGAAGTTCCACGCCGGCAAGAACGTCCGCCGGGCCAACGACGACACTCTGTTCGCGGTGGTGGACGGCGTGGTGAAGTTCGAGTTCAAGGACAAGGGCCGGCAGAAGGTCTCGGTCTATCCGGTAGCCGAACCGGCCGCGTCCTGAAGGCAGCGCAGGTCAACCGAGCGGGGCGTGGTCGCAACCACGCCCCGCTCGTGCTTATCATCCGGAAACACCCGGGAGGATACGATGACGAAGTCCACGCTCTTCGATCGCCTCAACCAGGAGCTGGAGGCGTTCGGGAAGAAGGCGCAGGCAGCGCTGGACGAGGGCAAGATCCAGATCGAGCTGCTGCGTCAGCGCCGCCGGCGCGACAACACCGCGCGCGACCTCGGGATGCTGATCTATCGCCGGGAGCGGGGCGGCGAGGCGGACCAGCGGCGGGTGGACGCCCTGTTGGTCCGGCTGGATGATGTCGAGGCCGAGATCGGCCGGCTGGAGCGGCAGCTCGCCGAGGCGCGCGAGCGGCGGCCCACTGCGGCGACGGCCGCGCCGGCGCCCGAAGCGCCCGCGAGCCCCGGCGCGTCGCTCTAGGGCGGCTCAGGCCGGGGCCGCCGTCGTGTCCCGGGCCGCCAGTGCCACCAGGATGCGGTCCGGGTAGTTCCCGCACAGCCCGTCGACCCCGACGCGCACCAGCCGCTCGAGGTCTCCGAGATTGTTGACCGTCCAGGCGATCACCCGGCCACCGGCCTGGTGGACCCGCCGGACGAGGTCCAGATCCACCAGTTGCCACTCCTGCCACAACGTGCGGGCGCCCACCGACCGGAGCGCGGCCACCGGATCGTCCAGGCGCGCGCTGAGCAGAATGCCACGCTCGAGCTCGGGGCGCGCCTCGCCGAGGCGCCGGATGATCCGGTGATCGAAGCTGTGGACGGCGTAGCGGCCGGGCGCCGGCCCCCGGTCAAGGACTCGAAGCAGCGCGTGGTCGTGCTCGGGCGCCAGGCTCTTGATCTCGACCCAGACGTCGTGATCGCCTGCCAGCGCGAGAATCTCCTCGAGCAGGGGCAGGGTTTCGCCGTTCGGCAGTCGGATCTGCGACGCTTCGTCGCCGGTCAGCAGCGCGATGGGCCCGAACCCCGGCACGTCGGGGTCGTGATGCACCACGAGATCGCCATCGCGAGTGGCATGCACGTCGAGCTCCACGCCGTCGGCGTCGAGCATCAGGGCGCGCCGGAAGGCGGCTCTGGAGTTCTCGTACTCGTATCCTGAGGCGCCGCGGTGGGCGATCACGCTCGGTCGTCGCATGGCCCAAAGGTATCTCCGGTTAACGAACGCGTCCAACCACCGTCCATCCGTTCCGCATGACGGCCCGCACCCCGACTGAGACGATACCCGATGCGGCGCTGGCGGCCGCCTACCGGGCGGGCGACGAACGGGCGGCCGCCGAGCTGGTGCGCCGGCACGCGGCCGCGCTGGGACGGTTTCTCTACAGCTCGGGCGCGAGCGAGGTGGACGACCTGGTGCAGGAGACGTTCTTCCGGGCCTTTCGCGGGCTCGAGCGCTGGCGGGGCGAGGCCTCGTTCCGCGCGTGGCTCTTCACCATCGGCAGCAATCTGATGCGCGACGACTTCCGGCGTCGAAAAGGGCGACACCTCGTCTCGCTGGAGGACCGCGACCTCCCCGACCGCGCCGACCCCCATGCCGATCTCGCCGCGGCGGAAACGGCGGAGCGGATCCGCTCCGGCCTGCGACGGCTGCCGCGGCTGCAGCGTGAAGTCTTCCTCCTGCGGGTCCAGGAGGGGAGCGACTACGAGCAGATCGCGGCGGCGCTCGGCACGACTCCCGGTGCCGCCCGCGTGCACTATCACCACGCCGTGAAGCGTTTGAAGGAGCTGGTTCGATGACTCCCTGCATGCTGCTCTCCGATCGGATCCCTGAGGTCGCCGCCGGCCGGTCGCGCTGGACGGCCGACGACGAACGCCACCTGGCCGGCTGCGCCGACTGCCGGGCCGAGTGGGACCTGCTGCGTGCGGCAGCCCGCCTAGCCGACTCGTACCGGGCGCCCGACCCCTCCGCGACCGCCGCCGCCGTGACCCAACACCTGCGCACCGCTCGCTCCAGTCACCGCGGCCGCCGGACGGTGTGGGTGACGGCCGTGCTTGCCGCTGCCGTCGTGGCGTTCGTGGTCTGGAGCGGACTGGGGCGGGACAATCCGGTCCGGCCGGTATCGCCGCCCGCGATCGCGGTCGCGCCACCGCCTACGGCCGCTGCTCCCACACCTGCGGATCACGCCCCTGCCGCACCCTCGGGTGCCACCGACGGATTTCCGATCCCCGAGCTGGACAGCCTCTCCACCGAGGCGCTCGACTCGATGCTTCGCGTGCTCGACGAGCCGCTCGCCCGCGCCGCGGCCTGGGAGCTGCCGGACGTCGGCGACCCGGGCGACCAGCTGCTCGAGCAGGCCATCACCGGACGGGAGGGCTGATGCGATATCGGTCACTGTGGGCGGCGTGCTGCGTTGCACTCGCCGTCTCCCCCGGGCTCCACGCCCAGGAGCCGACTACGCCCGAAGCAACGCCGCGCACCGACGCGCTCCGCGAACGCGTGCGCGAGCGCTTCGCAGAGCGGGTGCAGCAGGAGCTGGACCTTACCCCCGAGCAGATGGGCCGGCTGCGCGCGACCGCGGGCACCTATGCCGGTGAGCGGCGGGGTCTCGAGCTGCGCCAGCGCACGATGCGCGACGCCCTGGCGCGGCAGCTCCGGCCCGGCGCCGCCGCCTCCCAGGACAGCGTGGCCCGGCTCACCGATTCGCTGCTGGCGCTCCGGGTGCGCTACGCCGAGAGCTTCCGGGCGGAGCAGGCGGAGCTCGCGCGCTACCTCGATCCGGTGCAGCGGGCGCGACTGTGGGTCATGCGCGAGCGGCTGCTCGTCCGCGCGCGTGAGCTGCGGCACCGCCGGCAGATGGATCGTTAGCGCCGGGAGGGATAGATTTAGGCGTCCCTCCGACAAGGGTATGCGATGCGCCGCTGGACGCCGTTGACGCTCGCTTTGCTGTTCGCCGGCCTGGCCGGCGCACTCCCGGTCCGGGCGCAGCAGCCCGTCGTCTATCGCCTCGCCGTTGCCGGCGTCGTGGAGAACGGGCTCGCGCCCTACGTCGCGCGCGGGCTCACCGAGGCCGCCTCCGCCGGCGCCCGCGCCGTCATCCTCGACATCGACACCCCGGGTGGGCGCATCGACGCCGCCGAACGCATCGTCGATGCGGTCCGCGCCTCCGCCGTTCCGGTGTATGCCTGGGTCAATCCGCGCGCGTACAGCGCGGGCGCGCTCATCGCCCTCTCGACCAACGGCATCTACATGCGGCCCGGCGGTGTGCTGGGGGCCGCCACGCCCGTGGACGGAAACGGCGCCAAGGCGTCGCCCAAGATGGTCTCGGCGATGCGGGGCGAGTTCCGCGCGCTGGCGGAGGCCCGGGGCCTCGACCCGCGCATCGCCGAGGCGATGGTGGACGAGTCCATCGACATTCCCGGCGTCGTGGCCGCCGGCGAGCTGCTCACGCTCAGCACCAACGAGGCGTTGAAGGTCGGGTTCGCCAAAGCGGCGCCGGCCAGCCAGGCGGAGCTGCTGCGGACCATCGGGCTGCCCGACGCGCGCGTGGTGTCGATCGCGCCCAACTGGGCCGAGTTGGTCGTGCGGTTCCTCACCAACCCGCTGGTCGCGCCGCTGCTGCTGTCGCTCGGCATGCTCGGCCTCATCTTCGAGATCAAGACGGGCAGCTTCGGCCTGGGCGGACTCGTGAGCCTGGCGTCGCTGGGCCTCTTCTTCGGCTCGAGCCTCCTGGTGGGGCTCGCCGGGTGGGAGGAGATCATCCTGCTGGGCGTGGGCGCGCTGCTGCTCGCGGTGGAGATCTTCATCCTCCCCGGCTTCGGCGCGGCGGGGGTCCTCGGACTCATTTCGCTCGCGGCTGCTGTGGTGCTCGCGATGGTGGGGAGCACGCCCACCGCGGGGGCGCTCACGCAGGCGCTCCTGGTGCTGTTCGCCAGCCTGGTCATCACGGCGGCGGTAGCGTTCGCGTGGATCCGGCACCTGCCGCACAGCGGCCGGTTCGCGGGGCTGTTCCTCAAGGGCGGCGCCCCGCAGTCGGAGGGCTACATCGCCGCGCTCCCGCGGGCCGATCTCGTCGGACGCGAGGGTGTGGCGGTCACGGACCTCCGGCCGGCCGGCACGGCCGAGGTGGACGGCGAGCGGGTGGACGTGGTCACCGAGGGCGAGTACGTGCCGCAGGGCGGCGCGGTGCGGGTGGTGCGGAGCGAGGGATACCGCCATGTCGTGCGCGCGCTCGACGCGCGTGCGTCGGTCTGAGGAGGAATCGTGGACGATTCGACGCTGAGCCTGGGGATCGTGGTCGCGCTGGCATTCATCGCCGTCATCGTGGTGGTGGTGTTCTTCCAGTTCATCCCGTTCGGGCTCTGGCTCACCGCGCTCTTCTCGGGGGTGCGGATCTCGTTCTTCACGCTGTTCGGGATGCGATTCCGGCGGGTGGACCCGCGCGCGATCGTGATCCCGCTCATCAGCGGACACAAGGCCGGGATCGAGCTGCACGTCAACGAGCTCGAGGGACACTACCTGGCCGGCGGCAATGTGAACCGGGTCGTGAACGCGCTCATCTCCGCCGACAAGGCGGGGATCGCGCTCACCTACAAGCAGGCCACCGCCATTGACCTCGCGGGGCGCGACGTGTTCGAGGCGGTGCAGGTGAGCGTGAATCCCAAGGTCATTACCACCCCCAAGGTGGCGGCGATGGCCAAGGACGGGATCCAGCTCCTCGCGCTCGCGCGGGTGACGGTGCGGGCCAACATCAACCGGCTGGTCGGCGGCGCGGGCGAGGAGACCATCCTGGCCCGGGTGGGGGAGGGGATCGTGAGCACGATCGGCTCGGCGGAGTCGCACAAGAAGGTGCTCGAGAACCCCGACATGATCTCGAAGACCGTGCTCGCCAAGGGGCTGGACGCCGGGACGGCGTTCGAGATCCTGTCCATTGACATCGCCGACGTGGACGTGGGCAAGAACATCGGCGCCGAGCTGCAGACCGACCAGGCCGAGGCCGACAAGCGCATCGCCCAGGCCAAGGCGGAGGAGCGGCGCGCGCTGGCGGTGGCGATGGAGCAGGAGTACAAGGCGGAGGCGCAGAGCCAGCGAGCCAAGGTCATCGCGGCCGAGGCGCAGATTCCGCTCGCGATGGCCGAGGCGTTCCGGAGCGGCAACCTCGGCGTCATGGACTACCAGCGCTACCGGAACGTGCAGGCCGATACCACCATGCGCACCGCGATCGCGGGCGGCGACGCGGCCGCGACCGTGAACGGGGGCTGAGGCGTGGACGCGGGACCGCTGGTGCTCCTCGGCTTCGGCTGGCTGGTGGTCAACGCCATGCGAAAAGCGTGGCAGACGCCGCCGGGCAAGGCCCCGCCGCGGCCGGGGCCGGTCCCGGGCCGGGCGACCACAGCCTCGGGGCGCGCGACTCCGCCCGGGCGTCCGGCTCCGCGCGCCGCGCACGGCGACCCCAGCCAGCGCGAGGGGCAGCAGCTCGAAACCCTCCTGCGCCAGTTGGAGCGCACGTTGGGCAGCGGGGCCGGCCCGCTGGGCCGGCGGCCGGACCGTCCGCTTCCGAATGAGGAGCAGGTCGAGGATCGCGAGACACTCGAGACGCTGCCCCGGGTTCGGAGCCTCGAGGCGGAGCCGGAGGTGACCGAGCGCGAGACGGTCGACTACGACGAGCAGGCCGAGCAGATCATCGCCCGGCGCCGGGCGGGGGCCGATGCACGCTCGGGGCCGCCGTCGCCTGCGGATCACGCGGCGTTCGACCGGCGCATCCGGCAGGAGCCGGCCGACAAGACCGCCACCCGCGCGGCCGACCCGCGCCGGCTGCGTGAGGCCGTGGTGTGGCGGGAGATCCTGGGGCCGCCGGTCTCGCTCCGTGGCGACGCGGAGCGCTAGACTGCTTCGTGGTTCTCTTCTCCTGCTTGCGGCGGCGCTGGCTTTCGCGCTTCTGAGCGCCGAGCTGCTCGTGCGGGTCGTTGCTCCCCAGCACGCCACGCCCGCGTTCGTGGTCGATCCCGTCCGTGATTCCGTCCATCAGCCGGATCCCGAGCTCGGCATGGTGCTCAGGCCGAGCATCGCGGTGCCATTCGTCTTCGGCACCCACATGCGAACCAACGCGATGGGACTGCGCGACGCCGAGATCGAACCCAAGCGCCCGAACGAAATCCGCATCCTCTCGCTGGGCGATTCGTACGCGATGGGCTACGGCGTCGAGCTGGAGCAGTCCTACGGGAAGGTGGTCGAGCGGGAGCTGGCGCAGCGCTACCCGGGGCGACGGTTCTCCGTGGTGAGTGTTGCGGTCGATGGATACGGGACCCAGCAGATGCTGAGGGCGTATCGGCGCTTTCGCGACCGGTTACGACCTGATCTCGTGCTGGCGACGTTCGTCGCCGGGAACGACGTGGACGACAACGCCCTCTTCGAGCGGAGGCTCCAGACCCACCTCAACCGGCCGCTGGGTACGCTCGCGAGCCACAGCCAGCTGGCGCAGCTCCTCATGCGAGTGACGTTCCCGGCCTGGTTCTTCTTCGGGAACCGGGACCCCGGGCGAATCGCCCACACGATCGACCTGCTGCGGGAGCTGGAAGGCGAGTTTCGGAAGTCCAGCATGCCCTACCTCATGCTGGTGATCCCCGCGCGTCACCAGATCCGCCCCGAGCTGGAGCCCGCGGTCGGCCTCCTGCTCCGGTTCGGGCTCGATGGGCTCGTCTACCGACAGAACCGGGCCGTCATCGCGCATTTCGCGCGCGAGCGGATTCCATTCATCGACCTCCTGCCACCGCTGGTGGCCGGCGATCGGCAGGCACGGGTGTCGTTCAGTCGCGACTCGCACCTCAACGCACGCGGGCATGCCATCGTCGCGCGCGAGATCGTCGGTCGCCTTCAGCGAGACTTTGGGGGAGTGCTGGCCGGGAAGGCTCTCCGGTAATTCTCCATTGCCGCCAGCACGGCCGTTCGCGCCGCCGCAGCCCCCTCGAACCCGCGCGACTCCGTACGCGTCCCCTCCAGGTCCTTGTACACCAGGAAGAAGTGCTCGATCTCCTTGAGGTGATGGGCGGGGATGTCGCCCAGGTCCTCGAGGCCTTCGGAGTAGGGGTCGGCCGTCGGGACGGCGAGGACCTTCTCGTCCGCGACGCCGCGGTCCACCAAGTGGAAGAGCCCGATGGGCCGGGCGTCGACCAGGCAGCCGGGGAAGACCGGAATCGTCATCAGAACCAGGATGTCGAGCGGGTCGCCGTCGTCGGCCAGGGTGCGGGGGAGGAAGCCGTAGTCGCCCGGGTAGTGCACGGCGCTGTAGAGTACGCGATCGAGCCGGAACACGCCGAGCTCCTTGTCGAGCTCGTACTTGTTGCGCTCGTTGGACGGGATCTCGATGACGGCGGTGACCTCGGCCGGCGGATTCGGGCCGGTCGGGATGTCGTGCCAGGGGTGGAAGGCAGGGTGGGGCAGGGGCATGCGGAGCTCCTCCGGGCGAACTGGCTCGTGCGGGACTTGATGGTCAACGTGAGCACAAGAAGTGAAGCGTTTCGGTTGCAACAAGTTGCGACGCTGGCTTCCGGCAATGCGTGAATCGAGGTATTCGGACCGGCGAGGGCAACCCGCTCCGGAGGATGAACCGGCGCTTGCCACCAGCCCCGCGTCCCGCGAAGATACCGCAGGCCCGAGTGGCGGAATGGCAGACGCAGTGGACTCAAAATCCACCGGGGGCAACCCCGTGCGAGTTCGACTCTCGCCTCGGGCACTGCAGACTCACCCGCTCGATCTCCCGAACCGCGGCGGCCGAGCCGTGAGGGCCCGTCGATGACCCTGCGGCTCGCCTCGATTCATCTCTACCCGGTCAAGTCCGCTGCCGGTCTGAGTCCCGCCGAGTGGGAGGTGGACGGGTTCGGCCTGCGGTACGACCGTCGCTGGATGGTGGTGGATGCCGCCGGGCGGTTCGTGAGCCAGCGGACTCATCCCTCCCTCGCGCTGGTCCGTCCGGCGCTCGGGCCGGAGACGCTGCGCCTCGAGGCCGACGGCATGCCTGCGCTCGAGCTGCCGCTCACGCCCATGTCGACCGCGCTCACCACGGTCGTCGTGTGGCAGGATGCCTGCGCCGCCGTGTGGCTCGGGCGTCACGCCGCCCGCTGGATCTCCGACGTGCTGCATGCCGACTGCGATCTGGTGTTCATGCCGGCGAGCACGATGCGACCCGTCGACCACCGCTACGCCCCGCCCGGCAGCCGAGTGAGCTT
>DASUXW010000050.1:0-31929 GCA_036377715.1 Gemmatimonadales bacterium
GCGCTGGCGGCCAGCAAGGCGAGCGGGAGCCGGATGACCGAGACGGGCATGAGCCTCGGCACGCCCCACTACATGAGTCCCGAGCAGGCGATGGGCGAGCGCGAGATCACGGCGCGCTCCGACGTCTACGCCCTCGGCGCGGTGCTCTACGAGATGCTCACCGGCGACCCGCCGTTTACGGGGAGCACCGCCCAGGCGGTCGTCGCCCGCGTGGTCACCGAGAGCCCGCGGCCGCTCGTGCCGCAACGCCACACCATCCCGCCCCACGTCGAAGCCGCGGGCATGACCGCGCTCGAGAAGCTCCCCGCCGACCGCTTCGCCAGCGCCGCCGAGTTCGCCGAGGCACTCCAGAACCGGAGCTACGCCACGACGGTGGCGCGGCCGGCGGTCGCGGCGGAGATGGGAGGCGCCCCGGGAGCGCGCCGACGGGCCGGTGTTCTCGTCCCGGCGCTCGGCGTGGCGCTCGCAGTCTCCATCGCGACCGGTCTCTGGGGCTGGCTTCGGCCCGGCCCGAAGCCGCTCCTGACCCAGTTCAGTCTCGCGCTCAGGAGCAACCAGGCGCTGCAGCCGCCGATCCAGAGCGGCGGCGGCCGGATCGCGCTTTCACCCGACGGGCGCGCCCTGGTCTACATCGGCCCCGGCGACGGCGAGCCCCGGCTCTGGCTCCGCCGGCTCGACCAGCTCGAGGCGACGCCGATCGCGGGAACCGAGGGAGCGTCGAGCCCGAGCTTCTCACCGGACGGACAGCGGATCGCGTTCCTGAAGGCCGGCACGCAGGTGCGGATCGCCTCGCTCGCGGGCGCGCCGACGGTCACCCTGTACGACAAGGCCAACAGCACATCCCTCGACTGGGGCCCCGACGGGTATATCTATTTCGAGGTGGACTCCGGCGTCGCCCGTATGCGCGCCAACGGAGGGGAGCTGCAGCAGGTATACAAGATCTCGCCCCAGCGGAAGGAGATCGCGACCGAGTGGGTTTCGGTCCTGCCCGGCGCGACCGGCATCATCTTCCGACTGCGCCATGCGGGGCAGGGGACGGGGGACTTCGAGATTCTCGCCGCGCCGCTCCCGCACGGCGAGGGACACCTGCTGGTCAGAGGCGTGTACGCGCGGTATGCACCCACCGGGCACCTCCTGGTGGTCACCGCCGACGGCAAGCTGATCGGGATCCCCTTCGATCCGAAGAAGCTCGCGCTCACCGGCTCTCCTGTCGCGCTGCTCGAGGGAATCGGAGTGCGAAACGGGGGCTTCAACATCGACCTGGTGCTGGCACCCAACGGCACGATGGCCTACACCACCGGTGGCACGCTGGCCTCGAGGCGGGCCGTCTGGGTGGGCCGGGACGGGGCGATCAGTCCAGTGGACCCGGGGTGGGAGCCTCAGGGGGCGATCTCGTCCGCCGCGCTCTCGCCCGACGGCAAGGCGATCGCCGTTTCGCTCACGCGGGATAACGGGCGCGATATCTGGGTCAAGCGACTTCCCGACGGGCCGTTCTCCAGGCTCACCTTCGGCGACACGGCCACGGGTCGGCCGGCCTGGTCGGCCGACGGCCGCGACGTCCTGTACATCAGCGACATCACGGGCTCGGGTCCGGGGCCGGTGTATGCGCGCCGGGCCGACGGGACAGGGGTGCCCCGCCGCCTGATGCGTTGGGACGTGGACGTCGGGCAGGTCGCCGAGACACGCGACGGTCGCTGGCTGCTCCTCCGTACCGCGCCGCCGCCGCCGGCATCGACGGACATCTTCGGCCTCAGGGCGGGCGACAGCGTCCCGCTGCCGCTGGTCGCCTCGCCCGCCAACGAGGTGTTTCCTGCGCTCTCGCCCGACGGCCGCTGGCTGGCCTACGCCTCCGACGAGTCGGGGAAAAATGAGATCTACGTGCGGCCCTTTCCGGAGACCGCTACGGCCAAGTGGCAGGTATCGACCGGGGGAGGTACGGAGCCCGAGTGGTCGAGCACCGGGCGGGAGCTGATCTACATGACCGGGAAGGGGGACATGGTCTCGGCGGATATCCCCTCGGGCAGCACCTTCTCGGTCGGGAAGCAGCGGGTACTGCTCTCGGCGGCGCAACTCGTTCGCCAGGGAGCGGTGCCGTCGTACTCGCTTGGCCCGGATGACAAACGCCTGCTGATGCTGCGCGAGGGCGAGAGCGGGCAGCCGGGAGAGCTGATCGTGGCGGAGAACTGGCTGACGCAGCTTCGCAACACGGGCAAGTAGCCGCGGGGCCGGGCACATCACACTCCGATCACGCCCGGGGAACAGCCGCGGCCTAGAATCTCCGGCAGCCCATTCCCATGGAGGCTGCCATGAGACCGCCTGTTCTGCTCGGGACGGTGCTGACCCTCGGGTGCATCCTCACCAAACCACTGCCACTTGCGCAACCGGTGCCGGTGTGGGTCCACAGTCACAACCGTAGCACGGTGGATGTCTATCTCAACTGCGACGGCAGGACGAACTGGCTCGGCGCCGTGGAGCAGCACGGGTCCGATGCACTCGAGGTGCCGGTCGCCCAGACCTCCTGTGTGCGCGGCCTCAACTTCTTCCTCCTGGTCCGACGGGGGGGGAGAGGATACTGGACGGGGCCGGTCCAGCCGATCGCGAAGGCCCATGTCGAGCTGGTGATCCGGCGCTACGCCGGTCTCTCGACGGCGCAGATGATCCGGGATTAGGGAGCGGTTGCCAGGGGCATGCGACTCGCCGGGGTGGCACGCCTGCGGCCGGACGTTAGCTTTGGCTCGACCTCCACGGAGCCGCCCCCACACTTGAACGAGCTCGAGCAGCGGCTGCAGGCCGCCCTCGGCGGAACCTACCGCATCCTCCGGGAGCTCGGCGGCGGCGGGATGAGCCGCGTCTTCCTCGCCGAGGAGACCCGGCTGGGCCGCCAGGTCGTCATCAAGGTCCTGCCGCCCGAGATGGGCGCCGCCGTCAACGAGGAGCGGTTCGAGCGCGAGATCCAGCTCGCGGCGCGCCTGCAGCATCCCCACATCGTTCCGCTCCTGAGCGCCGCGGCGGCGGGTGCGTTGCTCTACTACGTCATGCCGTTCATCACGGGCGAGTCGCTCCGCGCCCGGCTGGCGCGCGAAGGCGAGCTTCCCGTCGCCGAAGCGACCAGGATCCTCCGGGAGATCGTGGACGCGCTGTCCTACGCCCACCGGAACGGCGTGGTCCACCGCGACATCAAACCCGACAACGTGCTCCTCTCCGACGGGCATGCCGTGGTCACCGACTTCGGCGTGGCCAAGGCGGTGAGCGCGTCGAGCGGGAAATCGTCGCTCACCTCGCTCGGCGTAGCGCTCGGGACGCCGGCCTACATGGCGCCCGAGCAGGCGGCCGCCGACCCGCACGTGGACCACCGAGCGGACATCTACGCCGTGGGGATCCTCGCCTACGAGATGTTGGCTGGGCGCACCCCGTTCGCCGCGCCGACGCCGCAGGCGATGCTCGCGGCCCACCTCACCCAGACGCCCGAGGCCGTGTCGGTATACCGGCCCGCGGTCCCGCCGGCGCTCAACACGCTCCTCATGCGCTGCCTGGAGAAGCGCCCGGCCGACCGGTGGCAGAGCGCCGCCGAGCTGCTGACGCAGCTCGAGGCGGCGAGCACGCCGACGGCCGGGCTCACCCCGGCCGCCACCATGCCGATCTCGAGCGGCACCGAGCAGGCGCTCCGGCGGAGCCACCCGGCGCGGGTCGCGCTCCTCTTCGCGGCGGCTGCGGCGGTGACGCTCGGCGTGGTCTACCTGCTGGTCCGGCAGCTCGGCCTCCCCGACTGGGTGTTCACCGGCGCGATCGTGCTGCTCGCCCTGGGATTGCCGATCATCGTGATCACCGGCCATCTCGAGCGCCGCCGCGCGTTGGCCCGGGCCTCCGGAAGGGTGGCGGCCACGCCGGCCGCCGGCGTGCATCGCTGGTTCACCTGGCCGCGCGCGATCCGGGGCGGGGTACTCGCGTTCGCCGCGCTGGGCGCCGCGACCGCTGCGTACACCGGCATGCGGCTGCTCGGGATCGGTCCGGTGGGCACCCTGGTGGCATCGGGGCGGCTCAGCGAAAAGGACCGGCTGGTGGTGGCGGACTTCGACAACCGCACCACCGACTCGGGGCTGGGCGGCTCGATCACCGAGGCGTTCCGGATCGATCTCCGGCAGTCGCCGGTGGTCCGGATCCTGAGCACCTCGGAGATCACCGACGCGCTCACCCGGATGCAGCGCGACCCCGCGGCGCCGGTCACGGCCGCGCTGGCCCGCGAGATCGCGGCGCGCGAGGGCGCCAAGGCGGTCGTGGCGGGCGAGATCAGCGCGGTCGGGAAGAGCTATGTCCTCTCGGCCCGGATCCTCGACGCCAAGGACGGGAGCGAGCTCCTAGCGCTCCGCGAGACCGCCGCGGACGACGCCGGGATCGTGGCCGCGCTCGACAAGCTGTCGGGCCGCCTGCGCGAGCGGATCGGGGAATCGCTCCGCACCATCCGCGGCGGGGAGCCGCTCGAGCAGGTGACCACCGGATCGCTCGAGGCGCTCCGGCTCTACTCGGAAGGCGCACGGCTCAGCGACCAGGGCTCCCTCCAGCAGGCCATCCCGCAGCTCGAGCGGGCGATCGCGCTCGACAGCGGCTTCGCCATGGCCTGGCGGAAGCTCGGGGTGGCGCTCGGCAACGCAGGCGCGAGCGAGGAGCGGATCGTCGCTGCCACGACACGGGCGTACCAGCACCGCGACCGTCTGCCCGAGATCGAACGCCAGCTCGCCACCGGCTACTACTTCAATACGGTGGAGTACGACCCGGCCAGGGAGGAGGCCGCCTATCGGCGTGTGCTGGAGCTCAGTCCGGACAACCCGGTCGCCACCAATAATCTGGTCTTCCTGCTGAACCGGCTGCGTCGCGGGGCGGAAGCGGAGTCGCTGGCCGCGCCGGCGGTCCGGTCGGGTCCGGTCCCGGGAACTCTGCAGCTGCTGCTGCTCGAGTCCCAGGTGATTCAGGGGCACGACGACGACGCGCGCGCCACCATGCAGCGCATGTCGACGCTGACACCCGCCCTGCCGGTGTACACCTGGGCCCGCGGTCTCGCCTTCCACGCAATGGGCGACTACGACGGCGCCGAGCGCGCGTACCTCGATCTCGCCGTCGCGAGCCGCGAGCCGTCGGACAAATGGCTGGCTCACTCCGCTCTGGCCGAGCTGGCGAGGACCCGTGGCCGGCTGGCCGAAGCGGAGCGGCAGCGGCGCCTTGCCATCGCGGTCAGTGAGCAGCGAGGCCTCCCCGGCCGGGCGCTCGGGGGCGCGGCCGACCTCGCCCTCCAGGCGGTCCGCTTCCGAGGCGACTCGGCCGGTGCGCTTCGGATGCTGGAGGCGGCGCTGCGACAGTACCCGCTCGACTCGATCCCGCCGCTCGACCGGCCCGACGGCAACGTCGCGCTGGTCTACGCGGCCGCGGGCCAGCCGGCGAAGGCGCGCCAGCTGCTCACGGAATACGAGGCGCAGGTGCCCGAGGGCTTTCGTCGCGGCTCGTGGGACTGGTATCGCGCCCGCGGCTGGGTGGCGTTGGCCGAGGGCCGGCCACGAGAGGCGGTGACGGCGTTCGTCGCCGGGAGGAACGTGACGAGCTGCCCCGACTGCGGTGCCTGGGAGGAGGGGCTGGCGTTCGAGCGCGCCAACATGGCCGACTCGGCGCTCGCCGCCTACCAGCGCGCGACCGGCCGCGGCACGTTCTACAAGGGCATCGGCGACTCGTGGGGACTGGCCCCGAGCCTCAAGCGCCTGGGCGAGCTGTACGAGGAGCGGGGGGACAAGCAGCGGGCGCTGGAGTACTACGGGAGATTCGCGGACCTGTGGAAGGACGCCGATCCCGCGCTTCAGCCCGCGGTGCGCGAGGTGCGGGCGCGGATGGGGCAGTTGGCGGGGGAGGGGAGGTAGGAGGGGGCGGACAGTCGGCCGCCCGTCCGCCCGTCTACGCCCTCGCCACCTTCCCCACCGTATCCCACGTCCGCGTCGTGACGTCCTTCCCGACCGTCCGCTCGATCAGCGTCATGAACACCGGACCCTTGGGCGTCCGCTCGTAGGTGCTGAAGAGCTCCCGGCCGCGCAGCGCGAGCAGCCGCGCGCCGTCCTGCTCCACGGGCAGCGCGAGATCGTCGGGCGGATCCTCGCGCAGGAAGGTGACGATCCGCTTGGCCGTCGGGCTCACCTTGAAATCGCGGTAAGGGTTCGACGCAAGGATCTCCTCCAGCGCCTCGATCGACCGCACGACGGTAAAGAATGCCTTGCCGAGCTCCCGGCTCATCGCGAGCTCGGCGTGCTGCTGCAGAGTGGCCTCGGCCGCCTTGCGCGCGTCGAAGACCACGTTCCCGCTCGAGAGCACGGTCCTCACCTTGGTGAACCCGGCGCCCTCGAACGCGTGCCTGAGCTCGGGCATCCTGGCGTTCGTCGGCATGACACCACGGAGGAATGCGGCGTAACGGGGCATGGGTTAGGCGGGCAGACGGACGGACGGGCAGACGGGCAGAACCGGCACAGCGTGGCGGTGTGCTGTCACTGACCGTCTGCCCGTCTGACCGTCCGCCCCCCCCTCCTCATTGCGGCCTGATGTTCTGATTCATGCAGAACAGATTGGCCGGATCGTATTTCTTCTTGAGCTCCACCAGCCGCTCGTAGTTCGAGCCGTACGCCGCCCGGACGCGGTCGCCTTCCTCCTGGGTCATGAAGTTCACGTAGGCGCCGCCCGTGGCGAACGGGGCGGCGGCGGCGAAGAGCTCGCGCGCCCAGCCGATGCAGGCCTGGTCCCGGGCGGCGTCGGGCCACCGCCCGTGTACGTTCATCACGAACTCCGCGTCGCGGTGCGCGTAGGCCGTGGCGTCGGGCGGCACTCGCGACGCGGCGCCGCCGACCTGGGCGTAGGCGATCTCGCAGTTCGGGTCGGGGATCCGCTCCGCGTACTCCAGGAGCACGTCGATCAGCCCGTCGCTCAGCTCCCGAAAGTCGTGCGACTTCCAGTAGTTCCGGAACCCCGGCGTAAGCAACGGATCGAGCACCGTCTGCCAGTCGGCGTACGGATGCGGGGCGACCACGTCGGCGAGCGGCGCGCCGAACGACCGCAGCGGCGCCGCCACCCGCTCGCCTTCCGCCAGGTCGCCCGACCAGCACATGGCGAGCACCAGGATCGGCCGGCCGTGCCACTCGGGTGGGAGAAAGGGAAGCGGCGGGGCCAGCCGCATCACGAACCAGCAGGAATAGCTCTCGGGAGTCGTCGGCAGGAAGTCGCGGTAGAACCGCAGCACGTCGCGCGCCGCGGCGATCGGGTGCACCACCATCCCCGACAGCACCTCCGGCCCGACCGGGTGCAGCTGGAACTCGAACGACGTGACGATGCCGAAGTTGCCGCCGCCGCCGCGGATGCCCCAGAACAGGTCCGGGTTCTCCTCCGCGCTCGCGCGGACGATCTCACCGTGGGCGGTGACCACTTCGGCCGAGAGCAGGTTGTCGATCGTGAGGCCCAACCGGCGACTCAGCCACCCGAAGCCGCCGCCGAGCGTCAGCCCGGCGACGCCGGTGGTCGAGTTGACGCCGAGCGGCGTCGCCAGGCCGTAGCCCTGGGTGGTCCGGTCCATTTCGCCGAGCGTCGCGCCGGGGCCGACCCGCGCGGTCCGCGCTGCCGGGTCCACCCGCACCTGCCGCATCGGGGAGAGATCGATCACGAGTCCGCCGTCGCACACGGCGTTGCCCGCGATGTTGTGCCCGCCGCCCCGCACCGCGACCAGCAGATCGTGCGCCCGGGCAAAGCGCACCGCGGCGGCGACGTCGGCCGCCGTGTCACACCGCACGATCAGGCCGGGCCGCCGGTCGATCATCGCATTCCAGATGGTGCGGGCCTCGTCGTACCCGGGCGAATCGGGAGTCAGCAGCGTTCCGGTGAGCGCCGCGAGGGGATCACCCGGCTCGGTGTCGAGCACCGCCTGTGAGCCGCCCGAAGTGCGAAGCGTGACCGTCATGGGGACCTCCTGCCTGCGTCAGACGCGGGCCAATAGCAGCGTTTGTGGGGTGGGCGCGAGCGGGTGGCGTTCGACCGACGCGAACCCCGCCTCGCGGCACATCGCCTGGTGCTCCGCGAAGGTGTACGCCTGCCCGCCGGGGGTACCGGCGAGCATCTTGAGGCTGAACATCGCCGGGATCGGCGGGGAGACCCCGCTCTCGTCCGGCACGAACTCCGCGATGGCTGCCCGTCCGCCCGGCGCCAGCGCGGCGCGCACCCGGCGGAGCAGGTCGACGCACGTCGCGCGGTCGAAATGGTGCAGGAAGTTGGTGACGAGGACGACGTCGTAGCCGTCGCCGAATTGGACCTCGAACGCGCTGCCCGGCCTGAGCTCGATCCGGTCGGCCACGCCGGCCTGCTCCGCGTGCTCGCGGGCGACCTCGAGTACGTTCGGCCAGTCGAGCGCCACCACCCGCGCCTCCGGGTTGGCGCGCGCGACCGCGATCCCGAAGAGACCGTGCCCGGCCGCGATGTCGAGCACGCGGCGCACCGGGCCGACCGCCTCCGCGATCATCTCCGCGACCGGCCGCATCATCGGCGCCATGCTCCGCGCGAACGCCACCCACATCGGATCGCTCGGGGCAAGGCTCCCCTCGGTGGCATTCGGCTCCGCGCCGCCGCGCCGGACCACGTCGGCCAGCCGATCGAACCGCCGCGCCACCCCCGGCGCCCCGATGAAGCCCGCCATGGTGCCGAGATAGGCGGGGGAGCGGCGGTCGAGGAAGGCGGCGGACTCGGGTGCCAGGGCATAGCGTCCGTCGGTCTTGGTGAGGAAGCCGTCCACGGTGAGGAAGTCCGCGAGGATGCGCACGCCACGCTCAGCCGCGCCGACCTGCCTGGCCAGCTCCGCGGCCGTGGCCGCGCCCTGGCCGATGGCGGTGAACAGATCCAGCTCGATGGCGGCCGCGAGCGCCGCCGCGCGCTCGTGCGCGCTCAGCGTGGTGAAGATGCGCTCGGGGTTGGGCCGGTTGGGCTCGGACTGCAAGGGGGAAGGGTGACCGCCCGCCGGCATTTGGGCAGCAATGGTCATGTGGTCTCTCTCTGTGGAGGCTCGGGTAAGATCTGCCGCGGCGAATCTACGGAACGGTACCGGCCGCCGCCAGCAACTGGCCCGGGCGGCGGCTCGGAGGCATCTTCGAGTGCCCATGTCGCTCCGCCGGCTCCTGATCGCATTCCTCTCGGCCGTCCCGGCCGCGCTGCCGGCCCGCGCTCCGGCGCAGGCGGACGCCTCGTTCGACGCGGCGGACCGCTACCTCCGCGACGAGCTTCGCCGCCAGCGCATCCCCGGCTTCTCGGTCGCCGTGGTGCGCGACGGGCGGCTCGTCTTCGCCCGCGGCTACGGTTTGGCCAACCTCGAGCACCACGCGCCGGCCACCGACAGCACCATTTACCAGTCGGGCTCGGTCGGGAAGCAGTTCACCGCCGCGCTGGTGCAGCAGCTCGCCGACAGCGGCGCGCTCTCGCTCGACGACCCCATCCGCTGCTGGCTGCCGGAGGGCCCGCCGCGGTGGGACTCGGTCACCGTTCGTCATTTGCTCACCCACACCTCCGGCATCCCCGACTACACCGACAGCGTGGTGGACCTCCGGCGCGACTACACCGAGGATGAGCTCGTTCGCGTCGCGGCCGCGCTTCCGCCGATCTTCGCCCCGGGCGAGCGCTGGAGCTACAGCAACACCGGCTACGTCCTGCTCGGCGCGATCGTCCGCCGGGTTACCGGACGGTTCTACGGCGACCTGCTGCGCGAGCGGATCTTTTCCCCCCTCGGCATGCGCACGGCGCGGATCATCTCGGAGGCTGCCATCGTCCCGAACCGCTCCGACGGCTATCGCATGGTGGGCGACTCGGTGGAGCACCAGGAGTGGGTCTCGCCCTCGCTCAACACGACGGCAGACGGCGCGCTCTATCTCACCGTGCGCGATCTCGCCGCCTGGGCGGCGGCGCTCGACCGGGGACGGGGCCTGAGCGCCGCCGACCGCGCCCTGGCCTGGACGCCGGTGCGGCTCAACCGTGGCGGCAGCTATCCGTACGGGTTCGGCTGGATGCTCGATCCGGTGCGGGGGCGGCCGAGCATCTATCACACGGGCTCGTGGCAGGGATTCCGCGCGAGCATCGCGCGGTTCCCTGACGCGCGGCTCACCGTCATCGTCCTCGCCAACCTCGCCGAGGCCGAGCCACGGGCGATCGGGCTCGGTGTGGCGGGAATGCTCGAGCCGTCGCTCGTTCCACCACACCGGCTGGCCGCGCCGCTGCCGGGGGCACGGCCGCCGGTGTCCGTGGACACGGTCCTGCACGCGCTGGCGCAGGACTCCGCGGCAGCGATGCTCACGCCGGGCCTCCGGCGTTTCCTGTCGGACGATGAGCAGGAAGAGTGGGGCGAGTTGGCGTCGAAGGTGACCCGCTGGACGGCGCTGGGATGCGATACGACCGCCCAGGCGAGCGAGCGGCTAGGCGCCGAGGTCGCCCGCTGGTGCTACGCGCGCGGCAGCGGCGCCGAGGGTGGCAGGGTGTTGATCATGGCCTTCACGGGTGACTGGCGTCTGGCGGCGGCGGACTGGTACGGCTACTGAGTCTACTTCCGCGCCCGCCGCTTCAGGTCCTCGGTCCAGTTCTGCACCACGATCAACTCGTTCCGGTCATTCGCCGCGGTCTCGCGCAGCAGCAGGAATCGCTTGTCGTCCGGGCTTACGTCGAACGAGGCCACTGATCCGGTGAGCACGTACGCGGTGGTTGAGAACATCGCCCTGGGCTGCTCGAACGAGAAAGTCGCGCCGGAGCGGACCGCCACGCTCATGAGCTCGTCCCGGGCGCCGGTGGTCCGATAGAACAGCTCGCGCCCGCTGTGGGACCAGACCGGGTCCCGGCCGCCGGCCGTCGAGACCTGCCATTTGGCGGAGGCGGCATCGGGGAAGGGACGCACGTACACCTCCGGCGACCCGGACTCCGTCGAGGTGTACGCCAGCCAGCGGCTGTCGGGCGAGACCGCCGGCAGCGCCTCCGTGGCCGGCCCGGTCACCAACGGCACCAGCGTTGAGTCACCCTTCCTGATTCCGTAGATGTCGCCCGACCCCTCCTCGGCGATCGAGCGGCGCGCCAGCACCCAGCCGCCGTCGTGCGTCTCGAACGTCGCGGCGAACGACCAGGTGGAGTGCACCAGCGCCCGCGCGGTGCCGGTGCCATCGGCGCGACGGGTCATGGGCGTCCCCCCGTTCACCCCGGCGTTGCCGATGTAGACCAGCGAGCGTCCGTCGGCGGTCCAGGTCGGGCGCATGTTCGTAGTGTCGCCGAAGGTGAGGCGGGAGAACGGTCCGGTCGGCAACTGCTTGATCCAGATGGCGTTGTTGCCGTCCTGGAACACTTCCACGGCGAGCGCGCGGGCATCGGGCGAGAGTGCAAAGGACGCGATACTGCCCTGCGGCTGCCAGGTGGAATCCACGGGGCTCTCCACCCCTTCGCGGGTGACCCACACCGGTTGCCGGGTTCGTGAGGCGGCGCCCGTCGTATAGACCAGGGTGCCGGTGCTCGAGAGCGCCACGTTGGCCGAGAATCCGCCGACTTCCACGCCGATGCCCTCGACGAGGCCCATGGGCGGACCGGTCAGCGCGAGCTTCTTCAAATCGAACGGTGCGGCCACCAGCTTGCCGTCGGCGCTCAGGACTAGCAGATGCCCCGTAGGAGAGTAGCGCGCGAAGACGCCGCGCATGAGCACGTGCGGCTCGCCGTGCGGGAGCGGCATGACTACGATCTGGTAGTCATCCACTCCCTGGTTCGGGCGCCGGGTCCGGAATAGAAGCCCCTTGGCGCCCGGCAGCACCACCGGCCACTCGGCGCCGGCCTCCTTGTGGGCGAAGAAATTGTAGAGCGGTTCGATCGGACCGCCCGTCTCGCGAATACGCGCGATTCCCGAGTCCACCTCGAAGTACACGTACCCGTCCGGCCCCCAGTCGCCTCCCGTCGTGTTGGCGCTGTCGGTCAGCGACTGGGTGGGGCCGCCGTCGAGCGAGACCGTCCGGACCTTTGTTCCCCCCAGCACGAACCCGACATGCCGCCCGTCGGGCGAGAAGAACGGAGTGCCCGCACCCTCCGTTCCCGTGACGGGTGTCGCGCTGAGCTGGTCGTGCTCCCGGACCCAGAGCTGCGTGCCGCGCTGGGCGGGGCCGACGTACACCAGCCGCTTCCCGTCGGGCGAGATCGCCACCCGGTTCCCCGAGGTGGAAACGGGGGCCAGCGCCTGGCTCGCCGGAAGGGACAGGCTGAACCGGTTCACCTGGGGCGCCGGGCCGGAGCGGAGCCAGCCCCACACGGCGGCGCCGGCCGCGAGGACCAGGCCGGCGAAGAGCCCGAGCTTCACCGGGTCGATGGCGAACTTGCCGGGCGCTGCCGGCCGTGCCGCGGGCGCCGCGGCCGTGCGGATCGTGGGCACCGGGCCCCGGCCCGCCAGCGCCTCGGCGAACTCCGCCGCGCTCCCGAACCGGTCGGCCGGCAGCTTCTCGAGCGCGGTGAGCACCGCCGACTCGATCTCGGGCGGAATCGTGTGCCGCTGCGGAAGAATCGGCCGCGGTGCCTCGGTCAGCACGCGGGCCACCACCGCCTGCGCCGTGCTCCCGGTGAACGGCGGGTCGCCGGTGAGCATCTCGTACAGCACCACGCCGAGCGCGTACACGTCCGAGCGCGCCGTGATCTCCCGCTCGCCCATCGCCTGCTCGGGCGACATGTAGTGCGGCGTGCCGAGCGACATCCCGGTCTCGGTCATCCGGTTCCCGCCCGCCTTGCTCGCCGCGAGCGCGATCCCGAAGTCGGCCACCAGCGCCCGCCCGTCGTGCAGCAGGATGTTCTCCGGCTTGATGTCACGGTGTACCACGCCATGCCGGTGGGCATAGTCGAGCGCGCTCGCCACTTCGCTCGCGATCCTGACCGCCTCGGCAACGGGGAGCTGCTTCTCGCGATTGAGCCGGTTCCGGAGGGACTCCCCCTCCACGAACGGCATGACGTAGAAGAGGAACGAGTCGGCCTCGCCCGAGTCGAACAGCGGAAGGATGTGCGGGTGCTGGAGGTTGGCGGTGAGCTTGATCTCGGCCAGGAACCGCTCGGCTCCGATGACCGCGGAGAGCTCCGGGCGCAGCAGCTTGAGCGCGACCTTGCGGTCGTGCCGGAGGTCCTGCGCCAGGTAGACCGTGGCCATCCCGCCGGCGCCGACCTCACCTTCGATCCGGTAGCGGTCGGCGAGCGCTACCTGGAGGCGGCTCTCGAGCTCGGGCATGTGGGCTGCTTGTTGAGGAGGACTGGAAGATGCGGCGAAATCCGGCGCAAGGCCAGCGCTCGATGCCGGCTAGGGTGCCGACTGTCCCCCGCGCATCCGCCGCACCAGCGCGGGCAGGTTCTGGATCACCACGATCCGGGCCGCCGGGCTCCGGCGCACCATCACGAACGTCTTCCCGTCGGGCGAGACGTCGTAATTCGCGTGCGGCGACGTGGCGACGACGTCGCCGATGGGAAAGAGCCGCTTCCGCGCGGTCACCCGAAGGGCGGGAGAGGTCGCGATCGTAGCCGCCACGAGATCCGGGTCCGCCTGCCCCGTCTCCCGATAGAAGAGCTCCTTTCCGTCCGGGCTCCACACCGGCTCGCTTCCGCCCTCGAGCGATACCACCACTTGGTCCTGCTCGCCCGCCAGGTCCCGCACGTACACCTCGTCCCGCCCCGACTGGTCCGACACGAACGAGATCCACCGCCCATCGGGCGAAACCCCCACGTATTGCTCGGCGAACGGGCTCGCCACCAGCGGCACGATCGGCCCCCTGCCGCCGCCGCGGACGAGGGCGGCGTCGGTGCGCGAGTCCGGGCCCTTGCCGCCGCCGCGCAGGTTGGTCGCCGTCGTGACCAGTCCGCTCCCGTCCCGGAGCCACTCGCCGGTGTAGGACAGCGCCGGCGACACCAGCAGCGTCTCCGCCCGCTCGGCGCTGCCGGGCCGCTTGCGCATGAGCACGAGCGTGGTACCATCCGGGCCCGTCCGAGGCGCGATGTAGGTCAGGAACCGGCCGTCGGGCGACCAGGTGGCGTCGTGTCCCTCGCGGTCGAAGGTGGCCCGGGTGAGTGTGCCGTCGGTGAGCCCCAGGACCCACACGTTCCGGCCTTCGACCGAGTTGAAGTCGAGCGAGAGCCGCTTGCCGTCGGGCGAGAACATCGGGTGATGGAAGTCGTGCCGTTCGGCCGTGACCAGCCGGCTGGCCCCGCTCCGGTCCACCAGCACCAGCGACGACGGCTCCTCCGGGACGTACGCGACGTTGCCGTTGGGAGCCACCGCGAACTGGGCCACCGCGGCCCCGGTGTAGGACACCCCGGCGGCGACCGTGACCGGCTCGCCCGCCAGCCGGTGCCACCTCCGGTCGAGCGGCGTCGCCTGCAGGTTGCCGTTGCCGAGGACACACACCAGGAGCCCCTGGGTCACGCGGGCCTCGATCACCGGCGTCGCCAGCAGCTCGGAGACCTGCCTCGTCCTGAGGTCCACCAGCCGCACCGGTCCTGTGGCGTTGCCGGTCCGGGTCGCCACCACCAGTGCGGTCCGCCCGTCTGGATAGATCTGCTGCAGGCGGTACTGGCTCGCGCCGACGTGCGTGAGCAGCGAGTCCCGCCGCACCTCGGCCAGGGCGCCCTCGCCCGTCGAGACCCACAGCGCGCCGTCGGGGGCCCACGCGGCATCGTCGGAGGTGGGGAGCCCGGGCGCCAGCAGCTCGGTGCCGCCGCCGGCCAGCGGGAGCCGGAGCACCTGCGCGTTGATGCTGAGCGTCCCCACCACCCAGCGGCCGTCGGGCGACACCAGCGGGCTCGACATTCCCAGGGCGCCGGGGATCTCCGTCGCACGCTCGGCGTCGAGCGCCTGCCGCACCAGGTGGACCCGCCCGTCCACGCCGGTGGTGACGTACACCACCCCCTCGCCGCCGGGGAGGAAGGTGACGTGACGGCGGAGGGACGTGGCGCCGCTCCCGCCCAGGCCGGGCGTCAGGATGGCGAGCCGGGAGGGCGGCGGCTCGGGCACCGGGCGGAGCAGGGCCCAGGCCGCGACTGCGGTCGCGAGGCCGGCGGCGATCCAGCCGAGCCAGAGCAGCGTGGCGATCGAGGGCCGCGGCCGCGCGCGCACGGCCGGCGTGAGGACGGTGGCCGCCGGCGCCGCCGCTTGCGGCCCGGTGCCCGCGAGCGCATCACCGAATTCCCGGGCGGAGCCCCACCGGTCGGCCGGCAGCTTCTGCAGTGCCCGCAGGACTGCCGCCTCGGCGCCCGGCGGCACCATCGGCCGCTTGGGCCGGAGCGGCGGCGGCTGCTCGGTGAGCACCTTGGCGACGATCGCCTGCGAGTTCGGGCCGGTGAACGGCGGCTCGCCCGCGAGCATCTCGTAGGTCATGGCACCCAGCGCGTAGACGTCGCTCCGGGGGCCGATCTCCCGCTCGCCCATCGCCTGCTCCGGCGACATGTAGGCCGGCGTGCCGAGCGACATCCCCGTCTGGGTCATCCGGTGGCCGCCGGCCTGCGCCACGGCCAGCGCGATCCCGAAGTCGGCGACCAGCGCGGCGCCGTCCTGAAGCAGGATGTTCTCGGGCTTGATGTCCCGGTGCACCACGCCCTGGCGGTGGGCGTAATCGAGCGCCGACGCGACCTCGCGGGCGAGCCGCAGCGCGTCGTCCACCGGGAGCTGCCGCTCGCGCAGCAGCCGGGCGCGCAGGGACTCGCCGGAGACGTAGGGCATGACGTAGTAGAGGAAAGTCGTCGGTCGTCGGTCGTCGGTCGTCACGGCGCCACTGACGACTGACGACTCACGACTGACGACCGCCTCACCGGAATCGATGAGTCCCAGAATGTGCGGATGCTGCAGATTGGCCGTGACCTTGATCTCGGCCAGGAATCGCTCGCCGCCGAGAATGGCGGACAGCTCAGGATGGAGCACCTTGATGGCGACGCGGCGGCCGTGCTTGAGGTCCTCGGCCAGGTAGACCGTGGCCATGCCGCCCTGGCCCAGCTCGCGCTCGACGCGATACCGGTCGGACAGTGCGGTGGCGAGGCGCGCAGCGGCGTCGGCCGTGAGGAGCTCCGGAGGGGATGAACGAATATGCCGCCGGAGCCCCCGGCGGGCCAGTCAGGTCTACGAGCGCGCCTTGCCTTCCGCCACCTCCTTGCTCCGGTTCACGACCGTGCTGTCCACCCCGACCTCCTTGGCGGCGGTGGCGGCGGCCTTGAGGTGGTCGAGGATGATCGGCCGCTCATAGTCCATCAGCTTGCGAACCGGAGCCGAGTGCACCGAATCCATCACGGTCCGCAGGTGGTCGACATCGTCCGCATGAGCCTTGAGCATCGCGGTCATGTAATCCTTGTCGAATGACGACTTGTCGACCCCCTGCATGTGCTGCACCCGCTGCTTGCCCATGGGCCCGAGGGTGTCGGTCACGGTGATGCCGTACTTTTTGGCGAGGTCCTTCCATTGATCTTCCAGGCGCTGGTGGTCGGTCACCATGCGCTCGGCGAACCCCTGGACGGCCTTGTTGCCGGCCTTGTGCTGGGCGACCTCCCCCAGGCGTACTTCCAGCATGTTGTCGGCGAGGGCGTGTCGGACCAGTCTGGCGTCGGCCTGCACGCTGTCCCGGTTCGCGCCGTCCTGCGCGTGCGCCGAGGCCAGCGGTACGGCGCCGAGCAGTACGGCGGTGGCGGCGGTGGTGAAATCGAGGATGCGCATATGATCGAGGCTCCTACCCGCAATGTTCGTGTCGGTGACCGCCCGGATCCGGGCGTTGTGGCTTGCGATAGCGATATCGGCTCCCGGAGCGCCGGCGGCTGCGAGGCATATCACTATTTCCGCGTCGTGGCCGTCGCGCTCCTGCTGTTGGCCGGCTGCGCCCCCGCGGTGAACCTGGTCCAGCCTGCCGGCCCGCGATTCACCGGTGAGTACGCCCTGCTCAACCGCGATACCCTCGCCATCGGGCCCATGCGGATCGTCACCTTCAACGTCAAGCTCGCCCGCCGGATCGACCGCGCCATCGAGGTGCTCCGGGGCGACAGTCTCCGGGGCGCGGACATCCTCACACTGGAGGAGATGGACGATCGCGGGACCGATTCGATCGCGCGGGCGCTCCGGCTCAACTACGTCTACTACCCGGGCGCCATCCACCCCACCGAGCACAAGTACTTCGGCCCGGCGGTGCTCTCGCCCTGGCCGATCCGGCGGAGCTGGAAGCTGCTGCTCCCGCACGAGAGCCGAACCCGTCGCCAGCGGCGGACCGCCACGGCCGCCGAGGTCGTCGTGCGCGGGCTGACGATCAGGGTCTACGGGGTGCACCTCGAGACGCCGGCGGGCGGGTCGGACCGGGTGCGGGAGGACCAGGTCCGGGCCATCCTCGACGACGCCGAGTCGTTCAGGGGGCCCGTCGTGGTGGCGGGGGACTTCAACAGCTTCGGGATCGGGCTCGTCTTCCAGCGCAACGGCTATCGCTGGCTCACCAAGTACGCCGACCCCACCATCTCCTATTTCACCTGGGACCAGATCTTCGTCCGCGGGCTCCGGCCCGCCGGTCCCCAGTGGGCCGGCGTGGTGCGCGACACCCGCGGCGCGAGCGATCACCGCCCGGTGTATGCGGTGGTGGTGCCGGGCGGACGGACGGGCGGACGGACGGACGGGCGGACGGACAGGCGGACAGTCGGACAGTCGGACAGCGCTCGACGCGTCCCGCGAGTGATCCTGAGCGAAGCGAAGGAGCCATGAACTGAGGCATGCCCCTTCGCGTCGCTTCCGCCCGTCCGCCCTGGCCAACCCGCCCCGCGCGCGGTAGATCAGGGCATGAAACCAAGGCGCTCGGCCAAAACGGCGAGGGCATGGGCGGCCTCGCACCTGGTGCTGGTCGGGGGTGCCCTCGCGGTTCTCACGGTGCTCTGGTTCGTCTTTTCGAGCTCCGAGCGCAAGGTCGAGCGGCCCATCCCGCATCGCTATGCCGCGGCCGATTCACAGTTCGTGCGCACGATGGGGAGCCTGCTCGGCCCGGGCTTCGTCCCCGGCAATCGGGTGACGCCGCTTTACAACGGCGATCAGGTCTTCCCCGCGATGCTCGACGCCATCCACTCGGCACGGCGGACCATCACCTTCGAGAGCTACATCTACTGGTCGTCGGACATTGCGCGCGAGTTCACCACGGCCCTGGTCGAACGGGCGCGAGCGGGCGTGCGGGTGCACCTGCTGATCGACTGGGTAGGGTCGCAGAAGGTGGACCACGGCGCCGTGGAGCAGCTTCGGGCCGCGGGTGCCGATGTGGTGTTCTACCGGCCGCTCCGTTTCTACCAGCTCGACCGGGTCAACCGCCGGGACCACCGCAAGCTGCTCATCGTGGACGGACGGGTGGGCTTCACCGGCGGCGTGGGCGTGGCCGACCAGTGGCTGGGGAACGCCCAGGACCAGGACCACTGGCGCGACTCGCACTTCCGCGTGGAGGGGCCGGTCGTGGCGCAGCTCCAGGCCGCGTTCATGGACGACTGGTTCGAGACCCAGGGGGTGGTGCTCGACGGCCCGGGCTACTTCCCCGACCTCGACCGCGTGGGTCCCTCGCTCGGTCAGGTGTTCTGGAGCTCGCCGCGGGGCGGGAACGGCAACCTGCGGATGATGTTCCTGCTCGCCATCGCCTCGGCGGCGAAGCGCATCCTCATCGCCAACGCCTACTTCGTTCCGGACGAGACCACGGTCGAGATGCTGGCCGCGGCGGCGCGCCGAGGCGTCGACGTCGAGATCATCGTCCCGGGCCCCATCCTCGACGCGCAGGTGGTCCGCCGCGCCTCACGCGCGACGTGGGGACCGATGCTGGCAGCGGGCGTCCGGATCTACGAGTACCAGCCCACCATGTACCATCCCAAGGTCATGGTGGTGGATGAGGTGTGGGTCTCGGTGGGCTCGACCAACTTCGATGACCGCTCCTTCCGGCTCAACCAGGAGGCCAACCTGAACGTCTACGACCGCGGCTTCGCGGCGGCAGAGACGGCGGCGTTCGAGCGGGATCGGGGGGTGTCGCGCCAGGTCACGCTGGAGGCGTGGCGGCGCCGGCCGGTATGGGAGCGGGTCCAGGAGCGGGCGGCGGGGCTTCTGCGGCGACAGCTGTGAGGCCGTCGAGGCTCGACCGCACCGCGCGTACCAGCCCCTCGGGCGAGAACGGCTTCGGAAGGAACGCCACCCCCGGCTCGATCAGCCCGCGCCGCACCATGTCCGTATCCGCATGGCCCGAGGTGAAGAGCATCCGTGTCCCGGGCGCGAGCTTCGCCACCATCGCCGCCAGCTCGGGCGCGGTCATCCCCGGCATCACGACGTCGCTCAGGACCAGCGCGGGCCGGCGGCCGGCGCGGAGCAGCTCGACGGCCTGCGCGCCGCTCGCGGCCTCGAGCACCCGGTGGCCGTGCTCGGCGAGCGTGCGCGCCGCGATCTCCCGCACCGCGATCTCGTCCTCCACGACCAGCACCAGCTCGCCCTTCGCGGCGGGGAGCGCACGCGGCTCGGCGCCGGTCTCGAGCGGCTCGGCCGAGACGGGCAGGAAGATTCTGATCGCGGTGCCGCGGCCCGGCTCGCTGTCGGCGGTCACGTAGCCGTCGCTCTGCTTCACGATCCCGTACACCGTCGCCAGGCCGAGTCCCGTCCCGCGGCCCACCTCCTTGGTCGTGAAGAACGGTTCGAACGCCTGCGCCAGCGTCGCCCGATCCATCCCGTGTCCGGTATCGCTCACGCCGAGCAGCGCGTAGCGCCCCGGCCGCGGCGAGAGCCCCTGCGGGAGCCCGGCGCTGTCCGAGGGGAGCTCCACGGCCGCGGTCTCGATGGTGAGCGTGCCGCCGTGCGGCATCGCGTCGCGCGCGTTGAGGGCGAGATTGAGGAGCACCTGCTCGAGTTGGCCGGGGTCGGCGCGGACGGCCCCGATCTCCGCACCCTGGCGGATCACGAGGGCGCAGTCCTCTCCCATCGAACGCTGGAGCACGGGCCGGAACCGCTCGAGGACCGCGTTCACATCGAGCCGCTGCGGCCGCAGAATCTGGCGGCGGCTGAAGGCCAGGAGCTGCGCCGTCACCGCGGCGGTTCGCTCGGCGGCGGCGCGGATGTGCTCGGTGTCGGCCCGGACCGCCGGCGGGAGGTCCGCCCGGCGGAGAATGAAGTCGGCCGCGCCGATCACCACGCTCATCTGGTTGTTGGCCTCGTGGGCCACGCCCCCGGCCAGCCGCCCCACCGACTCCATCCGGTGCGCCAGCCGGAGCTGCTCTTCCGCGGCTCTGCGGTCGGTCACGTCCTGGCAGGTTCCGGTCATGCCGCCGGACACCACCCGCCCCTGGTCGGCGATCCAGCGCACCCGGCCGTCGGGCAGCACGATGCGGAACTCGTAGTCCAGCCGCCCGCCCTCGGCGAGTGCCCGGCGCACGGTGCCGTCCACGAACTCGCGGTCGTCGGGGTGCACGCGGGAGATGAAGTCGTCGTACCCGGCGACCGTGTCGCCCGCGCCGAGGCCGTACATCCGCCGGAGCGGCTCGTCCCACGTGAGCCGGTTCTCGGCGGCCGACCAGTGCCACACCCCGACACGCGCGGCGTCGAGCGCGATGCGGAGCTGCTCATCGCGGCGGCGGAGCTCGTCGGTGGCGCTCTCGCGCTCGCGGGCCGACGCGGCGGCGAGCAGCAGCCCGGTGACGGCGACCGCGCCGAGGTAGCAGGCCACCGACAACAGGGTGCCACCGCCGGACGGCGTGTTGAACGGGCCGCCGCCTGCCACCGTTCGCCATACCGCGACGGCCGCGACGGTGAACGTCATCAAGGCCGCGCCGCGGCTGCCGAACCGGATGGCCGCCCAGACGACAAACGGGAAGAGCAGGTAGGTGGAGTCGACGCTCCGGAACAGCGGCGGAATCGGCAGCAGGTGACCGACCACGAGTCCCGCGGCGAGGATGGTGCCGGCGCAGAGTGCCACCACCTCGGCGATGCCGCGCGCGACGCGGGGCGGCGGCGGGTGGACGACCCAGGCGAGGAGCAGCGGGGCGACGATCAGCGTGCCCAGCAGGTCGCCGGTCCACCACACCGCGACGGCCGACGCGGCGCTCCCGGGCAGCGCACCGGCCAGCATCAGCGTGGTCACCCCGACCAGGGCGCTCACCAGCGCGCCGGCGGGTGCCGCCACGAGGATCAGCGTGCGCGCGGTCCGCATGTCCTCGAGCCTGGGGCGCCGTCCCGACGCGCGCACCAGGAGCGCCGCGGCGAGCACCGCCTCGAGTGTGTTGCCGGCGGCGATCCCGGCGGCGGCGCCGAGCGGGACGGCGGTGGCGGCGTTGGCGAGGAACGCGCCCGCGGCGATGCCGGGCCAGGCCCTCGGCCCGAAGATCACCAGCGCGGCGATCGCGAGGCCGGTGGGCGGCCAGACGAGCGAGATGCTCTGGCCGATCGAAGCGTAGCGGAGCCCCAGGCGTGCGGCCGCGTAATAGAGCGCGGCGAGCGCGGCGACCTCGAGCAGCCACCCGACGGGGCGGGGGAGGGGAGCGGGCGTGGCCGGCCGAGGCATGGGACTAGGGGGTAACGGGTCGGTCGCTGAGCGTCCGCTCGTACACGTAGCCGACCACCCGCCCCTCGAGCGCCACGCGCCACCAGCCGCGATGGAGCGAGTCGGCCAGGACGGTGTCGCCGGGAAGCAGCACGGCGACCACGTCGGCCTGCGGGCTCCGGCGGTCGTGCACGTTGGTCCAGGTGCGCGCGTAGCGCGTGACGGCGTCGATGCCGGGGACGGAATCGGGCATGACGGGGGATGCGGCGGCGCGGGCGGTCTCGAGCGCGGCGGGCGCGGTGTCCGGTGCAGGCGCGGGCACGGGCGCCCCGCGCTTCTCGCCGCCCCGGAGTGCAAGCGCGGCGAGACCGCCCGCGATCAGCAGCGCGGCCAGCAGAGCCCGGGCCGGAAGCCGTCGTCCGCTCCGGGGCCGGAGTGCCGGCCGGTCGCGCGAGATCTCCCACCGGATCGGCTGGGTCGGGAGCTCCTCTCCGCACTGCGGGCAGCGCGTTGCGATGCTGAGCGCGCGCTTCCCGCAGGCGGGGCACTCCCGGTAGGCTGGAGCCATAAGGGAGAAGATGGGGTGACGGCCCCCGGGGGGCTAGAGCACGGCTATGGCGCTGCCGCTACCGCCGCGTCCGCATCGAGCATTCCCGACCCGACCGCGTCCGCGCCCCAGCACACCTGCTCGGCAGTGGCGTCTGGTGCCGGAAGGACCGAGCGGCACCCCGCGGCCAGCGGAATGGCCGTGTTCTCCAGAGTGGTCTCGGCCTGCGATTGCGTGAGCGACCCGTCCTTCTGCAGCATCAGGGCGACCGTCCCCGTCACGTGCGGTGCCGACATCGAGGTGCCGCCGAGGAAGAAGTAGCTGGGCTTGCCGCGCTGAAGCTGGAACGGCCCCACCACCCACGAGCCCGGAGCCAGCACGTCGAGGTCCTGCCCGGCCAGTTCCCGGCTGGAGAAGTCCGTGACGTAGAACTGGCTCGGCGGGGTCGGCTCCGGCACATCGAGCGCGAACCACCAGGTGCCGGTGGTCCACTCCTGGGTCCACCCGGTCGCGCCCGCGGAGATGACCTGCGGCAGCGCGCCCGGATAGCCCATCCCGGCCTCACCGGCGTTTCCGGCGCTGAACACCAGCAGCACGCCATGCGCGATCGCGTAGTCCACCGCCGCGTGCGTCAGCGGGTCGTCGCTGCCGCTGCCCCAGCTGTTGTTCACCACCAGCGGCTGGCCGGCGAGCGGCCCCTGCTTGAGCTGCGCGAAATAGAGCAGGCCGGCGGCCGCGATCGAGTTGTAGAAGCTGCATGAGTTATGGGAGTTGGCGCTCCCGCGCGAGTGGAGCTGCACCGGGATCACCGTCGCCTCGGGCGCCGTGCCTTGGAAGGCGACCGATCCCAACTGATAGCCGAGGATCGTGCTGGTCACATGGGTGCCGTGCGCGCACACGTCGTGCTCCCACGCGTCGCCGCCCGGCTGGCGCACGGCCCCGACATCCTGGGCGCCGCCGCCCACGAACGAAGTCGCGTACTGGGTGGCGATCCGCTCTTCGGGGAAAAACTGCCGCCAGGTATAGAGCAGGCCCGTATCCAGGACCCCCACGTAGACGCCCCGTCCCGTCTGGGTCACGTCCCGCGCCGAGCTGCCCGGTGTGATCGTCACGTCGATAGCGTCCTGGTCCCACGTGCTCAGGCCGCCGGTGAAGTCTGGCACCGTCACCAGGTCGGTATTCGGCGGGATGTTGATCACGGCGTCGATGGCCGCGCCCTTCACGAACGGCAGCGCGCGGATGGCGCCGAGCTGGCTCGCCTTGGCCGTCATGGTGAGGCCGTTGATCTCGCGGAACTGGTGCTTCACGGTGCCGAGCGCATCGAGGCGCGCGAGCTGCGCGGCGGTCGGCGCGCGCTTGAGCACGACGTTGATGCCGACGAGACCTGACGATGTATTGGTGGTGGAGAGATCGGGCGAAGAGGGAACGGCGGGCTCGGTGGTTTCCTCGCCGCAGGCGGCGAGCGCCAAGAGGCCCGCCGCGGCGAGCACAAGGAAGCGCGAATTCATTTGACTGACTCCACGATCAAGGGGGGAATGGAACGCCCGGCCATACAGGAGAGGACTGCGAGGGACCTGCGCAGGGCGGATCGCTGGTGCAGTGCCGCGTCGGCGCGGCATGTTTATGCTACAGGCGCCCGGGAGAACACGCAAGGCGCCGGGGGCTCGTCCGATCTACGGCTTGAACACCATCACCCACACCGCCGACGCCAGCACCAGCACATTGAGCAGATTGAGCCGCGCCAGCCGGCGATGCAGGGCGCCGATCCGCTGGTCGCCCCTGGTGCCGGCCTCGAGCCGCTTCTCCAGCTCGAGGCCGGCGCGCCGCTGGAGCTCGGCACCGATCCCGACCGACAGGATGAGCGCGGCCAGTCCCCAGATCACCCACGCGTTCCCGAAGCCGTAGGGACTCACCATCAGCATCGCCATCCCCGCGACGAGGGTGACGAAGGCGGCCGGCCCGATCACCCGGGGCCCGTGCCAAGCGCTGACATGGACCAGGTGCGCCATGACGCCGCGATCTCCCGACAGGGCGGTCCGGGCTTCGATCACCCCGACCGTGAGCAGCCCGCCCAGCCAGACGATCACGGCGGCGACGTGGAGGAACTTGAAGATCAGATAAGTGGTGCTCACGCCCGGCTGCCTGCCGGCTGGAACTCCGGTGCGTTGTCCGCGTAGCTCCAGATGAACGGCGGCGCGAAGCCGGCCAGCCGGGCGTAGACGTGGAGCTGCCCGCGGTGGTGCGTGAACTCGTCGTTCAGGACATGGAAGGCGACCGAGCCGGGAAAGTCGAAACCCCACGGCGTGGGCACCATGGCCGCGAGCTCCGCGTCGCCGATCCGCGACACGGCCGCGTCGGCCCGTTCGAAGCACTCGCGCGCAAAAGCGACCAGGGCCGCCCGGTCGTGGAGCCGCGCGGCCGTCTCGTCCTCCGACGCTTCGTCTGCCGTGATCCTGCCCTTCGCCACGCCCTCAGCGATGTCCCGCACGATCGTTCCCGAGATATGGACCGAAAGCTCGGCGAAGGTGCGCATCCCGGGCACCAGGTGCGTGTGGTACTGGTCTTCGGGAAACGCCTCGAGCAGCCGAAGGTAGACCCCGTACTTCTGCCGGAACTGATCCCAGAAAGCGTCGAGCGCTGCCTTGTTCATACCGTCTCCAGTTTGAAACGAGTCCCCTGTTCGCGGTCGTACCGCTCGAGCACGAACGCCGCCACCTCCGCCGGCGCATCGAGGTCGAGCCGCCGCACCGGCGGCGCCACCATGACAGGACCGTCGGTGGCGACCGCGATCACCATCGGATCGGCCGGCCAGCAGCGGGGCGCCTCGCCCAGCGCCGGCCGGTACACCTCGATCTTCGGGTAGTACTCCCGGGCGAACCCCTCCGCAAGCACGAGGTCCACCCGCACCGGATCGAACCGCGCCAGCAGCTCGCGGAAGGGCGGCTCGTCCAGCCCCCCCTCCAGCTCGCCCAGATGGGCCCAGCGCGAGCGCGAGGCGATCAGCACCTCGGCCGCGCCCGCCTGGCGCACGCGGAAGCTGTCCTTGCCCGGGCGGTCCATGTCGAACCCGCAGTGGGCATGCTTGAGCACCGCCACCCGGAGTCCCTCGGCGCGGAGCGCGGGGAGCACCCGGGTGATGAGCGTGGTCTTGCCGCTGCCGCTCGGCCCGACGAACCCCACGACCGGCGGCACGTCAGATCCTCGCAATTTCGACCCGGTTGTCGGACTGGGTCCCGGCCCCGCCCAGGTTGCAGTGCCGGGACGAGGTGGTCGAGTTCACCGCCGAGCCGTTGCGGGTGAGGTTGGGCCAGTAGCCCAGCGGCGACATCGCCAGTCCCTCGATCACGTCCTCGCTGATCTCCGCCCGGCCTTCGAACGTGCCGCGCTCGTTCCAGACCCGCACGTAGTCGCCCTGGCGGATGTTGCGGGCCATGGCGTCCTTCGGATGGATCACCACGAACGGCTCGCCCATCCGGCGCTGCTGCATCGGCTCGTTGGCGTACTGCGAGTTGAGGAACGCGTGCGGCTTGGGCGAGAGCAGGTTGAGCGGGAACCGCTCGCCGCCCTCGGTCGGCGGGATGTAGTTGGGGACCGGGTCCACCGGCTCGCCCGACTGCATCTCGGTGTAGCCGTTGCGCCAGACCGGCACCACGAAGTTGCCGTTGGCGGCCGCACCCGACTTGAACTCGCACTTGCCCGACGGAGTCTTGAAGTTGCCCTGCGCGTGCGGAGCGCGCTCGTGCGGCAGGCCGACGTTGAGCCGCATCCATCCCTTCTCCTTGAGCTGCTCGAGCGTGATCCCCTGGAGCGCGGGCGCGTTCCAGTCGTACATGTTCATGAGCAGCTCGTCGTCGCTCATCGACCAGTAGGCGTCGTCGAAGCCCATCGTCTTCGCCAGGCGGCGGAACATCTCGACGTTGGGAACGCACTCGCCCGGCGCGGGGATGGCCGGCTGGTTGAGCATGACGTAGAGGTGGCCCCAGGTGACCTGCAGGTCGTACTGCTCCGCCTGCAGCGTCGAGGGGAGGATGATGTCGGCGAAGCGGGCGGTGTCGGTCATGAAGAGCTCGCTCACCACGGTGAACAGGTCCTCGCGCTTGAGGCCCTCGACCATGCGGTTGGCGTTCTGCTGCTGGGAGACGGGATTGGAGTTGTGGATGAAGACCGACATGAGCGGCGGATCGAGCCCCAGCTCGCCATTGAGCGCGCGGCCGAGGTCCAGCTCGTTGACCACGCGCGTACCGGGGCGGATCCAGTCGGGCCGCTGGATGAAGTCGAAGTTGAACGGGAAGTCCCAGATCGGCATCTCGACCGCGCCGCCGCCCACGTGCCGCCACGCGCCGACCAGGGCGGGCAGCGAGGTGACGAGCCGCACCGCGTCGCCGCCGCCGGGCGAGCGCTCGATCGCGACGCCTTCCCGAATCGCAGATGGCTGCATGGTGGCGTACTCGCGCGCGAGAGTCCGGATGTCCCCGGCGGGGATGCCGGTGATGGCCGCCACCCGCTCGGGTGGGAACTCGAGCGCCCGCGCCTTCAGCTCCTCGTAGCCGATGGTGTACCGCTCGACGTAGTCGTGATCCACCAGGTCTTCGGTGATGATCACGTGCATCATGCCGAGCGCGAGCGCGCCGTCGGTGCCGGGACGGATGGCGATGTGCCAGTCGGCCGCCTTGGCCGTCCGGGTGCGCACTGGGTCGATCACCACCACCTTGGCACCGTTCTCTCTCGCCTTCAGGATGAACGGCCAGCCGTGCAGGTTGGTGCTGATCATGTTCATGCCCCACACGATGATGTACTTCGCGTGGGCCAGGCTCTCGACGTCCAGTCCGCCGGTGGGGCCCACCGTCATGATCCACGCGGTGGAGGAGCCCGACTCGCAGTAGCACTTCTCGCCGATGGTGGCGCCGAGCCGGTTGAAGAAGGCATCGCCACTGGTGAGGCCGTTGAGCGTGCCCTGGTTGCCCAGGTAGCAGTGGTTGACGATGGCCTGGCTGCCGTACTGCTGGATGATGTCGGTCCAGCGGCGCCTGATCTCGGCCAGCGCCTCGTCGTAGGTGATCTGCTCGAACTCCGCGCTCCCTTTCGGTCCCACGCGCCGGAGCGGGTGGAGCAGCCGCTCGGGGTGGTAGTGGTGCTCCGCGTAGTTCTTGAGCTTCACGCAGAGTCCGCCGCTGGTCATCGGGTGGTCGGGGTCGCCGGTGACCTCGATCAGCCGGTCGCCTTCGACGTGATACAGGAAGGCACAGGTATCGGGACAATCCTGGGGACAGGCGCCTCGCACGATTCGCGTGCCGGTGGTAGGTGCGGCCATGTATGGGATCTCCGATGCTTCCGGTAGGAAAGGCGAGGAACCCGGCAGGCTGTGCGCCCGCCGGGCAGGGGCTGCGGTGATCAGATGCGACAGCCTACGGTAGGACTTGGGCGCGGAATCGTCAACTCTCTGCCGTCTGCAGCTCACCACCGGAGCGACAGGCAGCTCAATCCCCCATCCATCTTCCTGAACTCCGACATCTCCAGCGGCACGACCTCGTGCCCCAGCCCGCCGAGCAGCGACGCCGTGGCCGGGTAGCCCCGGGCGACGAGCACCGCATCGTTCACGCGGACGCAGTTGGCCGCGTACTCCTCGCCCGCCGGTACCGGCACGACCTCCCAGCCGCGGAGCGCCTCGTGCCCGGCGAGACCGCCGGCCGCGAGCAGCCGACGCCCGCCAAGCCAGGCCAGCCCCGTCTTGAGGTGAAGCAGGCCGGCCATACCCCGGATGTCGATGGTGCTGGCGCCGATGCCGCGCCGGCCGAGCCACGCCGCGAGCTGGGCCGCGCCCTGGGCGTCGGTGCGTTCCGAGAGGCCGATGAAGCAGTGCGCGCCCGCCTCGCACACGTCGCCGCCGTCCAGCGACCCCGGCGGGGTGATGCCCTCGGGCTCGGGAAACCACGGCCGGAGCGCCGCGCACACCGACGTCACCTCGCCGAGACGGCTTGGCGCACCCGGGCGGGTGAGGAGCGCGCCGCCGCGGGCGATGATGGCGGCGTCCTCGACGAAGGTGGAGTCGGGGAACTCCTGATCGGGCGGCAGGCGTACGAGGGAGACCCCGAGCCGCTCGAGCGCCCGGCAGTACGCTTCGTGCTGCTCCCGCGCGAGCAGCAGGTCAGGCGCGCCGAGCTCCGCCGAGGTGATCCCGGCGGCGAAGGTATCGGCAGGGGGACGGACGAGGGCGTGGGTGAAGGGCATGGGCTTTCGCCGCGTAGGCGGTTGAGGAGAGTCGGCAGCCGTTGGACGCCAGTCGTGAGCGGGCCTCTAAAGACTAACGACTAACGACGAACGACTCCTTCCGACTGGCCAACCCCGCTCCCGCGCACCATCTTACTGCACCCCTCTCCCGGCCACCTCATGCCCGAGCTCCTCGCGCGGCTCCAGACCGCGCTGGCCGACCGCTACCGTCTCGACCACGAGATCGGTGCCGGCGGCATGGCCACCGTTTTCCTGGCCCACGACCTCCGCCACAACCGCCGCGTCGCCCTCAAGGTCCTCAAGCCCGAGCTGGCCGCCGTCATCGGCGCCGAGCGGTTCCTGGCGGAAATTCAGCTGACGGCGAATCTGCAGCATTCGCACATACTGCCACTGTTCGATTCGGGGGAGGCGGTCGTTAGTCGTGAGTCGCTAGTCGCCAGTGACTCGCTAGCGACTAGCGACTCACGACTAACGACTTTCCTGTATTACGTCATGCCCTTCGTCGAGGGCGAGACGCTGCGCGACCGGATCACCCGCGAGAAGCAACTGCCGGTAGCCGACGCGGTACGCATTACCACCGAGGTGGCCAGCGCGCTGGACTACGCCCACCGGCATGGCGTCGTGCACCGGGACATCAAGCCGGAGAACATCCTGCTCCACGATGGGCAGGCGCTGGTGGCGGACTTCGGGATCGCCCTCGCGGCGAGCCGGGCGGGGGGCGGGCGGATGACGGAGACCGGCATGTCGCTTGGCACGCCTCATTACATGAGCCCCGAGCAGGCCATGGGCGAGCGGGAGATCACGGCCCGCTCGGACGTGTACGCGCTCGGCGCCGTGCTCTACGAGATGCTGACCGGCGAGCCGCCCTTTACCGGTACCACGGCCCAGGCCGTCGTGGCGCGGGTGCTCACCGAGACGCCGCGGCCTATGCTGCCGCAGCGGCATACCATCCCGCCGCATGTGGAAGCCGCCGTGCTCACCGCGCTCGAGAAGCTCCCGGCCGACCGGTTCGCGAGCGCCGCGGAATTCGCCGCGGCGCTCGGGAACAAGGGGTATGCCTCGGCGGTCACCACCGCCGTCTTGCCCGGTGCCACCCGCCCCGGAGCACCGCCGGCCCGGCGGCCGGCGCCGCTCACGATCGCCGCGCTCGCCGTGGCCGCGGTCGCTACCGCTGCCGCACTCTGGGGGTGGCTCCGCCCGGCGCCGGTCGCCCCGCTCAACCAGTTCAGCATCGCGCTCCGCACGGGGGAGGCGCTCCAGGCGGCGCCGCCCACTGGAGGCTCCCGGGTCGCGATCTCGCGTGACGGCCGGCGCATGGTCTACCTCGGCCCGGGCGAAGGCAACCCGCGGCTCTGGGTCCGGCGCATGGACCAGCTCGCCGCCACGCCGATCGCGGGCAGCGAGGGCGGCTCGAGCCCGTTCTTCTCGCCCGACGGCCGGCAGGTGGGCTTCATCCAGAACGGCACGGTCGTGAAGGTCGCCTCCCTCGAGGGCGCACCCACGCTGACGCTGTACGACCGGGCCAACAGCACCGCGGGCGACTGGGGCGACGACGGCTTCGTCTATTTCGAGGTGGACTCGGGGATCGCGCGGGTGCGGCCTACCGGCGGCACGGTGGAGCAGGTCTACAGCTTCGCCGCCGACAAGGGCGTCGCCGGGACCGAGTGGCCCAGCGTGCTCCCGGGCGCCACCGGGCTCGTGTTCCGGACGCGGCGCAGCGCGCAGGCGATGGGCGACTTCGAGATTATGGGGATGACGCTGCCGCACGGGCAGGCGCACGTGCTCACCCGGGGGGTGCTCGCCCGCTACTCGCCCACGGGGCACCTTCTGGTGGTCACCGCGGACGGGAAGCTGATCGCTCTGCCGTTCGATCGAAAGAAGGTCGAGGTGACCGGCGCCCCCATCGCGCTCGCCGAGGGGATCGGGGTGCGCAACGGCGGCTTCAACGTGGACGTCGCGCTCTCCGGGAACGGGACGCTGCTCTACACGACGGGCGGGGCCGCCGCCTCTCGCCGAGCGGTCTGGGTCAGCCGCGAGGGCTCTGCCAGCGAGGTGGACCCGGCGTGGGACCCCCAGGGCAGCATCGAGGAGATGGCGCTCTCCCCGGACGGCAAGGCGCTCGCCGCCACGCTCGGCCGCGGCGGCCGCACCGACATCTGGGTCAAGCAGCTCCCCTCCGGCCCGTTCTCCCGGATCACCTTCGGCGACACGTCGAGCGTGCGGCCGGCCTGGTCGCCCGACGGAAAGGAAGTGCTGAGCCTCAATGATCGGGCCGGCCAGGGTGTGGGATCGATCAACGCGCATCGGGCCGACGGCACCGGCGCCGGGCGGCGGGTCGTCCCATCGGCGCTCGACTTCGGGCAGGTCCAGCCCTCGCGCGACGGCCGGTGGCTGGTGGTACGGACGTCCGTCAGCGGACCGACCAATGCCGACATTCTTGCCGTGCGGACGGGCGACACGGCGCTGGTGCCCCTGGTCAAGACGCCGGCCAACGAGATGTTCCCGGCGCTCTCGCCCGATGGCCACTGGCTGGCGTACGCATCCAACGAATCCGGCGCGATGGAGGTGTACGTGCGGCCCTTCCCGGAGACGGCTACGGCCAAGTGGCAGGTATCCACCACGGGCGGGACGGAGCCGGCCTGGTCGCCGGACGGCCGGGAGCTGTTCTACGTCAACGGGAAGACCGAGATGATCGCGGCCGAGATCCGGCCCGGCACCACCTTCTCGGTGGGAGAACAGCGGAAGCTCTTCTCCGTCGACCCCTACCTCCGCCCGGGCTCGTACCCGAGATTCGCGGTGAGCCCCGACGGGCGACGGTTCCTGATGATCCGGGAGGGGCAGTTGTCGCAGCAGAGCGAGCTGATCCTGGCCGAGAACTGGCTCCAGGTGCTGCGCGGGAAGCCTTGACGGCCCCGGTACCGGGCCGCACCGTAGGGGCTTCCCCTACCCGAGGTGCCCCATGCGCAGGACCGTTTTCGCGGCCGCCGCGGCGGTAGCGGTGTGGTCGAGCCTTACCGCTCCGCCCGCCGCGGCCCAGACCGAACGGAATGCGTCCGTAAGCTCGTCCGCATCCGAGCCACTCTCTCCGGAGCTCGAGCAGGCCCGGGCAGCGCTGGACAAGTACCGGGATCCCGTCATGGCGGTGCACGACGGCTACCTCTCCTCGGTCGCGTGCGTGGAGTACCTCAAGGGTGGTGAGGGCAGCATGGAGTACACCCCCGGCGGCATGGGCGTGCACTTCCTCAACTTCCATAACATCGGGGCCACGCTGGACCCGGCCAAGCCCCAGGTGCTGATCTACGAGCCCAGGGGCGACAAGCTCGAGCTTGCCGCGGCGGAGTGGTTCGTCCCCGTGAGCGTCGCGGGTGGCACTCGCCCGACGATCTTCGGCCGTGAGCTCCAGGGCCCCATGGAAGGCCACGAGCCGCTCCAGCCCAAGGGGCTGCACCACTACGACCTGCACGTCTGGCTATGGAAGAACAATCCGGCCGGCACCTTCTCGCCCACGAACCCGGCGGTCAAGTGCCCGAAGGGGTCGTATTCGTTTACGGAGCATGCGCCGAAGGTGGTGGGGCATTAGTCGTGAGTCGTGAGTCGTGAAGGGTGTGCGACCTCACGACT
>DASUXW010000051.1:0-23564 GCA_036377715.1 Gemmatimonadales bacterium
CATCGCCATCGCGCAGGAGGAGGCGCGGATCGCCGGCCGGCGCATCGCCTTCGAGGTGGGCGATGCCGAGGCGCTCCCGTACGCCGACAACCGGTTCGACACCACCGTGACGATGTTCGGCGCCATGTTCGCCTACCGGCCGGACAGGGTCGCGGCCGAGCTGCTCAGGGTGACGCGGCCAGGCGGCCGGATTGCGATGGCCAACTGGACGCCGGAGGGCTTCGTGGGTGAGATGCTGCGCGCCCACACCGCCATCGTGCCGCCGCCGGCGGGCGTGCCGAGCTCGCTGGCCTGGGGACAGGACGGCGTGGTGCGGGCGCGGTTCGGCTGGGGCGCGAGCTCGGTGCGCTGCGAGCGGCAGACGCTGGAGCTTCGCTTCGCGCTCCCCGCGGCCGGCGTGGCCGAGGTCTTCGCCGCCTATTACGGGCCCACGGTCGCCACGATCACGGCGGCCGGTCCGGAAGGCGCGAGCCGCCTGCGGGAGGAGCTCACGCGCCTCTTCACGGTCAACAACGTGGCCACCGACGGCAGCACCGCGGTCGTGGCCGAATATCTCGATGTGCAGGTGCGGGTGGCCTGACCGGGCCGTCCGGCAACGATTCCCCAACAGGAGGTGCACGATGCACCGGCGTTCCGAAGCCCTCGCCACCCGCCTGGAGTACGGCGCGCGCGCCCTGGCCGCCTTTGCGCTCAGCCTGACCGATGCCGAGTGGAGCATCCGCGTGCCGCATGACGGTCGCACGGTGGGCGTGACCGTCCACCACGTCGCGACCATGTACCCGCTGGAAATTCAGTTGGCCCAGACGCTCGCGGCGGGCGATCCCATCACGGGCGTGACCTGGGCCGACGTGGACGCCATCAACGCCGCGCACGCCCGGGAGCACGCGAACACCACCCGGTCGGAGGCGCTGGACCTGCTGCGCCGCAACAGCGCGGCCGCCGCGGCTGCCGTCCGGGCGCTGAGCGACGAGGAGCTCGACCGCGCCGCCCCGGTCTCGCTCAACGCCGATGCACCGCTCACGTGCCAGTTCTTCATCGAAGACCATGCGATGCGGCACAGCTATCATCACCTCGCCCGCATCCGGGCGGCGCTTACGGCCCTGCGCTCGGCGGCGTAACCGCCAGGGCCCGTTCGGCGGCGGCCACCGCGCGGTCCACATCGTCCGCGGTGGTTCGCCAGCTCGAAACCGAGACCCGCATGCAGCGCATGCCGCGCCAGGTGGTCCCGGTAAAGAAGGCCTCGCCGGTGGCGTTGATGGCGGCCATGACCTCGTCGGTTCGACGGTCGTGGTCGCCTTCGACCGCGTCGGGGCGGGGGTCGTGGAAGCGGACGAGGCCCTGGTTGATCTGCGGGACGGCGATCACCCGCGCATTCGGCAGGGCACCGATCCTGGTCGCGATGTCGTGGGCGAAGCGGCAGCAGCGCGTGACCAGGTCGGCCACGCCGCCCTGACCCAGCTCGCGCAGTGCCGCCCAGGTGGCGAAGCCGCGCGCGCGGCGCGAGTGCTCCGGGTTCCAGTCGAGCTCGTCGCGCGCCTCCTCCGCGTACGCGAGATAGCTGGCCCGGTGCTGCATCCCCGCCCGGTGATGCTCGGGGTGGGCGACGAACGCGTACCCGCAGTCGTACGGTACGTTGAGCCACTTGTGGCCGTCGGTGGCCCAGGAGTCGGCCTGCTCCGCGCCGGCGAGCAGGTGGCGCAGCTCGGTGACGGCATTACACCAGAGCCCCATCGCGCCGTCCACGTGGACCCACGCGCCGGCCTCGCGCGCCATCGGAATGAGATCGGGAAACGGATCGAAGGCGCCGCAGTTCACGTCGCCGGCCTGGAGCACCACGATCGTGGGCCGGCCGGGCTCGCGGTCCAGCGCCCGGCGCAGGGTGCCGGGCGCGAGGCGCGCCGCTTCGTCGCTCGGCAGCACCTCCATGCTCGACGTGCCGAGGCCCAGCATCCGGACGGCGCGCGTGGTGGTACCGTGTACCTCGGCGGAGGTGAGCAGGCGGATGCGCGGCGCGCCGGAGAGGCCGTCGCGGTTCACGTCCCATCCCGCGCGCTCGAGCACCGCGTGGCGCGCCGCCGCCAGGCAGGTGAAGTGCGCCATCTGGCAGCCGGTCACCAGCGCGAACGACGCCCCCGCCGGAACGCCCAGCAGGTCCTTGAGCCAGGTGCCGCACACCTCCTCCACCACCGCGGCCGCCGGTGCGCAGGCGTAGAGGCCGGCGTTCTGGTCCCACACCGAGGTGAGCCAGTCGGCGGCCACCGCGGCGGGGAGCCCGGCGCCGATGACCCAGCCGTAGAACCGGCCTCCCGCGCTCCCGAGCAGGCCGCCGGCGGTATCGCGCGCGAGATCCTCGATGACGGTGACGGGATCCACGCCGTCGTCAGGAAGCGGTTGCACGAAGCGGCGCCGCAGCTCGGCGAGTGAAGCGGTGGCCTGGACCGGCGCCGCGTCGAGCGAGCTCAGGAAGGCGAGCGCCAGCTCGTTGGCGCGCTGCAGGACGGCCTGCTGGGAGGTGGGTGTCATGCGTTGATCGGTTGGGGAGTCAGGGAGCATGCCGGGACATGAGCGAGACGACCGCCGACACGATGGCATCCGGGCGCCGCTCCGGGATCTGATGCTTCGACCCCTCGACGATCACGAGCCGCCGGTCCGGGGCCTCCCGCACCATCGCTTCGTGCGCCGCGCGCCATGCGCGATCGATGCCGGGTTTGCCCCACCAGAGCTCGCCGGCCGTCAGCACTACCATCGGGACGTGAAGACCGGAGTCGGAGGCGACGGGATCATGGATAAGTGCGTCGAATCCCGCAACCATCCGCACGAGAGCCGAGTCGCGCCGCGTGGCCGGGTGCTCGATGCGCGGCACGGTCGAGTAGACGAAGTCACCGGTGGCCGCGACGAAGCGCGCGTTCATCGGGTCGACCAGGACGAGCCCGCGTACCTTGACCGGATCGAGATGGGCCTGAAGCACCGCCATGACCCCGCCGTAGGAATGGCCCACGACGATCCGGGCCGGCGGCGTGCCGAGCCGCACGAGCGCATCGTCGAGCTGCCGGACCTGCTCCTGCGGCGTCAGGTCGGCGGGGCCGGTCTCGCTCCGGCCGAACCCCGCCCGATCGTAGGCCACGACGGTGGCGCCGGTCCGGCGTGCCAGCGCGGTATCCACGCCCGACCAGCCGTCGAGCGTCGCTCCGCCGCCGGACTCCAACACGATCGTGACCGGCTTGGTCCCCCGGTACACCACGAGGTGCAGGTGGTAGCTGCCCACGTCGAGCAGCGTATCAAGAATGGCGGCGGGCTTTGAGGCCACGGTAATTGAAGCGAACAGCAGGGCGGAGGCATGGATCAGCACGCGGTGGCTCCGGGAGCGGGATGCTTCGGGTACGGAGCCGCCCCGGGCAAGGTTTCAGTCTGGTGCCGGTCGCTTCAGGTGCAGGATCGGAAACGGGCGTCCACCCGAGTCGAGTGCCGACCGTCCGGCGACGGCGAAGCCAAGCGCCTCGTAGAACCCTCGCGCGGCCGGGTTCTGCTCGTTGACGTCCACCGCCAGCGCGCGCCCGCTCAGTGCCTGAGCGTGCGCCACCAGAAGCGTGCCCCCGCCCCGGCCGCGGTGGTCAGGGTCGAGGAACAGGGCCTCAATCGTGTCGGGCGTGTAGCCGAGAAAACCCATCGGGACGTCGTCGTCCGAGGCGAGCACCCACCACTGGACCGCGCCGCCCGCCAGTTCCCTGGCCACGAGCGGCCGGAGCGTCGCGATGTCGTCCTGCCCAAGGAACTGGTGCGTCGCACGAACCGAGCGCTCCCACAGCTCGAGCAGCCGCTCCCGCTCGTCGGTCCGCGCCGGTCGAACGCGCACTGCCATCACGCGTCAGCGGGTCACGCCGGCGGCTCGCGGCTCCCGCGCGCGTCCGCGTCCACCTGGGCGACGCGCCGGGCCGCCTCGGCCCAATCGACGGCAGGCGCGACCCCCCGGTCACCCAGCGCCAGTGACTGGCGCGCGCGCTCGACCACCACGGCACCGTCCGGCAGGGCGAGCCCGAACTCCAGTTCCGCGCGGCGGCAGAGTCGCTCTTCGCGCGCATGCCAATCGGGCGGCTTCACCCTGCACATCCGCGCGACCCGCGCGTGCGTGGCCTCGTGCACGATCGACGCGGCGATCTCGGCGACCGAATGGCGCGGGTTCACCGTGAAGGTCAGCTCCACCAGGCATTCGCGCGACTCGGGGAAGAACGCGCCACGGCAGGCGAAGCGCTGCACGACGAAGCCGGAGAAATCGGTGCGAAGGCGGCGATAGCGCCGGGGCGCGTAGGCCGCGATCAGATCGAGCGCCGCGCCGAGCCGCTCGAGCACCTGGGCGTTGCGAATATCGGAGCGGGTGTTGAGGAGGCGGACGGGCATGCCGTGGACCCGGGGCTGCCCGGACAGTCGATCGAGAAGGTCGCGAATCATCAGCCCTGTGCTCCGTCGTCCCGCGCCGGCCCGCGTACTTCGCTCACGTGCCCGGCAACGACGCGCCACGGGCCACCGTCCTCGCGGGCCCACACGCGCGTATAGCGGAACGTCCCGGAGACCGGCGCACCCTCGACCTCGACCACCAGCCGAGCGCGAAGCGCGACAACACGGACCCTGTCGCCCGCCGGGCGAACTCTGAGCTCCTCCGGTTCGTGCTGCCGGAATCTCACGATGCCTGCACCGTGCGACGCAAGGTCCTCGGCCTTGGTGGCCAGCCGGCCGTCGGGGCCGGTGAAGAGGAGCTCGTCGGCGATCAGCCGGTCGAGCGCCGCCACATCGGCGGACAACTGCGCCTCCCGCAGTTGTGCCTCCAACGCCACGATGTCGGGATCGGCCTCGCCGACGAGCACCGCACCGATAGGTGAGAGGTCAGCGCGCATCATCGCCTGCGCGTCGCTCCCGGAGCAGCCGGTTGGCGCACCGCCAGCCGCGCACGGGAGGCCATCGCCGTGCGGGTCCTACCGCCCCCGCTCGAGCTCGTCGCCGCTCACCTTCCGCAGCGCACCCACGTGCGGGGGCGTCCCCGTCACCATGCCCTTGGCGACCTCGAAGAGCACCACCGGCCGCGGCTTGTCGACCTTGAGGTAGGTCACCGACTCCACATCGACCAGGATCAGGGCGATCCGTGGATCGTCCGGCCCGCCGTCCCGCTCTCCTCCTTCATCCCCGAACCAGGCCTTCCAGTCCTTCCGGTAGAGCTCCCGAATGGCACGGCGGTCCTGCGAGACGGTGGCGAGCCCGCTCACCGAGACCCATTCCCTGGTGCGGTCCCGATAGTAGGCGAGGTTGACATGCGGGTCGAACTCCAGCTCGTCGAGCTTGTTCGACTCGATGTCGGTCACGAACCAGAGATCGCTCCCCTCCGCCTGCGTCTGGGTGGCCATGGGGCGTGAGACCAGCCCGCCGTCCGGGCGGCGGGAGGTGAACATCGCGATCTCGATCCCTTCGATGAGCTCGTAGAGCTCCTCGAGCTTCTTGTCCAGGGACGCTTCGTCCCGGTTACGATCTTTGGCGCTGCTCATGATGTGCTCGTGTCGGTGTCGGCGCCAGGATAGTCGCGGCGACCGCGGCCGCGAAAGGTCACGGGTCACAGCGGGTCCCGCTACGCCGGGATCTCGGCCTCGACCAGTCGCCCCAGCAGCGTGAGCGATTCCTGCCATCCCAGATAGCACGCATCGGGAGGAATGACGTCCGGGACGCCCTCCTGGACCACGGTCAACTCGGTGCCCACGGAGACCTGCCGCAGGCTGACCGTCACCTGCATTTCGCCTGGCAGATTCGGGTCGTCGAACTTGTCCGTGTAGCGGATCCGCTGATTTGGGAGCAGTTCCAGGTAGGTCCCACCGAAGGAATGACTCCGCCCGGTGCTGAAGTTCGTGAATGACATCCGGTGGACCCCGCCGACCGCGGCGTCGAGCTGGTGCACCTTGCAGGTGAAGCCGTTGGGCGGCAGCCACTTGGCCATCGCATCGGCATCCAGGAAGGCTCGGTAGACCCGCTCCGGGGGTGCATGGAGTACGCGGTGAAGCCGGATGGTGTTCGTCGCCATGGGTTCGTCCTTTCGAGGTCGGCTTTATACCACAGGGTGGGCGCTTTCCTCAACCCGCTTCCGCAGCACCAATGCCGAATACCCGCGGGGAAAATCGGGAACCTCCGAGATGACCTCGAAGCCGAGCTTGCGATAGAACGCGGGCGCCTGGAAGCTGTGCGTCGTGAGCACGATCTGCCGGCAGCCGCGTCGCACGGCTTCCGCCTCGACCTCGACCATCAGGCGTCGGCCGATACCACGCCGGCGGATGGACGCTGCCACCCAGACCTGCCGCAGCTCGCACGTTTCTCCCCAGGTATACCCCGCGGCTCCCGCCACGATGCGCCTGGCCTCGTCACGAAGAAAGACACCGAGACTCCGGCCGTCGCTGAGACCGGTCGTGGCGGTGTAGAACTCGTACAGTCGCTGTTCGAGAAATTCGATGTCCGTGGAATCAGGATCTTCGATCTCGAAGCGCCGCATTCGCTCGCTCATGCGCCTGTCCCATCTGTCGCCCGCCGTACCGGCCGGGACGGTTCGCCCAGCGGGGGCATGTCTTCCCGCCGCCGGAGGCTGGCTGCATACTCGTTTACAGGTGCCCGCCGTCGGACGCCGCCGCTACCTGGAGCCCCGTATGCCCGACCCCAAGCCCGCCCGCAAGAAGTCCGCACCTCGCCGGAAGAAGCGCCCGGAGGGTGCCCCGAAGTCCCGTGGAGTCGCCGCCGGCGCGCTCGACACGGGCTCCCCGCCCGCCGCCGTCACCCGCGTCGCCGAAGCTATCGAAACCGATGGGGGCTCGGTTCTCTCGGTGTACCGCGATCCGCTCGGCGGGAACTGGCAGGTTTTCGCCGGCCTCCCGATCGATCTCGTGCAGCCCACGCCGTACCAGCGTGATCTCTCGGACCCGCACGTCGCCAGGCTCTGCACCGCGATCGACAAGCTCGGCCGGTTTCTCGACCCGATGATCGTGGTCCGCACCCCCGAAGGGCAGTACTGGACGCCGAACGGCAATCACCGCCTGGCCGCGCTCCGCACCCTCGGCGCTCGCGCCGCCGTCGCGATTGTGGTCCCGGAGGCCGAAGTGGCGCAGCGCATCCTTCTGCTCAACACCGAGAAGGCTCACAACCTCCGGGAGCGCGCGCTCGAAGTGGCCCGGCTGGCGCAGGGGCTGGCTGAGCTGGACGACCGGCCCGAAAAGGCGTTCGAGGCCGAGTTCGAGGAGGCGGCGCTGGTGACGCTGGGGCTGTGCTACCTGGAGAACGGCCGCTTTGCCGGCGGGGCCTATCATCCGGTGCTCAGGCGGATCGACAACTTTCTGGGCGCGTCACTGCCGAAGGCGCTCGAGATTCGCCGGGAGCGGGCCGCCAGGCTGCTCGAGCTCGAGGAGGCCGTCGCCGGGGCGATCAGCAGCCTGAAGGACCGCGGCTTCGACAGTCCGTATCTGCGTGCCTTCGTCGTCGCCCGGATCAACCCGCTCCGCTTCAAGCGCGGCGCGAAGGCCGACTTCGACGAGACCATCGAGAAGATGACCGCCTCCGCCCGCCGCTTCGACGCCGCGAAGATCAAGGCCGACCAGGTGGCCCGCGCCTCGGGACCACCGGAGGAATCGGCTTCCTAGCGGCGGCAGACCGTCGCACCAGCCACCCATCCACCGAGTACGCGCCCGGGCCCGCCAGGATCAGCGCCAGCAGCGCGGCGATGTACAGCAGGTTGATCTCGTACCCCGGCGGACCGAACACCGGCCCGTCGGGCGTGAGCCCGATCGTGGTGACCGAGCTGAACCCGTAGCGTAGCTGGACCGTGAACATCGCAACGAGCATCGAGACGATGAGCGGCACGCTCGCGAGCACCACCAGCGCCCCCGCCATGAGAGCGAGCCCGCCGAACACCTCGAGCAGCGTGACCAGCCACGCCGTCCCCATCGGCAACGGCACCCCGACGTGCGCCAGCAGCTTCCCGAAGCCCGCCGGACCCCTGGTCCACTTCGCCAACCCGTGAGCGACGAACCCGAACCCCACCACCAGCCGGAGGGGGAGGAGCGCCCATCGGCTCGCCGATCCCGATTGCCATGCCCTGATCATCGAAGCGCGAACGTCCGGCGGGGGAGATTGGATCCTTTCGAAGACCGATGCTTCCGTGGTGAACAGTCGGCGCTACGCCTCGCCGGGCAGCGTCCGGAGCGTAACGATAGGGTCCTGGAGCGCCGCCTCGATCACCGCCTCGAGCTCGTCGGCCTCCCGACGGCGGCACTCCTGCTTGAGGTCTTCGACGTCCTCGGCCAGGAAGCGCCCGATGAGCGAATCGCCGGTGACCTCGAAGGCGGGGAGCTCCTTCTTTGCGGTGGTGTTGGAGTAGAACGCCAGCACGGCACGCTCGTCGAACCGGTAGAACGAGAAGGTGGGGTACCGGCTGAACAGCCAGACCGGGACCGGCTTGCCGTAGTCGCGCGAGAGCCGCGCGAAGTAGCGGTACGCGTCGGCCACCAGCGCGGGGATCAGGTCGCCGTCCTCGAAGTGGCGGCCGAGGGAGTACATCAGCTCGTGGCTCTCGAGGTCCGGCAGAAACACCTCGAGCGCCGTACCCTCGCGCGCCAGGAACGCCTTAATCGGGGCGTCGTGATTCTCCCGCCAGCGCCGGGAGTGAATGAAGTAGAGCTCCATCCTGGTCGCGGCGCCGATCAGCTCCTCGAACCGCTGCACCAGGCCGCTGAAGGGCTCGACCCGGACGATGCCCGACGCGGACTCGGCCTCTGGAATCATGGCCCGAAGATGGCACCCGCGCGCGCGGGCGGGCAAGCTCGTCGGGTCAGTGCCCCCGCGACGCCGCGCCCAGCGCTTCGGGTCCCAGCAATTGCTCCGGCCGGAGATCCAGCACCAGCTCGCCCTGGCCCGACGCGACCGCCCTGACCAGGAGCGCGTGCGGCGCCGCGCGCACGCCGAGCACCTGCCCGGCACGCACGTCCATGCCGAGGTGCACGCCGTCGGCCAGGTCGCGGTTGAGGTTGCGCTCGAGCAGGTCCCGCCCGTCGCCCAGCACGTCGGCCAGCCGGACCCGCACCCTGGTCCGCAGGTACTCCTCGATCTGGCCGCCGGCGAGCCACGCGAGCGCGCCGGTGAGGAGGTCCCGCGTCCCCACGTCGTACTCCAGGTCGGGCATGAAGAGCTCGGCGCCGGCCGTATCGTACGCGGGATGGCCTACCGCGTACAGGACGCCCCGCACGGGCCCGTGCACGGCAAGCCCGACGGCGACGCGGCCGTCACCCACGCCGAGGAGGCGCAGGCTGTCCAGCACCAGCTGCTGGCCGGCCACGTCGAGCGTGTCGCCGCGCAGTTCTCTGGTGAGAATCGCGCTGGCCACGTCGTAGGGGACGCGCGCTTCGGTGAGCAGGTGGAGCACGGGCGGCCGCGACGTAGAGTCCTGCGGCTCGGGAAGCGCCGGCGGCGGCACGTCGGGTCTCGGACCGCCGATGATCCGCGGGTTGGCCGAGATGCCCAGCGTGGTGACCAGCGTATCGCCGCGCATCTTGAGCATCCCGATCCGCACCGTCGAGGGGTGGATCACGAGCCAGAGACTGTCGGTGAGCCGGAGCGGCGATCCCAGAATCCCCCACAGGCGCTGCGACTCGTCCGGCAGGTCGAACGCCGCGATGCGCCGGTCGAGCACGCGAAGCCGCTGCTCGAGCGCGTGCTGCGCCGCTTCCATCACCTTGCCGGTGACGTCCACCTTGAGGAAGGTGACCTTGCAGCGGTCGCGGTCGGGATCGGTGAGCGGGGTGAGCGTGGCCCGCGTGCGCGGCCGGAGCGTCCACCCGCTGGTGAGCTGCACGGTGGTCTCGACCGTGAGCCGCGCGCGCGGCGCCTCGCCGTCATCGCAGCCGGCGCTCACATCGGGCAGAACGGGCAGGGCATACCACGCGTGCACGCGATACTGCAGATCGGCCTGGAGCACCGCGGTGCGGCCGCTGACGCGCAGCCTGAACGGGCCCCGCTCGGCAGCGTACGCGTACGTGAGCCGCTTCTTGCCGGCGACGGCGTGCCGCTCCTCGAGGTCGCCGATCGTCGTCGGGACCTCCGACTCGAACCACCGGAGGGCCGGGCCCAGGTCGTAGCGCACCGGTACGTCGAGGTAGGAGGTGGGGACCGGTGGCAGCGAGTCGGTCCACGCCGCCGTGGCGTGGGGGACGGGAGGCGTCACCGTCTCCGAGCCGCAGCCCGCGATCGCGCAGGCGAGAGCGCCGAGGGCGCAGCGACGCAGCGTCGTCGTCATTGGTGGCACGCCTCCCTTGCGAGAGCGAGCCCAGCATGGTGCCGGACGGGCTTCCAAGGTCGGCTGCCGAGGGCACCGGCGACCATGAGCGGCGTCACGTGGTGCGCGTGAGCAGGAGAGGAATACGCCTGCAGCACGGGCACACCGGTGTTAAGATCCCTTGCCGAGGTGTCGCAGAGAACCTCGACCAGGCTGGCGCCCGCGTGGCGCCCACGCAACGCTGTCCGGTGCGCCGATGGTAAGTTCGCGCGGCGCTGAAACCTACATTCGAGTCGCCCGCGAGGGGTCCGGCCCGGAAGGTGCACGATCCCGGGCCCGTCACGCACCAATCGGAACGCCTCTTCATGATGCGATCGCACAAGCTTCGTCTGGCCGCTCTGGCTTCATTCCTCGCCGCCGCCTCCCTCCAGTGCAGCGGCGACACCACCGAACCGACCACCGCCGCGAACATCGGCGTGGTGAGCGGTAACGGACAGTCCGCCCCGGCGGGTGCCACGCTCCCCAGCCCCCTCGTCGTCGCGGTCACCGACGATCAGGGCAATCCGGTGGAGGGCGCGACCGTGCAGTGGGACGCGGACGGCGCCGGTACCGTGTCGGCCACCGCGGTCAAGACGGGCTCCGACGGGCGCGCCTCGGTCCAGCGGGTCCTGGGCTCGACCCCAGGGACGCAGAACACCACGGCATCGGTCGGCCCCTCGCTGTCGGTCACCTTCTCCGCCACCGCGACCGGCGGGGGCACGAGCGCGGGCATCGTCATCACGACCAATCCGCCGGTCTCGGCGCTGGACGGCGAGGTGTTCGACCCCACCGTGCAGCCGGTCGTGGTGGTCACGGCCGACGGCGGCGCCCCGGCAGCGGGCGTGCAGGTGACGGCGAGTCTCGCGTCGGGCGGCGGAACGCTCGAGGGCACCACGACGGCGACCACCGATGCCAACGGCGTCGCGGCCTTCGGAGACCTGGGGATCCGGGGCACCGGCGCGCAGACGCTCGAGTTCACCTCCGGCGCGAACAGCGTGACCGCTTCGCCCGTGAACGTGCAGGCGCTCGCGGCCGAGGCCAGCACGGGCCAGTGGGGACCGGTCGTAAACTGGGACATCGTCCCGCTGCACATGGTGCTCCTGCCGACCGGGAAGATCCTCGCGTGGGGCAAATACGAGACGGGCGTGGATGGAACGGTGGGCGCGCGCCCGCGGCTGTGGGACCCGCTGATCGGCCCGCCGACCGCGGCGCGGGCCATCGCCGCCGACACGATGCTCTTCTGCTCCGGTCATACCCTGATGGCCGACGGCAAGGTGATGGTGACCGGCGGCCACAAGGCCGATGACGTCGGGATCGACTACACCAACATCTTCGATCCGGTGAGCGAATCGTGGCAGACCGGGCTGCCCAAGATGGCGTTCGGCCGGTGGTACCCGACCAACACCACCCTGCCCGACGGACGGATGCTCACGATGGCCGGCCGCGACTCGTCGGGCAAGGTCGTGACCACGCCCGAGATCTGGGAAGGCGGCCAGTGGGTGAAGCTCCCGGGCGCCGGCACCCTCGAGATCCCGTACTACCCCCGCAACTTCGTGGCGCCCAACGGGCTCGTCTTCATGGCCGGCGAGCGGGTGGTCTCACGCTGGTTCGACGTGGACGCGACGGCCCCGGGCGGGCGCGGCAAGTGGACCACCGGACCGGCCCACATCTGGCCGTTCAACCGTGATTACGGCACGGCTTCGATGTACGACACGGGCAAGATCATCTACATCGGCGGAGGCGGGAACGCGACCTGGGCGCAGACGCCCGACGCCCGGGCCAGCACGCCGACGGCGACGGCGGAGGTGATCGACCTCAACTCGTCCAACCCGCAGTGGCAGAGCGCCGGCTCGATGCAGTTCGGGCGGCGGCACACCAACTCCACCGTCCTGCCCGACGGGACGGTGCTGGTGACGGGCGGAACGCGCGGCGGCGGGTTCGTGGACATCAACGAGGCCGACGCGGTGAAGACCGCCGAGCTGTGGAATCCGAAGACGAGCCAGTGGACCACGCTGGCGGCGCAGAGCAAGATGCGGGTGTACCACTCCGTGGCGCTGCTCCTGCCCGACGGCACCGTGCTCAACGGCGCCAGCGGCGACGCGATGGCGGGTGCGGTCGAGGTGCCGCGCGAGCGGAACCACGAGATCTTCTCGCCGCCGTACCTGTTCAAGGGGGCGCGGCCCACGATCACGGACGGGCCGGGCGTGGTGGGCTACGGGCAGACCTTCACGATCACCACGCCCAACGCGGCGCAGGTGACCGACGTCCGCTGGATCCGTCTGGGGGCGGTGACCCACGCGTTCGACGACGGGCAGCGGGCCAACACGCTCCCGTTCACCCGCACGGCCACCGGCGTGGACGTCACGGCGCCGGCGGGGCCGAACCTGGCGCCGCCGGGGTACTACCAGCTCTTCATTCTGAATCGGAACGGCGTGCCGTCGAAGAGCCGGATCATCCGGATCCAGTAGCCTGGCCCCGCCCTGATTCACCACGGAAGCACGGAAGGCACGGAAGGGACGTCGGAACAGTTCAGGGAGCGGAGCCCACAACAGCAGGCTTGTTGTTGTCCGGGTCCAAGAAATCGCCCAGGTTCAGGAAAACTTCCGTGTCGTCTCCGTGCCTTCCGTATTTCCGTGGTGAATTGATACGTCGTACCCGTACCGTCCCAGGTCCTCGCGCAGCAGGCCGGTCAACAGCTCCTGCTGCGCGGGCGACAGGTCCTTCCGCCAGCGGTCCGTATCCCTGATCGGCGTCGCCTTGACGTTCCCTTCGAACTCGGGCGACGGCCGAAGCTCGGCGAACTCCGTCACCCGCCGGCAGGTCCCGAGCGCGTCCTCGCAGAAGTCCTCGTATCTCACCTGCAGGAACCGGGAGGGGTCGAGCGCCGCGCGCGCGGTCTCGATGGCGCGGGTGTGAGTCTTCCACTGGATGCCTGCAAGTGCCACGAACGAGCGACCGCTCGCCAGCCACGCCGCCTCGTCCTCGGCCGCCAGCGGGCCGTAGCGCCAGCTGTAGGGACCGTACCAGCCGCGCCACTGCCAGGCGTTCACGTGCAGCACCGAGTTGGCCACCGCGCGGCCGTCGCGCACGATGTGGATGAACTTCGCGTCGCCGAAGATCTCGTCCAGGTAGCCGATCCGCGACCAGCCGGTGAGCTTGACCAGCAGCCGATCGCGCTGCGGGGTCATCATGCGGCCGAGCACCGATTGGAGCTGCTTCCGCACACGGGGCGTGACGTCGGCGGCCACCAGGTCGCGTCCCGGCTCGGCGAAGCCGTAGGCGTGGTGGTACCAGAAGCCGTAGTTCTCGCCGGGCTTGATCCGCTTCCCGAAGAGCTTCCGCACCACCGGGTTTCCCGCCGCGGTCACGGCCCGCCGGTTCCACTCCGGGTGTGACGGAAATTCCTCCGCGAAGCCCGAGAGCCACATGAGCTGCGGGTGCAGGCCGAGGAGTTTGTGAAAGGCGGTCGAGCCGCAGCGGCCCGTGCCCACGATGAAGATCGGCTTCCTGACTGCGGCCGTCGTTTGTGTCATGCGTTGGATTCGATGAAGAGGGACGGGGAATCTAATGCCCCTGGCGCCGGCCCCGCCCTACCCCCATTCACCACGGAAGCACGGAAGGCACGGAAGGGACGCGGAAGGGACACCGGAGCGGCTCCGTGGGCGGAGCCCACAACAACAAATTCGTTGTTGTCCGGGTCCACGGGACCCGTCCGATCTCGAATCCCTCCGTGGAACCTCCGTGCCTTCCGTGCTTCCGTGGTGAATCAGTCCGACCGAGCCGAGATGCCGGTGTAGTGAAGCCGGCCCCCGGTGGCGCTATCTTGCCCTCAGAGCCAGAGTCACCGCACCCGCTCCAGGACGGAGGAGCAGAGCATGACCGGATCACGCTGGACCCTCGTGCTTGCCGCTCTCGCGCTCGCGGCCTGCGGCGGCGGGCGGGAGGGAGGCGCGCCCGGCACCGCCGATACTGCCGGCACAGCGGGCAAGACCGCGACGGCAGCCGCCGAGGCGGTCATCAAGGTCGAAGGCTTCGACAGCCCCGAGTCCGCCCGCTACGACCCCGACCTCGACGTCTGGTACGTCTCCAACGTCCACGGCTCCGCTGTCGCGAAGGACGGGAACGGCTACATCTCCCGCCTCAAGGCCGACGGCACCGTGGACTCGCTCAAGTGGATCGAGGGCGGGCGCGGCGGCGTCACGCTCAACGCCCCCAAGGGTCTCGCCCTCCAGGGCGATACGCTGTGGGTCGCCGATCTCGACGCAGTCCGGGCCTTCAACCGCCGAACCGGCGCGCCGGTGGCCACGGTCGATCTCCGGGGCAAGGCCAAGTTCCTCAACGATCTCGTGGTCGGGCCCGACGGGGTGTACATCACCGATACCGGCGTGGAGGAGGGCCGGGGCGGCGGGATCCAGCACACCGGCCCCGACCAGGTCTTTCATATCGGCCCCGGACGCCAGGCGAGCGTGGCGCTCCGGTCCGACAGCCTGGCCGGTCCCAACGGGATCGCCTGGGATGCCGCCAACGAGCGCTACGTGATCGCCCCGTTCATGGGTAAGGTGATGCGCGGCTGGACGCCCGGCAGCAGGACCACCGTCGCCCTCGGCACCACGCCGGGGCAGGTGGATGGCGTCGAGGTACTGGACGGGAACCGGCTGCTCATCACGAGCTGGGCCGACTCCAGTCTCGACATCCTGCAGGACGGGAAGCTCACCCGCCTCGCCGGCGATCTCCCCTCGCCCGCCGACATCGGTATCGACACCAAACGCGGGATGGTTGCCATCCCCATGCTGATGGAAGACCGGGTCGAGTTCCGGAGACTGCCATGAGGACCAGGGGCGCGGCGTCGTACGTGGTGGTCGCGGCGGTCGCGGCGGCGGCGGGTGCGGTGGCGGCCTGGCTGGCCCGCGGCCCGTCGCCCGCCAAGCTCGACGCGGTCACCACCCACGGAGAGTGGGTGAAGATCCCTCGCGGGTCCGACACGATCCGCGCCTATGTCGCCTACCCGGAGACGAAGGCCAGGGCGCCCGCGGTGATCGTCATCCACGAGATCTTCGGCCTCACCGACTGGGAGCCCAAGGTGGTGGACCGGCTGGCCAAGTCCGGTTTCGTGGCGATCGTCCCCGATCTCCTCTCCTCGAAGTACGGCCGCAGCCCTGCCGACGCCGACTCGGGGCGCAAGCTCGTTTCCGACCTCGAGCCCGAGCGCGTCACCGCCGATCTGGACGCGACCTACGGCTACGTGAACGCGCTCCCGGCCGTGGCCCGGGACCAGATCGGCACCATCGGCTTCTGCTGGGGCGGCGGGCAGAGCTTCCGCTACGCGACCAACAACCCGAACCTGCGCGCGGCGGTGGTGTGCTACGGCCCGGCGCCGGATTCCGCCGCCATGCGCCGCATCCAGGCGCCGGTGCTCGGCATCTACGGCGAGGACGACGCGCGGATCACCGGCTCGCTTCCCGAGGTGACGGCCGAGATGCAGTCGGCGGGAAAGACGTTCGTGCACGAGGTCTACCCCGGTACCGGTCACGGCTTCCTGAAGCCGGGGCGCCAGGGCTCCGACGGCCCGCAGGTCGAGCGGGCGTGGAAGCGAATCCTCGAGTTCTTCCATGCGCGGCTCGGGCAGGGCTGACCGGCGGGTCGTCGCCGCCATGCTCCTGGCCGCGGCGCCCGGCGCGCTCGCGGCCCAGGAAGGGCCGTCCGCGACGCCGCACACGCCGATCAGCTACGACATCACCGTCGTCACCAGCGATACCGGGGCCTACCTTTTGGCCGAAGTGGAGACCGGCTGGCAGCTGCAGTCCGTCAATCCGGTCGAGATGGAGCTCGACTCCACCATGGACGTGATCCGCGTGCTGGTGGACGGGAAGCCCAACACCCGCCTGTCGCGAACCATGTACTCCCGCGACAGCGCGCTGGTGATCGTGCCCCACGAGAAGGCGCCGGGCGACACGCTCACGACCCGGGTCCGCTACCACGGGATTCCCGCCGGAGGCTTCCGGGCCGGCACCGATCGGAGCGGCGCGCGCGCCTTCGCGGGAAGCACCGCGGGCGCGACGGGGCGGCTGTGGCTTCCGATGCCCAAGGGCACGATGGGCCAGGCGACGGTCACCTGGAACGTGCAGGCCTCGCAAGGACAGCGCGTCGTCGCGAACGGCGAGCTCACCGGGATCGACACGCTCAACTATGGCCACAGCACCTGGCATTTCCGCACCGACAAGCCCATCCCGCTCGACGCGCTGGCCGTGGCGGCCGACCACTTCGCCGTGACCACCCTGCCGCACCCCGGCTGCCGCAGCGGGTGTGTGCCGGTCACGCTCTGGACCTCGGCCGCCGACTCGGCGGCCGCCGCGGCCGGCGTGTTCCGACGCGCCGGCGAGATGACGGACTGGCTGGCGACGCTGCTCGGCCCGTACCCATACCGCGGTCTCGCGCACGTGGCGGCGATCGTGGCGCCGGAGGGTCGGGCCGGTGCGTCGGTGGTGCTCTACGACGAGCGCCGGGTCCATGCGGGGCAAGTGAGCGAGCGCGAGATCGCGCAGGCCACTGCGGCGCAGTGGTTCGAAACCGCGGTACGCGATTCGGCGTCCCGGCGGGGGCCCTCGAACCGCGCGCTCGTGGCCTACCTGGGAGAGCTGTGGGTCCGAAAGAGCCGGAGCTCTCCGGAGGCTGCTGCCGCGCTGCCGCCCGACGTCGCGGCGGTCGAACGGCTGCATCAACAGATGGGCGACTCGGCGTTCTTCCGGATGGTGCGGGAGAGGGAAGGGCGGGCGGCCGGCCGGGCGGTGGGCGCCGACTGAAAGCTTCGGTAATCCCTTGCGCACGGGCGCGCGACTGGGTGCGTCTCGGGAGCCCCTCCGCCATTTCCCGTTTGCTCCGAGGTGCCTGTGGGGGCGCCTTGCTCGTCTTCGGCGCCTGCGAAGGGGCGCTGCCGCCGCTCCGGGGGAAGATGGAGGTCGGGCGCGACGCCTACGCGGTGTTCGTGGGTGGTACGGCGCGCGCGGGGGGCGACCTCTACGCGGTCCGCACCGAGGGCGGACCCGCCGTGCAGATCACCTTCACCCCCGTTGGCGAGATGCGCCCCGCGCTCTCGCGCGACGGCAGGATGCTGGCCTTCCTCCGCGGCGGCTCGCTCCGCGACTCCACACCCGGCTCGGTGTGGATCCTCAACCTGAATACCGGCGGGGAGCGCCAGGTCGATTTGCCAGCAGCCGCGGGCATACCCCGCCGGGTGGCCTGGACTCCGGCCGGCACGTCGCTCGTGGTGCGAACCGCCGCCGGCCTCTACCGCGTTCCCTCGCCCCCCGCCACGACCGAAGCCCGGCCCGTCCCCCAGGCTCAACGACCCGAAGCCGAATCCACCCTGGCCGTCCTCCTCGGCGATCCACCATTCGCCGAAGCGGTGCCGTGCCCCGACCCCGCCGACCTCTGCCTCCGCACGAAAACGGACGCATCCGCCCCACTGGCCGCAGACTCCCGCGGCCCGCTCCGCTGGGGCCCCGATTCCGTCGCCTTCTTCCGCAGCGACGGCGCCGTCGAAATCCGCCCCCTCGGCCCCGGCCGCGCGAGGCTGCTCCGAGTGGAAGGGGGGCCGAAGGGGATGCGGGAGGTGACGGTTTTCAGCGGTGAGCGAGAAGCTGTGAACGGTGAGCGGTGAGCGGTGTGCCGTTCCCGCTCACCGCTCACCGCTCACCGTTCACCGCTTGATCGCCTCCCACCCCGCCCCCACCCCCAGCTCCACCCGATCCGAGTCCGGCGCCCACTCGCGGGTGCCGACGCGCTCGGCGACGAAGGCGATCAGGGCGAGCCAGACGTCGGTCCAGAGGTCGGGGGGGCCCTCACGGATCAGACCCTCGGACTGGCCGGCGGCCACGACCTGCTGCACCGCGCCGCGGAACTCGCGCTCGGCCTCGCGGCTGCGCTCGTCGAGGTGCTGCTCGTCGCGCTGGCGGAGGAGCATGCGGGCCAGCGGCGTATCGCGCGCGGCGGTGTCGATCAGCCGGTGGGCGATCTGGCCGAGCCGGTCCGGGGCGGGCTGGTGGGGATCCGTCTCCCGGACCGCGGCGGTGCCCCAGCGCTGCGCGTCGCGAAACACCTCGTTCAGGAGGTGTTCCTTGCCGCTGAAGTGGCGGTAGATCGTGCCTTCGGCCACGCCCGCCCGGGCGGCGATGGCCGGCGTGGTGGTGGCCCGGAATCCTGCGGTCGTGTACAGCTCGAGTGCTGCCCGGAGCAGCCGCTGGCGGGTGGCCTCACCGTCGCGGCGTGGTGTCTGAGGAGAAGTCATGGCGAAGAATAGTCCGCGTCGCCGTTGAATCGCGACCCTGACCGGCGATATCTTCGGAGGCTTTTCACCGGTCACTTTTCCAGGGGTCGCTCGATGAAGATGCTGGTCCTCGGCGCCGGTCTGCAGGGTTGCGCGTGCGCGTACGACCTGCTCAAGAGCCCGGGCGTTGGCGGGGTCACGCTGGCCGATCTTCGGCCGGACAACCTTCCCTCCTTCCTCGCGGGCGACTGGGGTGGACGGCTCACCACCCTGCGGCTCGACGTGACCGACGCGGCGGCGGTGCGGGAGACGCTCAAGGGCCACGTCGCCGTGATGAGCGCGATCCCCTACTACTACAACGGTCCGATGGCGAAGGCCGCGGTCGAGGCCGGCTGCCACTTCGCGGACCTCGGCGGCAACACCGAGATCGTCCTGGAGCAGAAGAAGCTGAACGAGCAGGCGGTGGCCAGGAGCATCTCGGTGATTCCCGACTGCGGACTGGCCCCCGGCATGGTCAACATCCTGGCAGCCGAGGGCATCCGGCGGCTCGACCGGGCGCGCCAGGTCAAGATCTACGTCGGCGGTCTGCCGCAGCACCCCGAGCCCCCGCTCAACTATCAGATCGTCTATTCGCTCGAGGGCGCGCTGGACTACTACACCACTCCGTCCTGGGTCCTGCGTGGCGGCAAGCCGGTCCAGGTGGACGCGCTGAGCGAGCTCGAGTCGGTGGACTTCCCCGATCCGGTGGGCACGCTCGAGGCCTTTCACACGGGAGGCGGCATCAGCACGCTCCCCTTTGCCTACGAGGGCAAGGTGGACGTGATGGAGTACAAGACCCTCCGCTATCCCGGCCACGCGGGGATCATGCGGCCCATTCGCGAGCTGGGGCTCCTCGGGCTCAAGCCGGTCGACGTCAAGGGCAAGACCGTCGTCCCCCGCGACGTCTTCATCGCGGCGGTGCACCCCCGGCTGTACAAGCCGGAGGGGCAGGACCTCGTGGCGCTCCGCGTGGTGGTGACCGGCGAAAAGGCGGGCAAGCCGGCCACGGTCACCTTCCGCCTCATCGACCGCTACGATGCCGAGCACGGGATCAGCGCGATGATGCGGACCACGGGCTACTCGCTCTCCATCACCGGCCAGATGCAGGCCGACGGGCGGATCGCGCTCAAGGGGGTGCACACGCCCGACGAGGCGGTCCCGTTCGGGCCTTACGTGGAGGAGCTTGTGCGGCGCGGAGTGCGAATCGAGGAACTCTGAGGTCCGTTACCCTGTTCTGCGGGAGACTCAGTCGTTCGGGCGGATCGTGAATTTCAGAGATTTGTGGGACAATGCACTGACGTTCGATCAGTTCTTGGCCGCCAGCACCAAGCACAAGGGATTGTGGGAGGGACTCTACGCGATCGCGCGCGTTCCCGAGTGGGCCAGGAATGCGCTGCCGGCGGGCGAGCGACGCCGGCTCCTGGTGATTGCCGAGGACTGGTGCGGCGACGCTTCGAGCACCGTGCCGGTGCTCGCCAGGCTGGCGTGGGAGGTCCCGGGCCTCGAACTCCGCATCATCCTCCGCGACCAGAATCCAGCGGTGATGGACCGCTACCTCACCAACGGCTCCCGCTCCATTCCCATCGTCGTCGTCCTCGACGAGAACTTCACCGAACTGGGCCACTGGGGCCCCCGCCCGCGCGAGCTGCAGGCCTGGGTCATGGCCAACCGTCCGACGATGCCGAAGGAAGAGCTCTACCCCAAGGTGCGCGCGTGGTACGCGAGAGATCGGGGGGAGACGACCTTAAGGGAGGTTCTGGAGACGGTGAGCGGTAAGCGGTGAGCGGTAAGCGGGAACGGCACACCGGGACTGATCTGGTGTGCTGTTCCCGCTCACCGCTCACCGTTCACCGCCTAGAACATCCACCCATTCCCCATCGAGAACTCGAACCCGTCCGGCCCGCCCGCGAAGTTGAAGGTGAAGATCGTGGAGCGGAGGATGCGGAGGGCGATGCCGCCGCCGCCGCCGACCTTCATGTCCTCGGTGGTGAGGCGGAAGGATTCCTGCTCGAAGACGCGGCCGGCGTCGAGGAAGGCCAGGAGCGTGACGGCGCCGAGATCGCCGAAGGGCAGGAGGTCGTGGCGAACCTCGAGATTGCCGAAGAGCGAGCCCTTCCCCGTGAGGCGGCCGTAGTCGAGGCCGCGGTGGGAGTGCTGGCCGCCGAGCACGGGGACGAGGCCTTCCCAGCCCGGGATCGCAAAGCGGCTGTCGAGCGAGGGCGTGCCCCCCATCCCCGAGCCCGCGACCCGCAGCGCCACCACCGTCCCCTCGCGCACGCTCAGATAGCCGCGCAGAATCGCATACTGCCGGGTGTAACCGTCGCCGCCGCTGCCCACCTGCGTTCCGGCCTCGAGCAGCAGGCCGTTGTGGGTGTTGTACTCGTTGTCGCGAGTATCGTAGATGAGGGCGAGCCGGCCCGAGACGTCGTCCTGCTTGAGATCGCCCCCCGGGAACTCGGCGACGAAGACCGACGGGCCCGGGAGCGCGGTAAAGTGCGCGTGCTGCACTTCGCCCAGCAGCGCCGCCTGGAGCGGACCCGAGATCGTGCGGGTAAGCTCGAGGTCGGCACGGTAGCGGGTGCGCCGCAGCCGGTAGAGGAACGGATCGTCCTTGCCGACGAGGTCGCCGTCGAACGTGGTCCCGTTCCCGAGGCCGTAGAACCCGTAGCGGCTCTGCCGCTCGGCCAGCGCATGGGCGGAGAGCCGCCAGCCCTCCCTGAGCCCCGGTGCCTTGAACTGCAGCGCCACGTAGCGGCTTCCCGCGGGCGCGATCCCGGCGGCCGCGTCAAAGGCCGCCGTATACGTGTTGCGCGCCTCGTATTCGGCGGGCTGCCAGTGGCGAACCCGGAACGAGAGCAGCGGGGTGTCGTTGGCGCCGCCCGAGAGGTAGGGAAACCAGCTCGTGCGCCAACGCGCCCCGGCGGGCGCGGGCTCCGTGTCCGCCGGCGCCTCCTGCACGTCGGGCACCTGGGCTGCCAGCACCGGTGCCCAGAGCACGAAGAGCAGCAGGAGGCGTTGCCAGCGGGCCACGAGACTCTCGGGCATGCACTGCCTCCACGACAGCGTCGGGAAAGGAGCGGGAAGGCTGCCGGGATTTATGAGGGGGCGGGGCGGAAGTCAATCGGGCGGACAGATGGGACGTCGGAGCCACTAGATTATTGCGGGTGGCCGCCACCCGGTGTGCGGTCGAAATTCGTCTGGATGGGAGCCGGCATGACCCGTTTGATCTTCTGGGATGTCGATACGCTGTACGACTTCATGCGCGCGGACGGGAAGCTCTATGTGCCCGGCAGCGAGGAGATCATCCCCGCGCTCGAGGCGCTGACCGAGTTCGCGCATGCGAATCGCATCCCCATCGTTGCCTCCGCCGACGACCACGAGCGGTCCGACGCCGAGATCAGCGATGAGCCCGACTGGACCACCACCTTTCCGCCCCACTGCATACGCGGGACCCCGGGACAGCTCAAGATCGCCGAGACTCAGCTCAAGTCTCCCATAGTGATCGAGCCCGAGCTCGAGGATCCCGGCGCGCTCTCGCACCGGATCCTGGCCCACAAGGGCGACTTCCTGCTCCACAAGCGCACGGTCGACATCTTCAGCAACGCCAACGTGCCGACGCTGCTTCGGACCCTCGAGCCGGAAGCCGTCGTGGTGTACGGGGTGGCTACCGACTTCTGCGACAAGTACACCATCGAGGGGCTGCTGCGGCACCTGCCCAGGGCGGAGCTGTTCCTGGTGACCGATGCCATCCGCGCGATCTACCCAGAGAACGCCGAGCGGCTGCTGGCGAGCTGGCGCGAGCGCGGCGTGCAGGAGGTCACCTCGAGTGAGATTCTCACCGGCCGCCGGCTCGAGCGCTACCTGCCGGCGCCCGTGTGACGCAGGGCACAGCATGGGCTTCCTGGCAGTCTATCTTCGGTGACTAGTGGGAGCATGGCCGGATGGCACCTTGCGAGACACCCGAGACAGCCCTGAGTCCCCTGCTCTGAGGCCGGGCGCGCCATCTGACCCCCTGTTCTCGCTGTTACTCCCCTCAGACCCCCTTCTTCATTTATCTCGCGGGAACGGGCATTCGTGCCCGTTCCACCCACCTTTCGCCTGGTGAACTTGCGGCGCACCAACGTGTTGCCGCCGGCGTGACTCAGTTCACACTCCGCGGGGCCCCCGGTTCACAGCGGCCCCTGCCCGGTTCGGGCCAACGTGCGAGCGTCGGGTGAGCTACCCGGCCCCGGTCGAGCGACGACGCCTGGCCGGTCCCGTCTACCAGCGGAGTGTGTATGTCCATCCTGAAACGCACCACGATCCCGGCGATGGCGGCCGCCGCCGTCCTGTTCGCGGCCATGCCGGGCCGGGCGGCCGCACAAGGCGGGGTCAACCTCGTCCCCTGGGCCGGCGCCTACATCCCGACCAGGAACTCCGTCGGCGATCTCGACAACGCCCTGAGCCGCGACGTGAGTGTCATCGGCGGCGCGCGCCTCACCTTCTGGGGCACCGGCAGGCTGGGCTTCGAGGCCGTGGGCGGCTACGCCCCGGCCAAGATCTCGGGCACGACTATCAACGAGAAGAACACCGACCTGCTGGTCGCGAGCGCGCGGCTGATGCTCGCCTTGAGCCCCGTGACCAACCGCGTCGGCTTCTACATCGCCGGCGGTCCGGCCCTGCTGGCCCGCGGCAGCAACCCGCTCGACGACGACAGGAGCAAGACCGACTTCGGTGCCAACGTCGGTGCCGGGTTCCGCTTCGCGCTCAACCAGTCGGGCAGCACCGCCCTGCGGCTGGACGTGGAGGACTACCTGTACAACGGCGACTTCGGCGGGGGCGATGACTTCCAGAACGACCTGGTGACGTCGCTGGGGCTGTCGTTTTCGCTGGGGGGTGGGGCGGAGTAACGCAGTCGTGAGTCGTAAGTCGCAAGTCGTAAGCCGCAGGCTCTTGCCTGCG
>DASUXW010000052.1:0-3642 GCA_036377715.1 Gemmatimonadales bacterium
CGATGGCGCTCTCCGGCGGCCAGCAGCAGCGGCTCTGTATCGCCCGCACCATCGCGCCCGCGCCCGAGGTCATCCTGCTCGACGAGCCGACCGCCTCGCTCGACCCGCAGGCGACCCAGCGCATCGAGGAGCTGCTGTTCGAGCTCAAGCAGAAGTTCACCATCGTCCTGGTCACCCACAACCTGCAGCAGGCCGCCCGGGTATCGGACACGACCAGCTTCTTCTATCTGGGCTCGATGATCGAGACGGGCGCCACCCGGCAGATCTTTACCGCGCCGCGCGACGAGCGGACCGAGGCCTACCTCACCGGGAGGTTCGGATGATCACGATGGCGCCGCCGACGGTCGCGATAGATGTCAGGGACTTCAGCTTCAGCTATGGAGCCCGCCGGGTGCTTCACAACCTGACCTTCGGCATCGAGCCCCGGTCGGTGACCGCGATCATCGGCCCTTCGGGCTGCGGGAAGTCCACTTTCCTGCGTGCGATCAACCGGCTCAACGAGCTCATCCCCGGCGCGCGGCACGAAGGCGACATCCTGGTCGAGCGCGCCTCCGTGTACGCGCCGTCCACCGACGTGGTGGCGCTCCGGCAGCGGGTGGGGATGGTGTTCCAGCGGGCCAACCCGTTCCCGAAGTCCATCTTCGACAACGTGGCCTACGGTCCGTCGCTCAACCGGCTCACGACCCGGCGAGACCTGCCCCACCTGGTCGAGCGCTGCCTGCGTCAGGCGGCGCTGTGGGACGAGGTGAAGGACCGGCTCGACGAATCGGCGGTCGGGCTCTCCGGCGGCCAGCAGCAGCGGCTCTGCATCGCCCGCGCGCTGGCCAACGGGCCGGAGGTCCTGCTGATGGACGAGCCCTGCTCCGCGCTCGACCCGGTCGCGACCCAGCGGGTGGAGGAGCTCCTGGTCGAGCTCAAGCGCGACTACACGATCGTCATCGTGACCCACAACATGCAGCAGGCTGCCCGGGTGTCGGACGCCACGGGCTTCTTCGAGGCCGGCGAGCTGGTCGAGTTCGGCGAGACTGGCCGACTGTTCACGGCCCCGGCGAGCGAGCGCACCGAGGCCTACATCACCGGGAGGTTCGGATGAGCGCCGACGTTCACCGCCATTTTCACGACGAGCTGGGCCAGGTCAAGGCGCAGCTCCTCGCCATGTCGGGCGAGTCGGAGGCCGCGCTCGGGCTCGCGCTGGACGCGCTGCTCGAGCGCGACCGGGAAAAGGCGGCCCACGTCATCGCCGGCGACCGCGTCATCGACAACATGGAGGTGGCGCTCGAGGAGCGCTGCATCAACCTCCTCGCGCTACACCAGCCGATGGCCCGCGACCTCCGCATGCTCACCTCCGCTCTCAAGATCGCGAGCGACCTCGAGCGCGTGGGCGATCACGCCGTCAACATCGCCCAGTGCGTCGAGCGGCTGGCGGGGTCGCCGCCCACCGCGCCGGAGCCGGAGCTGCTCGAGATGGCCCGCCTGGCCCGCGGCATGCTTAACGACGCGCTCGAGGCCTTCGTGCGGAGCGATGCCGCCGGCGGCCGCGACGTCTGCCGCCGGGACGACAAGGTGGACGCCCTGCACCGTTCGGTGTTCCGCATTCTCCTCACCCACATGATGGAAGACCCGCACCTGATCGGCGCCGGCATGGAGTTGTTCCTGGTGAGCCGCAATCTCGAGCGCGTGGCCGACCTCGCCACCAACATCGGAGAGGACGTAGTCTTCCTGGTCGAGGGCAAGTCCATCAAGCACCACGCCGAGCGAACCGATGGTATCGACCAGGAACGCGCTGGATGAGGTAACCCGCGAGGCCGGCACGGCGATCGACCGGATCGCCCGCCTGGGGTTCGCGGCCAAGGGCCTGGTGGCGCTGATGATCGGCGCGCTGGCACTCGAGCTCGCGCTGGGCCGGCCGGGCGGAAGCCTGGCGGGGCCCAACGACGCCCTGCGCCACTTCCTCGACCAGCGCCTCGGCTGGTTCACCCTCGGTGTGCTCGCCGTGGGACTCTGGGCGTACGCGCTCTGGAAGCTGGTGCAGGCCTTCTTCGATCCGGAGCAGAAGGGCACCAGCTTCACGGGAATGGCCGAGCGCATCGGCTTCGGCATCACCGCCCTGGGCTATCTGGTGCTCGGCCTGGCCGCGGTGCAGCTCCTCTTGGGTCATCAGGTCGGTGGCGCGACCAACCCCGACCAGCTTGCCGCCCATGTGCTCTCCGCCCCCCTCGGCCGGTGGGTGACCGGTCTCGTCGGCGGGATCGTCGTGATCTCGGGAATCGTGCAGGTCCGCTTCGGGCTCAGCGGAGGCTTTCGTCACATCCTCCGCCTCGACCAGATGAGCGCCGCGGGGCGCGTCGCGCTCACGCTCGTTGCCGGAGCGGGCTACGTCGCGCTGGGCATCATCTCGGCGGTGGTGGGCTGGTTCCTGATCCAGGTAGCGCTGCATTACGACCCGCGCCTGGCGGGCGGGTGGAGCGAGGCGCTTGGCTTTCTGGCCGGCCTGAGCGAAGGCCGCTGGGTTCTGGGAGTGGTCGGGGCGGGGCTCTTCTGCTACGGGCTCTACTTCATCTTTCTGGCGCGCTACCGGCGCCGGATCACCTGACGCCGAGCAGCGCCAGGGTGGCCGAGGTGCCGATCCGGTCGGCGCCGGCGGCGAGCATCTCGAGTGCGGCGTCGCGCGTGCGGATCCCGCCCGAGGCCTTGATGCCGATCGCCGGGCCCACGGTCTCGCGCATCAGGCGCACCGCATCTACGCTCGCACCGCCGGCCCGATGGAATCCGGTAGACGTTTTCACGAACGCGGCTCCAGCCGCGACCGCCGCGCGGCACGCGGACGCGATCTCGACCGTGGTGAGGGCGGCGGTCTCGAGGATTGCCTTCACCCGCGCCGGGCCGGCCGCGCCGACGACGGCCCGGATGTCGTCCTCGACCGCGCGCCACTCCCCGGCTTTCGCGTGCCCCAGCGCGATCACCATGTCCAGCTCCGCCGCGCCGTCGGCCGCCGCGCGGTGCGCTTCGCACGCCTTTGCCGCGGGAGCGGCGGCGCCGAGGGGAAACCCGACCACGGTCACGACGGCGAGCGGCGTGCCGGCCAGCCGCCCGGCGCAGAGCGCGGTCCACGCGCCGTTGACGCACACGCCGTGGACGCCGAAGCGAGCCGCCTCGTCGCAGAGCATCTCGATGTCCGCGCGGGTGGCGCCGGGCCGGAGCAGGGTGTGCTCGATGCTGCGGGCGAGCGGGTCGGGTCCGTCCGGTTCAGACATACTGCGCGAGGGCGCGGTGCTCCCGGACGAGCTCCCGGTCCTTGAACATGGAGATGAGGACGGCCCCGGCGACGAACCCGCCCACGTGGGCCCAGAACGCCACCCCGCCTTCGCCCTGCGCCATGCTCCCGCCGAGCAGCTGGAGGAGGAACCAGTAGCCCAGCATCACATAGGCGGGCACCACGATCCGGGTGATGAACACGAAGAGCACCACCAGCATGTGGACGCGTACCCGGGGGTAGAGCACCACGTAGGCTCCCATCACCCCGCTGATCGCTCCCGAGGCGCCCACCATCGGCACGATGCTCGCCGGGCTCACGGCCGTCTGCGTGGCCGCCGCCGCGACGCCGCAGAGGAGATAGAACACCAGATAGCGGACGTGCCCCAT
>DASUXW010000053.1:0-41517 GCA_036377715.1 Gemmatimonadales bacterium
GTTTTCGCCATGCCGGCCCGGTGCGGCGTCCCGGGCCAGCGCCTGCGTGGTCTGGCGGACAGCGTCGAATCACCGCGAATGGCAGTACCGGCCGGCCTGGTGCTCTACGGCGCCCGGCAGGTCGCGACCAGCGGCGGCTTCGGTAGTGGAGGACGGAAGTCGCCGGCCGTGGAGAAGGTGCTCGCTCCGGTGAAACGGTGGCTCCAGGACTTCTTCTGAGTCGGGCCGAGGGAACACACCATGAGATTTGAGCTGGAAGAGAGCGCGGTCCAGACCGCCAGGATGAAGGTCGTGGGTGTCGGCGGGGGCGGCGGGAACGCCGTCAACCGGATGATCGAGGACCAGCTCGGCGGCGTCGAGTTCATCTCGGTCAACACCGACGCGCAGGCCCTGGCCATCTCCAAGTCGGACATCAAAATCCAGATCGGCCGCAAGCTCACCCGCGGCCTCGGCGCCGGCGCCCGACCCGAGATCGGACGCCAGGCCATCGAGGAGACCCGCGACGAGGTGAACGAAGCCGTCCAGGGCGCCGACATGGTCTTCGTCACCTGCGGGATGGGCGGCGGGACCGGCACCGGTGCCGCTCCGGTCGTCGCCGCAATGGCGCGCGAGACCGGAGCGCTCACGGTCGGTATCGTCACCAAGCCGTTCCTGTTCGAGGGACGGCGCCGGATGAAGCAGGCGGAGCAGGGGATCGTCGAGCTGCGGAAGAACGTGGACACGATGATCGTGGTCCCCAACGAGCGGCTCCTCGCGGTCGTGGGCAAGGGGATCCCCTTCCAGGAAGCCCTCAAGAAGGCCGACGAAGTCCTCCTCCACGCCACGCAGGGCATCGCCAGCCTCATCACCAGCACGGGGATCATCAACGTGGACTTCGCCGACGTCCGCACGGTGATGCAGAACGGCGGCGCGGCGCTCATGGGCACCGGCATCGGCCGGGGCGAGAACCGGGCGCTCGAGGCGGCGCAGCAGGCGATCTCGAGCCCGCTCCTGGACAACGTTTCCATCGCCGGCGCTACCGGGGTCCTCATCAACATCATCGGCGGCGACGACTTGACCCTCGGCGAGACCACCCAGATCAACGACATCATCCACGACGCCGTGGGCGACGACGCCGAGATCATCTTCGGCGCCGGCAACGACGCCGCAATGCACGGCGAGGTGCGGGTGACCGTGATCGCGACCGGGTTCGACCGCGGCGGCACCAGCACCTCGGAGCAGCCGATGGTGGCGCGGCCCTCGGGCGCCACGCCGGTGCTCAACTTCCCGCAGCGCCACGGCCGGGTCTCGACGCCCGGGATGCCGGCGCCCCAGCAGCAGCCTGCGGCCACGCCGCGGCCTCAGCCCCGGATCGCGCACGCGCCGCCGCCCAGCGGACCGACCGAAGTCCCGGAGATGGAAATCCCCACCTTCATCCGCCGGCAGATGGATTGATGCGCCGTCTGGGGCTGGGCCTCGCCGGGACGGTGTTCGCCGGCGCCGCGATCTTCGCGTTCACCGGCAGCTGGCCCTGGCGCCGGCTGCCTGCGACCGCGACACGCCCAGCCCTCCCCGCGGCCGCAACCCCGGCGGTGCTGCCGGTCACCCAGACCTACGACACCCTGCGCCGCGGCGAGACGATCTCGCACCTCTTCGGCCGCCACGGCATCGTGGATCTCGACCTGGCCAGCGTCGGCCCGGCCGTCTCACTCGACCCGCGCCGCCTCCGCGCCGGGCTGGTGTTTGCCTTCCAACGCCCCCCGGGCGACAGCGTCCCCGATCACATCAGCGTGCGCACCAGCCCCGAGCAGCGGGTGGTCTTCCACCGAGCGACGGCCGGGTGGGACGGGGCGGTCGAGCCGATCGCATGGAAGGCCGAGGCGTTGCGCATCGACGGTGCGATCGAGAACTCGCTGTACGAGGCGCTCGACGCGCAGGTGGGCGACGACCAGCTCGACGGCGACGAGCGCGTGCGCCTCGCCTGGGACCTGGCCGACGTGTACGCCTGGCAGGTGGACTTCACCCGCGACATTCAGCCCGGCGACCGGTTCCAGGTGCTGTTCGAGCGGCTGGTCTCCGAGGACGGCGAGGTCCGGTTCGGCCGGGTGCTGGCCGCCGACCTTACGATGTCGGGACGTGACCTCACCGCCTTCCGGTTCGAGACCGACGGGCGGCCCGCCTACTTCGACGCCGAGGGCAACTCGCTCCGGCGCGCGTTCCTCCGGGCACCGCTGCAGTTCCGCCGCATCTCCTCCTCGTTCGCCCGGGCGCGGTTCCACCCGGTGTTGGGCATCACGCGCCGGCATGAAGGCACTGACTACGCGGCCGCGCCCGGCACGCCGGTCATGGCGGCGGGCGATGGCGTCGTGCTCCGGGCCGGGCGCGCGGGCGGATACGGCAACCTGATCGAGCTCCGGCACCGCAACGGGATCACCACCCGGTATGGCCACCTGCGCGGGTTCGCGCGAGGGATTCGCGCCGGCGCGCGGGTGACACAGGGGCAGACCATCGGCTACGTGGGGTCCACCGGCCTCGCGAGCGGGCCGCACCTGCACTACGAATTCCGGGTGAACGGCGTCGCCAAGGACTCGCGGCGAGTGGAGCTCGGTAACGGCGCGCCGATCGGCACCGCGCACCGGTCCAATTTCGAGCGCGAGCGCGACAGCCTTCTCATCCTGCTGCATCCGGAACCCTCCCGGAGTATTGCGCAGGGCGCCGACCCGACCCGCGACCGGTGGCTCCAATAGCGCGCTCGTAGTGGACCTCCTCCCCGCCATCGACATTCGACAGGGCCGCGTCGTTCGCCTGAGCCAGGGCGAGGCGACGCGGCAAATCGTTTACGGGGACGATCCCGTGGCGGTCGCGGAGCGGCTCGTGGCGCTGGGCGCGCGGTGGATCCACGTCGTGGACCTCGACCGGGCGTTCGGCCACGGGGAGAATCTCGGGTGCGTGCGGCGGGTCGCCGAGCAAGTGGGCGATCGGGCGCGGGTACAGCTGGGCGGCGGTCTCAGGAGCGTGGCACTGGTGCAGGAAGGGCTGGAGCTGGGCGCGAGCCGGGTGGTGATCGGGACGTCGGCGGCGCTCGATCCGGCGGTCGTGACCGGCGCGGTGGCGCTGGCGGGCGCGGAGCGGATCGCGGTGGGGATCGACGCGCGAGATGGCGTCGCGACGGTCCGCGGATGGACGCAGACGGCGGGGATCGCCGCCGACGAGCTGGCGCGGCGCGTGATCGCGGACGGGGTCGGCACGCTGATCTACACCGACGTGGCGCGGGACGGGATGCTCACCGGTCCCGATCTCGATGGCGCGCGCCGGCTGCAGGCCCTCGGCGCAGCGGTCATCGCCAGCGGCGGAGTGAGCGGGCTGCCCGACGTGCTGGCGGCCCGTGATGGCGGGCTCGCCGGGCTCATCGTCGGGCGGGCCTGGTACGAAGGCCGGCTCGACCTGGCCGCGGCGCTCGCGGCGACGCACGCCGGCCGATGATGCTGCGCGTCGTGCTCATCGCGGTCCTCGCGGCCGCCCTGGCCGCGTTCACCTATCTGGGCCTCGAGCGCGTCGGCCGGCGTGGCTGGGTCCCCATGGCCTGCCGTGCGGTGGCCTGGGCGGCGCTCGGACTTCTCCTCCTCAACGTGAGCTGCCCTGTGGCCGGTCCCCAACGGCGGCCGCTCGTGCTGCTCGACGCATCGCTCAGCATGACCGCGCCGGGGGGGCGCTGGCCCGAGGCGCGCGACTCCGCCGCGCGCTGGGGCGAGGTCACGCGCTTCGGCGACGAGCGCGGGTCGGGCGACACGCTTCCGAACCGCGGACGGTCGCTGCTCGCGCCCGCGCTTACCGCCGCGGCCGCCACAGACCGCCCGGTCATCGTGGTCACGGACGGCGAGATCGAGGACGCTCCCGACATCCCCGCCGATCTGCTCGCGCGGGTGAGCGTGCGCCTCTTCCCGCGCCGTGCCGGGCCCGATCTCGCGATAACGCGGCTCACCGGGCCGGCCCGCGTGGCCGAGGGCGATACGATCACCCTCGAGCTCGAAGTCCAGGCCGTGGGTGGCGCCGCACGCGACAGCGTGACCGTGGAAGCCCGGCTCGGCGGCAAGCGGCTTGCGAGACACACGCTGCGGCTGCGGAACGGAACCGCGCGCGGCCGGCTGGCATTCGGCTCGGCCTCGATCGGCGCCGGCGACCATCTGCTCCGGGTCGCGATCGCGGATTCGGGCGACGCCGAGCCGCGGACCGACGCGCGACTCCACCTCGTCACGGTCACGCCCACGCCCGGTGTCGTGCTCCTGGCGACCCCCGCCGACTGGGACAGCCGGTTCCTCTATCGCACGCTGCGGGAAGTCGCGCAGCTCCCGGTGCGGGGCTACGTCCGCCTCGTTCCCGATCGTTGGCGCTCCATGACCGACCTCTCGCCGGTCTCCACCGAGACAGTGCGGCAGGCCGCTCGGCGCGCCGACCTGCTGATCGAGATGGGCAACGTCGGGTCGGCCGCCGAGGGCGGCAGTGCGCGCGGAGTGTGGCGCTGGATCGCGGGGGCGGACACGAACGCGCTGATGGGAGATTGGTATCTCCAGCCGGCCGATGCCTCGCCCGTCGCCGGCGCGTTCCTCGGACAGCCGGTGGACTCCTTCCCGCCCATGGTCCAGCTCACCCAGGCGGAACCTTCGGCGGCCGACTGGCTCGCGCTCTACGCGCAGCTCGGGCGCAGGGGCGCGCGCAGGCCCGCGGTCTTCGGCGGCGAGTCGGGCCGGGTGCGGCGGGTGGTGGTGGCCGTGAACGGCCTCTGGCGCTGGGCCTTCAGGGGCGGCTCGAGCGAGCAGGCATACCGGACCTGGGTAGCGAGCACGACCAGTTGGCTGCTCGGCGCCCGAGACACGACGCGCGGTCCCGCGCGGCCGGTGCGGCCGGTGGTGGAGAACGGGCGGCCGGTCGTCTTCGAGTGGCTCGGGCAGGGTGCCGCCTCGGGTGTCGGCGTCGCCTGGAGCGGCGAGGGCGCACCCCGGACCGACACACTCCGCTTCGACGGGGCGGGGCGCGCCGACGTGTGGCTCGAGCCCGGGCAGTATCACTATCGCCTGGCCCGGGGGAGCGGTGGTGTGGCCGGGGTGGAGCAGTACTCGGACGAGCTGCTGCCGCGCCCGATCGCCCTGACGGCCCATGAGGCGCGGGCGCCGGTCGGCGCGGCGCGGCGCGGGGCTCGGGACTGGCTCTGGCTCTTCGGGGTGGCCGTGCTCGCGCTGGCCGGCGAGTGGCTCGCGCGAAGACGGCTGGGACTGCGCTAGGACGGGTATAAATTCCGGCATGGCACATGGTAGACTGACCGACCGGAAGGACAGCCTGTGGGGCCGCATCAAGCGCATCGCCCTGACCGACGTCGGCGCGCTCATGCGGGGCCTCAATGCCGAAGATCTCGAGAACATGGAGCGGGTGCTCATCGAGGCCGACTTCGGCGTGCCAGCCACGGTGGAACTCACGCAGGCGCTCGAAGACGAGGTCCGTAAAGGCAAGCTCAAGACCGAGGCCGACCTCCGCGGCGCGCTCGAAGGGCGGCTCGAGGCCATGCTCAACGGCCGGGCCAACCCCGGCGTGATCGCCCGGGCCGAACCCGGTCCCACCGTGGTCCTCATGGTCGGGGTCAACGGCACCGGCAAAACCACTACGGCCGCCAAGCTGGCCAAACGGCTGCAGCGCGAAGGCCGCAAGGTGCTGCTCGCCGCGGCCGACACCTACCGCGCGGGGGCCATCGCGCAGCTCCAGACCTGGGCCGACCGGCTCGGCATCCCCTGCGTGGCGGGGGCGCCGGGCGGCGATCCAGCCTCGGTCGCGTTCAGCGCGGTTGATGCGGCCACCTCGCGCGGCCTCGACACGATCATCGTGGACACCGCGGGCCGCCTGCACACGCAGGAAGGGCTCATGGAGGAGCTCCGGAAGGTCGTGCGCGTGGTCGGCCGGCGGCTCCCGGGCGCACCGCACGAAACGCTGCTCGTCCTCGATGGCACCGTGGGGCAGAATGCCGTGCAGCAAGGAAAGCTTTTCACCGAGGCGGTGCAACCCACCGGGATCGTGGTGACGAAGCTCGATGGCAGTGCCCGCGGCGGCGCCGTGGCGGCACTTCGCCGGGAGCTCGACCTCCCCATCCGCTTTCTCGGCGTGGGAGAAGGGGTGGACGACCTCCAGCCCTTCGACCCCAAGCGCTTCGCGGCGCATCTGCTGGCCGAGGTGCCGGGGTGATCGTGCCGGGGGCTCGATGGCTGGGTTCACCACGGAAGCACGGAAGGGACACGGAAGGCCTCGGCTTCGGACGGGTTACTTGGGCCTGGACGACAACAAATTGTTGTTGTCGGCTCCGCTCCCAGAACGCCTCCGGTGTCCGTGTAACCTCCGTGCCCTCCGTGCTTCCGTGGTGAACTTGCCATGACTGTCCCACGACCACCGAAACCGCGGACCCGCAGCCCCAGCGCCCTGCGCCTCGACACGCCCGTCAAGTTCCTGAAGGGCATCGGCGAGCGGCGCGCGGAGCAGCTCGGCCGGCTGGGCATCCGGACCGCTCGGGACCTCCTCTGGCACCTCCCCCACCGCTACATCGATGCGTCTACCGTCACCCCGCTGGTCAAGGCGGAAGTGGGGCAGGAGGTGGCATGCGTCGGACGGGTCATCGCCAAGGGGGTGCTCCCTACCCGGCGCGGGCTCCGGATCTTCCACGCGGTGCTGCGTGACGACAGCGGCGTGCTGGAGTGCGTGTGGCCTGGGCAGGCGTTCCTCGACCGGAGCATCGCGGTCGGACAGACGCTGCTGGTCTCGGGCCCCGTCCGCTTCTATCATGGCCGCCAGCTCGCACCGCGCGAGTTCATCGTCCTCGCCGACGCCGATGGCGACGGGGAGCCGCTCGCCGGCGGCAAGGTGCTTCCGGTCTATCCCGCGACGGAGGGGCTCAGTCACAAGGTCATCCGCGGCCTGGTGGACCGTCACCTCGACGAGCTGATCGCGCTCTCGGACGATGTCCTGCCCGAGGTGCTCCGCCGCTCGGCCGAGCTCCCGCCGCTCGCCGAGGCGCTTCGCGCCGTGCACCGGCCCGCGAGCGCGGCCGACGCGGAGCTCGGCCGGCGCCGGCTGGCCTTCGACGAGCTGCTCGACCTCCAGCTCATGCTGATCCGCGCGCGAACCGTGGCCAAGCGGAGCCGCAGCGGGGTGGCGTTCACCGTCCGCCGGGAGCTCACGAGGCGCCTCAAGGAGTCGCTCCCCTGGGAGCTCACCGACGATCAGCAGCGCGCGCTCCGCGAGATCACCACCGACATGACCGCCGCCGACCGGATGCACCGCCTCGTCATGGGCGACGTGGGCACGGGCAAGACCGTGGTCGCGCTGTTCGCCATGCTGCTCGCCGTGGAGAACGATTTCCAGGCTGCCCTCATGGCCCCCACCGAGCTGCTCGCGGAGCAGCACGCCGCCACGCTCGAGCGGCTGCTGGCGCCCCTCTCGCTCCGGCCCGAGCTGCTGCTGGGCCGCCAGAGCGCGACGGAGAAGCAGGCCGTGCGTGCCCGCCTGGCCACGGGCCAGTCGCGGCTGGTGGTCGGTACCCACGCGCTCATGCAGGAGAGCGTGTCGTTCCACCGGCTGGGCCTGGTCGTGATCGACGAGCAGCACCGGTTCGGCGTCGAGCAGCGGGCGGCGCTCATCGGGAAGGGCGCGGCACCCGACGTGCTGCTGCTCACGGCCACCCCCATCCCGCGCTCGCTCGCCCTCACGCTGTACGGCGACCTCGACGTGTCGACCCTGCGGCAGAAGCCGCCGGGGCGTGGCACCGTTCGCACGGCGGTGCGCACCGGCCCGCAGCGCGGGCGGGTACTCGAGTTCGTCCGGACCGAGTGCGGCAAGGGGAGGCAGGCCTACATCGTCCTGCCGGTCATCGAGGAATCGGAGCGCGCCGATCTCCGGGCTGCCACCACGATGGCTCAGACCCTCGCCGCCCGCTGGCCCGAGCTCGGGGTCGGACTGGTACACGGACGGCTCAAGGCCGAGGAGCGCGACGACGTGATGCGACGCTTCCGCGCCGGCGAGCTGCAGGTGCTGGTGGCCACGACGGTCATCGAGGTCGGGATCGATGTCCCCAATGCCACGATCATGCTGATCGAGCACCCGGAGCGGTTCGGCCTGGCACAGCTGCACCAGCTCCGCGGCCGCATCGGGCGCGGTCACGAGGAGAGCTTCTGCGTGCTCCTCCCCGAGGAGCCGGCGACCGATCGACTCTACGCCTTCGCCGCGACGGATGACGGTTTCACGATCGCGGAGCTGGACCTGGAGGAGCGGGGGATGGGCGATCTCATCGGCGCCCGCCAGAGCGGCGGCATCGAGGTGCGCCACGCCCGCCTTCCGGCCGATGCCGACCTGCTTTCCCGGGCCCGCCAGATCGCCACCGAGCTCATCTCCGCCGACTCCGCCCTCCAGCGCGCCGAGAACCAGCGGCTGCGCGAGCGGGCGGTGGTGAGGTATCCAAGGGCGGTGGAGCTGTTCAGGACCGGTTAGCGGTGAGCGGGGGAGCATACCTTTCTATTCCGGTGTGCTTCCCCGCTCACCGCTCACCAATTGACCTTCACCCCCACTCCCGTCGCCCGGTGCAGCTCCCGCACTTCCGGCTCGAACGGAATGTTGTCAGGCTTCGGCGTGCTGCGGGTCAGCTCCCAGACGAACATCGCGGCGGCGCCGAGCAGGGCGGTCTCGCCGCCGAAGAGCCAGCGACGGGCCTGGCCGTCGTACCGCCGGGACGCCTGGAACAGGGTTTCGGAGGTCGGGTCGGCGTAGCCGCCGCCGGTCTCGAGGGCGCACAGCGCGTGGTTGTCGAGGCAGCGCGCCTCGAGCGCATCGAACTGCTCGTCGGCCCGGTCGTGGGCACGGGCGGCCATATAGTTCATGCCCAGCGCGCCCGCGGCCAGGACCCACTTGCCGTACTTCACGAGGGGGTGAACCTCCTGAGCGCGGGCGGGCGCGGCCGCGAAGGAAAGTCCGAGGACGAGCAGGAGCGGAGTGAAGCGGGTCATCGGCGATAGCGGTGAAGGTCGCCCCCGCCGCCGATGGCGAGGAGGCCGTCGGGCAGGGGAAGCGGCGCGAGCTCGATGGGCCAGCGAAGCTGGAGGCGCCAGACCTCCTGGCCATCGGGACGAAGGGCGCGCAGCACGCCGTCGGCGCCGCCGAGCAGGATCAGTCCGTCGTACCAGGTGACGGGCGCGGTCACCGGCCATTCGAGTTCTCTCAGCTTGTCCGCGCTGGCGGCCGAATCCAGGGTGATGCGGTAGACGGTTCCGCGCCGCGTCGCGGCAAAGACGGCGCCGCCCGCCAGGGCGGGCGAGTCGAGCACCGGCGCATCGAGCCTGGCCTTCCAGTGTGGCCGGAGATCGTCGATGCCGACGGCCACGATCATCGAGTCGGTCGTGCCGCCCACCAGCAGCCCGCCGTGCCGCACCCAGGGCGAAAGCACGGTCCCGGGCGAGGCCGTCCGTCGCACCACTCGCCCGTCGGTGGCGCTCAGCCGGAATAGCGAATCGACGGTGGCGACCACGAACGTGCCACTGTCGCCCGGGACGGGAGCTACCCGGGCCACGCCCAGCTTCCGGCGCCAGCGCACGTCGCCATCGGCCGGGTCGAGGCCGACGACCTCACCAGCCTGATTTTCGGCCAGGAGGACGCCGTGCGCGAGTGCCAGCGGTGCGCTCACCGGGCCGACTCCGCTGCGCCAGAACCGATGGCCCGACTCCGCGTCGAGCGCGTACACCCGGCCCTCCGGACGCGAGCTCGCGGCGAACACGGTGTCGCCCGAGACCAGCACCCCACCGGCGATGAGGCCTCCCAACCGTGACGACCAGCGGGTTCGGCCGCTCTCGACGTCCACCGCGTAGACCTTGCGGTCCAGTCCCGCGCCATAGAGGGTCGCGCCCGCGATCACCACCGGACCGGTGAATCGGCGCCCGGCCCGGGCCTGCCACACCTGCACCGGCGCTGCATCCTCGGCGCCGGGAGCCGGCGCGGCGGCCGGCGCCGGTTGCGCGCCGGTGGAGCAGGCCGCGTTGACGGTCCCCAGGAGGAGGGATAGACTCAACGCTCCCTGCGACACCCCCCTCTTCACAGCGGAACCGAGCCAGCGGCGAGGTCGCCGGAGGCGATGGGCATGACGGTGGTGCGAATCAGCGACTTGCGCGAGCACGTGGGCGAAACGGTCACGCTGTCCGGGTGGGTCGTCACGTCCCGGTCGAGCGGGAAGATCGGGTTCGTGGTGCTGCGGGACGGCTCGGGCGTCGTGCAAGGTGTCGTGTCCAAGAAGGAAGTACCGGCGGAGACGTGGGCGGCCTTCGGGGCGCTCACGCAGGAAGCCAGTGTCGCGATGACGGGGACGGTGCGGGACGACCCGCGCTCTCCCGGGGGTGTGGAGCTCGCGGTGACCGCGCTCGAGCTCCTGGGGGCGAGCCCCGGGTTTCCGATTGCCCCCAAAGAGCATGGGACGACGTTCCTGTTCGAACATAGACACCTGTGGCTCCGCTCGCGCCGGCAGACGGCCCTCGCGCGGGTACGGCACGAGGTGGAGCAGGCGATCCGGGACTACCTGTACCAGGAGGGGTTCACCCTGGTCGACACCCCGATCCTGACCGGGGCCATCGGCGAGGAGGCGGGCAATCTGTTCGCCACCGACTACTTCGATCTCGGCAAGGCCTACCTGGCGCAGACCGGGCAGCTCTACGTCGAGGCCGCGGCCGCGGCGCTGGGCAAGGTGTACTGCTTCGGGCCCACCTTCCGGGCCGAGAAGTCGAAGACCCGGCGGCACCTGACCGAGTTCTGGATGGTGGAGCCGGAGGTCGCCTTCAGCGACTCCGACGCCAACATGCGGCTGCAGGAGTCGTTCGTGAGCTACATCGTGGCCCGGGTCCTCGACCGCCGCAAGGCGGAGCTGACGGAGCTGGAACGCGACACGACGCCGCTCGAGCGCGTGACCCCGCCGTTCCCGCGCATCTCCTATACTGATGCGGTGAAGCGCCTGAACGAGCTCGGTTCCGACATGCGGTGGGGGCAGGACCTCGGCGGCGACGACGAGACCCTCCTGGCCCGCGACTACGACCGCCCGGTGTTCGTCTACAACTATCCGCGCGGCGTCAAGGCGTTTTACATGAAGGAAAACCCCGACGACCCCCGCACGGTCCTCAACAACGACTGCCTCGCCCCGGAGGGCTACGGCGAGATCATCGGCGGCTCCCAGCGCGAGGACGATTACGACAGGCTCCTTGCCCGGATCCAGGAGCAGGGACTCGATCCCGAGTCCTACCGGTGGTACCTCGACCTCCGGAAATACGGCACCTTCGTTCACTCGGGATTCGGGCTGGGGATCGAGCGGACGGTCGCCTGGATCGCCGGGATCCCCCACGTGCGGGAGGCGATTGCGTTTCCGCGGCAGATCCATCGGTTGTACCCGTAGGGCGGTGAACGGTGAACGGTGAACGGTGAACAGTGAACGGTGAACGGTAAGAGCACACCCAGAGTCGCTCCGGTGTGCTCTTACCGTTCACTGTTCACCGTTCGCTGTTCACCGTTCGCTGTTCACCGTCCACCGCCTTTCACCTCCTCCCAAAGCCCATCCATCTCCCCCAACGTCATCCCGTGCAGCTCCACCCCTCGCGCCTCCGCCAACCGCTCCATGGCCTCGAATCGGTCGCGGAACTTGCGGTTGGCATGGTCAAGGGCGAGGCCGGGCTGGACGCCGGTCTTGCGGGCCAAGTTGACGACCGCGAAGAGCAAATCGCCGATTTCCTCCCGCAGCGCCTCGGCATTGTGCTCCGAGAGCTCGTGCTCGGCTTCGGACAGCTCTTCCCGTACCTTCTGCAGCGGCCCCGCAGCGTCGGGCCAGTCGAACCCGACCGAGGCCGCGCGCTCCTGCAGACGGTAGGCCTTGAGCAGGGGCGGGAGGGTGGCCGTGATCCCCTCGAGCGTCCGGCCTCCCCGTTCCCTGCGCTTGATCCGCTCCCACGGCTCCGCCTCGCCCAGCTCGAACAGGTGGGGGTGCCGCCGCCGCATCTTGGCCTCGAGCACCGCCGCGACCTGATCGGCGGAGAAGTCGCCCCGCTCCTCGGCGATGACGAGCTGAAACGCCAGGTGCAGGAGCATGTCGCTCACCTCGTCGCGGATCGCGCCGGCGTCGCCCTCGCCAAGGGCATGGTCCAGCTCCAGCACCTCCTCGACCAGATACGGCCGCAGCGTCTCGCGGGTCTGTGCCCGGTCCCAGGGGCAGCGCGCCCGGAGGTCCCGTACCATCGCCATCGCGCGGTCCAGCGCCGAGTTGTCTTGCATGCACCCCCCGCGGGAAATATGATTTCGGGCTCCCATGAGCTTTCCCCCCGAAACCGCCCGGTCCTGGGTGGACGTCGACCTGGGCGCCCTCGCCGCCAACGCGCGCACCCTCGCCACCCTCACGGGAAGCCGGCTCCTGCCGATGGTCAAAGCTAACGGCTACGGTCTCGGTGCCGTCGCCGTGGTGGGCGCGCTCGAGCCGCTCGACCCGTGGGGCTACGGCGTCGCGTCCATCGGGGAGGGGGCCGCGCTTCGCCGGGCCGGGATCTCACGGCCGATTCTCGTGGCCACGCCGCTCGTACCCGACCTCATCGAGGGCTGCCTCGCGGACGACCTTCGCCCCACCATCGGCGATCCGGAAGCGCTCCGCGCGTGGTGCGGCCGGTCGGACCGGCCCTTTCATGTGGAGATCGACACCGGCATGGGGCGGGCCGGTTTCCGCTGGTGCGACGCCGGCGCCCTGGCGGCGCTCCGCGATCTCGTGCGCGACGCACCCGGCTGGGAAGGGGTCTACACCCACTTCCACAGCGCCGACGCCGACCCGCCGTCGGCTGCCGCCCAGTGGGCCCGATTCCAGGACGTGTGCGCGTCGCTGCCGCGCCGGGCGTCGCTCACCCACGCGGCCAACAGCGCGGGCGCGCTTTGCGGGCGCATGTATGCGGGAGACCTGATCCGCCCGGGCATCTTTCTCTACGGCGGGCACGCCGGACCGACCGCGCCGACACCGGTGGCACGGCTGCGTGCGCGGGTGGTTGCGGTGCGCCGCGTGGCGGCGGGCGACAGCGTGAGCTACGGCGCCACTTGGCGCGCGCCGCGCGAGACCACGGTCGCCACCCTGGCGCTGGGCTACGGCGACGGCTTCCTCCGCGCTGCCCGCGAGCACGCCACCGGCCGGCCGGCGCGCGTGGTGGAGCTCGCCGGAATCCTGGCTCCGGTCGCGGGGCGGGTGACGATGGACATGACCATGGTAGACGCGGGCGACGCCGACGTGACCCCGGGCGACGTGGCGACGGTGTTCGGCGGGCGCATCTCCCTCGACGAGCAGGCCGCCGCGGCCGGGACGATCGCGTACGAGATGCTCACCGCGCTCGCGCCCCGCGTCCCCCGGCGCTACGAGAGCCTGGAATGAATCCTCACTTCGCTTCGCTCGTGCTCGGCCTGGCCCATCAGACGGAGGCGGTGCTCGCCGGTACGCTGCCGACAGGCATGGAAGCCGCCGGCGACCCGCGGCTGATTGCCCAGACCCTCATCGACACGCTGGGCATGCTTGCCGAGAAGACCGAGGGCCGGCTCGAGCCCGACGAGCGGCAGCTCCTGGATCAGACGCTCACCGCATTGCGCTTCCAGTTCGTGAAGAGCGCGCCGCGTCCGTGACCCGCCGCGCCGCCATTATCGTGCTCGACGGCCTGGGGATCGGACCGGCGCACGACACCGACGCCTACGGCGATACGGGGAGCGACACGCTCGGCAACGTCGCCCGTGCGGTAGGTGGCCTTACGCTCCCGAACCTCGAGGCGCTGGGACTGGGCGCATGCGCGCCGCTCCCGGGCGTGGCGGCCGTCGCACGGCCGCGCGCCGCCTTCGGCGTCGCCGAACCGGCGAGCGCGGGGAAGGACAGCACCACGGGACACTGGGAGCTGTGCGGGCTGCTCCTGGCCACGCCGTTCCCGACGTATCCGGAGGGCTTCCCGCGCGAGATCATCGCCGAGTTCTCACGGATCACCGGCCGCGGCGTGCTCGCCAACAAGCCCGCGTCGGGCACCCGGATACTGGACGAGTACGGGGAGGAGCACCGTCGCACCGGCAAGTGGATCGTGTACACCTCCGCCGACAGCGTGTTCCAGGTGGCCGCGCACGAGGAGACGGTCCCACTGGCCGAGCTGTACGGCGCCTGCGCCGCCGCCCGAAAGCTGCTCCGGGGCGAGCACGCGGTGGCACGCGTCATCGCGCGGCCGTTCATCGGGAGCCCCGGCGCCTGGGTCCGCACTCCGCGCCGCAAGGACTTCAGTCTTCCGCCGCCCGGCACCACGCTGCTCGACCACCTCGCCGACCGGGGCATTCCGCGCGTCGGGGTGGGGAAGGTGGATGATCTGTTCGCCGGGCGGGCCATCTCGAGCACGCACACGGCGACCAACGGCGAAGCGTACGATCTGATCGAGGATGCCCTCGCCACCATGGAAGCGGGCCTGCTGCTCGCCAACGTGATCGAGTTCGACCAGAGCTGGGGTCACCGGAACGACGTGTCGGGGTTCCACGCCGGCCTGCTCGCCCTCGACCGCGCGCTCCCCCGGCTCCTCGCCGGGGTGAGAAACGAGGACCTCGTTATCTTTACGGCCGATCACGGCAACGACCCGACGACCCCGTCCACCGATCATTCCCGGGAGATCGTGCCGGTGCTGGCGGCCGGGCCCCGGGTCCGGCCGCTCCCGTTGGGGCGGCGCCGCACCTTTGCCGACGTCGGCCAGACGGTGGCCGAATTCCTCGGCGTTCCGCTGCTCGCGGCGGGAACGTCGTTCCTGACCGAGGTCTGGAGTTGACCGACACCCTGGTTGAGGCCGCACGCGCCGCACGGCAGCACGCCTATGCGCCCTACTCCCGCTTCGCCGTCGGCTGCGCGCTCGAGGCCGACGACGGTCGCGTCTTCGTCGGCTGCAACGTGGAGAACGCCTCCTACGGCCTCGGCATCTGCGCCGAGCGCGCGGCCGTGTTCGCGGCCGTGAGCGCGGGCGCAAGGCAGTTCCGCCGCGCGGTCGTCGTCACCGATGCCGAGCCGCCCGCCGCTCCGTGCGGCGCGTGCCGGCAGGTGCTGGCCGAGTTCGGCCGGGAGCTCGCGGTGGACGGCGTGGGTGCCGCGCGCACGGTGCGGTGGACGCTGGCCGAGCTGCTTCCCGTCCCCTTCGTGAAGGCGCCGCCGGCGTGAGCGCCCTCCGCACGGCGGGCGCCGCCGCGCTCCTGGCCGGCCTGCTCACGGCCTGCCAGGAGCGGCTCACGGCGCCGGCCGATTGCCCGGCGCTCTGCCCCGGCGGCTCGGCACAAGTATTCGACACCATCGTTCCCGCGCTGGCTGGACTCGACAGCAGCTTCACCGGCTACGTCGGCCGGGGCGCCGGGCCGGCGCTCCTCGCGTCCAACGACTTCGCGGCCTCCGACGACCGGACGGTCTACCAGTTCGCGTCCCTCAGCGACTCGGTCCGCGTACGCGACACGCTCCGGTCGTACACGCTCGATTCGGCCGCGATCGCGCTCACGCTCGTGGCGCGCGACACCAACGTGAACGGGCTGCGGGTTTACCTCTACCGGCTCCCGCCCACGGTGGACTCGACCATCACCTTCGAGGGGCTCGCCCCGCTGCTCGCCGCGCCGGCCCTCATCGACAGCATCCCGGTGCCCGACTCGGTGAACTCCGGCTCGATCCGGAGCGTGCTCCGGGGCGCGGACGTGGCCCGGCTCGGCCTCTCGCCCGGCGGCGACAGCGTGCTGGCGATCGGCGTCGCGATCGCGGCCGACGCGCCGACCGGCATCCGGGTGGGCTCGATCGCCGGCGGAAGCGCGGCCACCTTCACGAGCTTCGTCACGGTGGACGTCCCCGACACCGGGAGCATCCGCAACCAATCGCTGGTGCGGTCGAGCGTGTTCAACACCTTCGTCACCCGCGAGCCCCTGGTGCCCGCGGATTCGGTGCTGACCGTGGGCGGCGAGCCTTCCTCGCGGGCGCTGATCCGGTTCGGTCTCCCCGATGCGTTCCTCGACTCGGCGCTCATCGTCCGCGCCACGCTGGAGCTGGTGCCCGCGCGGCCGATCGTCGGACTGCCGACCGACCCGGCCATCCTCGATACGCGTGCGCTGCTGGCCGATCTCGGTGCGAAGTCGCCGGTGGCACGAGCCGAAGTGCCGACCGAAGCGCCCTTCGTGGTGCTGGACACCTTGCAGGCGGTGCAGACCGACACCGTGCGGGTGGAGATCACTCGCATCCTCCAGTTGTGGCAATCCACGCGTTCGCGGCCGCAGGCCATCTTCCTCAAGCTCGTGCCCGAGGCCGCAACGTTCAGCCGCGCCGTCTTCGGTTCCACGCGCACCCCCGCGATCGGGGGGCCGAGACTCCGGATCACGTACCAACGCTCCTTCCCCTTCCAGAGTCCCTGAGTGCGCCGAGCCCTCGTCCTCCTCCTGCTCGCGTTCGCGCCGGCGCCGGTCGTGGCGCAGGCGTCACAGTTCGGCGTCCGCGGACTCGGCATGCCCGGCCGCCCGATCAGTGCGCGCGCGGCGGGGGCCGGCGGTGCGTTCGCGATCTTCGATCCGCAATCGAGCCTCAACCCGGCCGCGATCGGCGGCCTCGCCGCCCTCACGGCCGGATTCGATGCGCTGCAGGACTTTCGGCACGTCGAGAACCCGGCGGGGAGCGCGTCGCTGCGCGACACCCGCTTCCCCCACCTGGATGTCGCGGGCCCGATTGGGAAGCGCCCGGGCGTCGTGGGGTTGAGCTTCTCCAACTACACCGCCCGTGACTTCACGCTGGCCACCTCGGACACGCTTACGATCCGGGACGTGCCGGTGCCGGTAAGCGACACCCTCCAGTCGCGGGGCGACCTCAGCGATCTCCGGGCGGCCGGCGCCTATCGGCTGGGGAATGACTGGGTCCTGGGCGGCGCGTTCCACGTGATCACCGGGTCCACCCGGCTGAGCAGCCGCCGCACCTTCGCCGACTCGAGCTACCGCCCCGCGCGCCAGCGCTCCGAGCTCTCCTACGCCGGCATCGGATTCTCACTCGGCATGGTGCGACACTTCGGGCAGGCGCTCAGCGTCGCCGCCACGATCCGCTCCGATGGGAACGTGAAGGTGGATCGGGACTCGGCACGAGTCGCGCGCATCGATCTTCCCTACACCTTCGGACTCGGCTTGCGCTGGCGCCCCCGGCCGAAGCTCGATCTCGCGGGACAGGCGGTCCTGCGGACGTGGTCGGGGGCCAACAGCGACCTGATCGCCCAGGGCGGCCTCGGAGCCGACAATACCCTCGAAGTCGCCGTCGGAGGCGAGTACACGCCCGACCTGCGCCGCCCGGGCCGCCGGCCGCTCCGCTTCGGCCTGCGCTACGGCACCCTGCCGTTTCCCGTCACGGCAGGGCAGCAGCCCCACGAGCTTGGCGTCTCGCTGGGCTCGGGGCTCCGCTTCGCGCAGGATCGAGCCGGAATCGACCTCGGGCTGGAGCACGTCTGGCGCTCCGCCGGGGAGTTCTCCGAACGGAGTTTCCTCGTCAATGTCGGTGTGACGGTCCGCCCCTGACCGGGTATCTTTGCGGCATGACCAAGCGCGTCTACATCGAGACCTACGGCTGTCAGATGAACGTGGCCGACACCGAGCTCATGTTCGGTGTCCTGGGACGGGCGGGCTACACCCGTGCCGACGATCCGGCCGAGGCCGATGTCATGCTGGTGAACACCTGTGCGGTCCGCGACAACGCGGAGCAGCGGGTGATCGGGCGCATGGGGGAGCTCCAGCGCCACAAGCGGCCCGGGAGCGTGCTGGGCGTCGTCGGGTGCATGGCACAGCGGCTGGGCCCCGCGCTGCTCGAGCGCGTGCCCCGGGTGGATCTGGTCGTAGGCCCCGACGCGTACCGGAACCTGGACGAGCTGATCGGCCTGGCCGCGAGCGGCCGCCGCACCGCCGACACCGAGTTCCGGGAGTGGGAGCATTACGAAGACGTGCCGCCAGTGCGGGAAAACGGTCCCACGGCCTTCGTGACGGTACAGCGCGGGTGCGATTACCGCTGTACGTTCTGCATCGTCCCGTACACCCGCGGGCCCGAGCGCAGCCGCCGGCTCCAAGACGTGGTGCGCGAGGTCGCCGAGCTCGCCTCGACCGGCACCACCGAGTTCACCCTGCTCGGTCAAACGGTCAACAGCTATCACGACGGCCACCACGACTTCGCCGATCTGCTCCGTGCGGTCGGCCGGGTGGATGGCGTTCGCCGAGTCCGGTTCACGAGCCCGTACCCCACCGACTTTACGCGGCGGGTCATCGAGGCCATGGCCGACACGCCCGCGGTCTGCGAGCACGTGCACCTGCCGGTCCAGAGCGGCTCCGACGCGGTGCTGCGGCGCATGCTGCGGCGCTACACGCGGGGAAGGTACCTGGAGGTCGTCCGGCAACTGCGCGACGCGGTTCCGGACATCACCTTCTCGACCGACATCATCGTCGGCTTCCCCGGCGAGACCGACGCGCAATTCGAGGAAACCCTGAGCCTCGTCGCCGAGGCCGACTTCGACGATGCCTACACCTTCAAATACTCGGTGCGCGAGGGGACGCCCGCGGTGCGAATGCGCGACCACGTCTCCGACGAGGTGGCGTCGGCCCGGCTGGACCGGCTCATCGAGGCGGTGCGCGCCACCGCGCGCCGGAAGAACGCGGCGCGCGTGGGGCAGGTCCACGAGGTGCTGGTCGAGCGCCCCGCGCGCCGCGGGGGGCTCATGCTGGGTCGGACGCGCAGCAACCTTCTCGTGGTCCTGGAGCTCCCGGCATCGTCCGTGGGCGAGTACCACTCGTGCCGGCTCACCGGTACCACCGGCTCGACCTTCACGGGGGCGGTGGCAACCTCCGCCCTGGCGGTGCTGTGATCCGCAATCTGATGGAGGAGCACGTGCACGCGGCGTACGAGTCGCTGCGGCCGCAGTTCCCCGAGTTCTGCGGCTGCGATACCTGCCGCGACGACGCGCTGGTCTACACGCTCAACCGCGTCCCGCCGCGCTACGTCTCGAGTCGGCGGGGCTCCGTGCTCACCGAGGTCAGCCTGGAGAAGGACCAGAGCCGCGCGGCGATCGAGGTGGCCATGATGGACGCGCTCCGGCGGATCACGCTAACGCCCCGGTGCCAGTCCAAGGGACCGGGCCGCTCCCCCTGATTCGCCGCCCGCCGCGGTGAGGCCGCGGCCGGCACTGCTCTTCACGCTGTGTTATGGGGCCGGTCTCGCGACCGGCCTCCTGCGTTTCGCTGGTCCGGTCGGCGCGCTCGCGGCATTCGGCGGAGCGGCCGTCGCCCGGCCGCCCATCGTCCTGTTCGCCGGAGCCGCCGTTCTGGGCAGGCTGAGCGGCGAACTGGCGTGGGTGCGGGAGCGCCAGCGCTGCACCGCACGACTCCCGATGCGGCGGGCGCGCCTCTCCGTGCGGTTGCTCGAACCGGTCGGTCGCGAGGGTGGCCGGGTCCAGGTGGAACCGATACACGCCGGCTGCGCGGGCGATGTCTCGGCGCGATGGCCCGCAGGAAGTCCGGCCGCCGCAGGGTTGTCTGTCGCTGTCGAGGGCACCTGGGCGCCGCGCGCGGGGCCGGCCGGCCGCCCGGGCGGCACGCTCGTGGTCCACTCCGCGGCCCGGCCCACCGGCTCGCCGTCGCCCGGAGCCCGGCTGCGCACCGGTCTGGCCACCGCCAGCCGGTCGCTCTACGGTGCCCGCGCGCCGCTGGTGGACGCGCTCATGCTCGGGCGCCGCGGCGGGATCGATCCGGAGCTCCAGGATCGCTTCGCGCAGTCGGGGCTGGTGCACCTGCTCTCGATCTCCGGCTTTCACGTCGGGCTCATCGGCGCGTGGGTGTTCATGATCGCGCGGCTGCTCCGTGGCCGGCGCGAGACGGCGCTGGTGGCCGCCGCGCTGGTGAGCACGGCCTACGTGGCGTTCCTCGGCTGGCCGGCGCCGGCCACGCGCGCGGCAGCGCTCGCCGTGCTCGCCGCGCGCTCCCGCATCCGCCAGCGGCACGTCCGCTCCGAGGAGCTCCTGGCGGCCACGTGCCTGCTCGTGCTGCTGATCGACCCGTGGGCTGTCCTGGACCTTGGAGCCTGGCTCTCGGCCGCCGCACTCTGGGGCGCGACCCGTTTCAGCCGGTGGACCGACGGCGCCCTCGGGCGCGGGTTCGGGTGGCGCACGCTCGGCTCGTCCATCGGCGCAACGCTCGCCACCGCGCCGATCACCGCGTGGGCGCTGGGGACGGTGGCGCCGGTCGGTGTGCTGCTCAACTTCGCCGCCATCCCGATCGCCGCGGTGGCCGTGCCGGGCGTGCTGGCGAGCCTGCTCTTCGCGCCGCTGCTCGCGCCGGCGGCACGGGCGTTCGCTGCCGGTGCCGGGCTCATGCTGCACCTGCTGGAGGTCACGGCCACCGTCGGAGCGGCGGTCCCGGGCGGACATTTTCTGGCCGAGTCGGGAAGTGTGGCGACGACCCTCCCCTGGACCGCCGCGCTCGGCCTGGGGCTCTGGGCGACGGCGCCGCGAAACACCGTGGTCGAGGCCGGACGCCGCGCGGGGTGGGCGGTCACGGCCGCACTCTGGCTCGCGCTGCTGCATGCGCCGCTGCTGAGCGCGGCTGACGGCGATCGCGGCCTGACGTTACATTTTCTCGACGTCGGCCAGGGCGACGCGGCCGCGATCCGCACCCCCGCGGGGCACTGGATCGTGCTCGATGCCGGCCCCGCGGACGGGACCTCCGATGCCGGACGCCGGGTGGTGGCGCCGTTCCTGGAGCGCCACGGGGCGAGGTCGCTCGCGCTCGCGATCATCTCGCACGCGCACGCGGATCACCTCGGTGGCCTGCCCTCGGTCATCGCCGAGCTGCCACCCGGGCTCGTGCTGGAACCCGGCGCCGGCGTCGCCGACCCGCGCTACACGGCGTTTCTCGAGCGGCTGCTCGCGCGGCAGGTGCCATGGCATCCCGCGCACGCCGGCGAACGCTTCGAGCTGGACGGAGTGCGGTTCACTGTCCTGCACCCGACGCCGGGCTGGGCCCGGTGGGGCGAGGACGTCAACGAGGATTCGCTCGTGCTGCTGGTGGAGTACGGCGACTTCCAGGCGCTGCTGGCGGGCGACGCCGGATTCCCGGCGGAAGACGCGATGCATGGCCGCCTGCCGCGCGTGGACCTGCTCAAGGTGGGACACCACGGGAGCGCGGGCAGCACCGGCGACGCCTGGCTGGACGCGCTCGCCCCCGCGGTTGCGGTGATCTCCCTCGGACGGAACGAGTACGGCCACCCGTCGCCGGCCACGCTGGCACGGCTCGCCGCGCACGGCGCGGCGGTGCACCGGACCGATCGCGAGGGCACCATCACGGTCACCACCGACGGCCGGCGAATGACGATCCGCTCGCGCGCGGGTGCGGCGGGGTACGACGTGCGGTAACGACTTCCATTTACCTGGGGGCTGCGTGCAGACGTCGGTCACGACCATCGAACGATTCATTCTCGACCAGGAAGACCGGTACCCCGAGGCGACGGGGGAGCTGTCCAACCTGCTCTACGATATCGCGCTCGCGGCCAAGATCCTGGCAGCCGCCATCCGCCGCGCCGGTCTGGTGGACGTGCTGGGCAAGCAGGGCGCGCGCAACGTCCAGGGCGAAGAGCAGCAGAAGCTGGACGTGCTGGCCAACGAGACGGTGAAGAACTCGCTCAAGCACACGGGCCGGGTGTGCGTCATGGGCTCCGAGGAGGACGAGGACATCATCCCCGTGCCGGCCGAATCGTCCGCCGGCAAGTACGCGGTGCTGTTCGACCCGCTCGACGGCTCGTCCAACATCGACGTGAACGCCGCGGTCGGGACCATCTTCAGCATCTATCGCCGGGTGAGCATGGAGGGGCGGGGCACCGCGGCCGACGTGCTCCAGCCTGGGTGCAAGCAGGTGGCCGCGGGCTACGTGATGTACGGCTCGAGCACGATGCTGGTGTACACGACGGGGCAGGGGGTCCACGGCTTCACGCTCGATCCGACGATCGGCGAATTCCTGCTGTCCCACGAGCGCATCATCACGCCCCGCGTGGGCAAGTATTACAGCGTAAACGAGAGCAACTTCGGCCGGTGGGACCGCACCGTGCAGACCGCCGTCCGCGGCCTCAAGGGCGACATCCCCGACGGCCTTCCTCCCAAGAACAGCCGCTACATCGGCTCGCTGGTCGCCGACTTTCACCGCAACCTGATCAGCGGCGGCGTCTTCCTCTACCCCGCCGACACCCGCAACCCCCACGGCAAGCTCCGGCTCCTCTACGAGGCGAGCCCGATGGCGTTCATCGCCGAGCAGGCCCAGGGAAGCGCCACCGACGGGCTCAACCGGATCCTCGACATCATTCCCACCGGCCTGCACCAGCGCACGCCTCTGGTCATCGGCAGCCGCGAGGACGTGGGCTTCGTGGCCGACACGATCCGACGGGTCGCGAGCTCCGCGCGGGCGAGCGGGGCGGTGTCGCAGACGGTATGAGGAGCCGGACGGGCGGACGGGCGGACGGGCGGACAGCGACAGCACACCACGCCGTGCCGCTGCCGTCCGCCTGTGTGTCCCTCCGCCCGTCCGCCTGTCCGCCCGTCCGCCATGCCTCCTGAGCCCGTCTACACGCCCGCCGACTGGCCCGGCGATCCCGCCCGCGACCTCGGCCGCCCGGGCGAGTTCCCGTTCACGCGCGGGATCTACCCCAGCATGTACACCGGCCGGCTCTGGACCATGCGCCAGTACGCCGGCTTCGGAACCGCCGAGGAGACCAACGACCGCTTCCGGCAGCTTCTGGCCGCGGGGCAGATGGGGCTCTCGACGGCTTTCGACCTGCCGACGCAGATGGGTTACGACTCCGACCACCCGATGGCGGCGGGCGAGGTCGGCCGAGTGGGCGTGGCGATCGACACGGTGGACGATCTCGCCGCGCTGTTCCGCCAGATCCCGCTCGACCGGGTCTCCACCTCGATGACGATCAACGCTACGGCGGCCATCCTGCTCGCGATGTACATCGTGGCGGGCGAGGAACAGGGCGTCCCGCGGGTGGCTCTCACCGGCACCGTGCAGAACGACGTGCTCAAGGAATACGTCGCGCGGGGCACCTACATCTACCCGCCCGGCCCGTCGCTCCGGCTCACGGCGGAGGTGTTCCGCTTCGTCAGCCAGGAAGGGATGCGGTTCAACCCGATCTCGATCAGCGGCTACCACATGCGCGAGGCGGGAGCCACGGCGGTGCAGGAGGTCGGGTTCACGCTCGCGAACGCGCTCGAGTACGTGCGGATCGCCGTGGAGGCGGGGCTGGAGGTGGACGCGTTCGGTCCCCGGCTCTCGTTCTTCTTCGCGAGCCACAACGATCTGTTCGAGGAGGCCGCCAAGTTCCGGGCCGCGCGCCGGCTGTGGGCGCGGCTCGCGAGGGAACGGTTCGGCGCCGGTGACGCCACGGCGCGCCTCCGGTTTCACACCCAGACCGGCGGGGTCACGCTCCAGGCCCAGCAGCCGCAGGTGAATGTGGTGCGGGTGACCGTGCAGGCGCTCGCCGCGGTGCTCGGGGGCACCCAGTCGCTCCACACCAACGGCTACGACGAGGCGCTGGCCCTGCCGAGCGAGCAGTCGGCCACGCTGGCGCTCCGGACTCAGCAGGTGCTCGGCTACGAGAGCGGGGTCGCGAATGTGGTGGACCCGCTGGCCGGGAGCTACTATGTCGAGCGCCTTACGGACGACATCGAAGCCGGCGCCCGCGCGCTGATCGAGGAGGTGGATGCGCTCGGCGGTGCCGCCAGGGCCATCGAGCGCGGCTTCTACCAGGAGGCCATCGCGCGGAGCGCGTATGGCATCCAGCGGGCGCAGGAGTCGGGCGAAAGGGTCGTGGTCGGGGTGAACCGCTTCACCGACGATTCCCCCCCGCCCGAGATCGAGACCCCGGATTATTCCGCCCTGGAGGCGCGTCAAACGGACCGCCTTGCCAAAGCCCGCGGCCGCCGCGATGCCGAAGCGGTAAAGCATTCCCTCGGCGCCCTCCACACCGCCGCCGAAGGCACCTCCCCCCTCATGCCTCCCATCATCACCGCCGTCCGCGCCCGTGCCACCCTCGGCGAGATCAGCGACACCCTCCGGCAGGTCTGGGGCGTCTATCGGCCTGCGTGATTCGTGGGATTTACCACGGAAGCACGGAAGGCACCGAGGTGACACGGAATGACTCGGGTTCGGACCGGTTGCTCGGACCCGGACAACAACAACCTTGTTGGTGCGGGCTCCGCGCGCAGATCTATTCCGGTGTCCCTTCCGTGTCACCTCCGTGCCTTCCGTGCTTCCGTGGTGAACGAGCCCGCGACTTGAGGAGCCCGTCCGGACGCGGTAAGTTTCGCCGCTGGCTTCGTTTACCCTCTGCGAGTGCCGATGCCGACCTATGAGTACGAGTGCCCCGAGGGGCACGTGTTCGAGAAGTTCCAGAAGATGACCGACAAGCCGCGCGCGAAGTGCCCGGTGTGCGGGCGCGCGGCCACCCGCAAGATCTCGGGCGGGGCGGGGCTCGTCTTCAAGGGCAGCGGCTTCTACATCACCGACTACGGCAAGGACGGCAAGGGCCCGCGCAAGCCCGAATCGGAGAAACCCGCGTCCGAGTCCAAGTCGGAGAGCGGCAGCAAGGCCGACAAGGCGGCGCCCGCGAAGTCCGACCCCAAGTCCGCGGCCTCCCGCCGCACCGAGGGAAAGGCCAAGAGCGAGTGAGCGACGCCCTCCGCGCCGAACTCGCGGGGGCCGCCTCGCGCCTCGGCGCTGACGGCGTCGAGTTCGTGCTCGAGCGCCCGCGCGATGCCGGCCACGGGGACCTCGCGACCAACCTCGCGCTCGTCCTCGCCCGGCGTGATCGCGCCAACCCGCGCAGGACCGCCGAGCGCGTCGTCGAGGAGCTGCACCTCCCGCCCGGCCTCGTGGCACGCACCGAGATCGCCGGCCCCGGGTTCATCAACTTCTGGCTCGCCGAAGATCAGCTCGTCGCCGCGCACCGGCAGATCCTCGAGCAGGGGCCGCGGTACGGCCGATCCGAGTCCGGGGCCGGGCTCAAGGTGAACGTCGAGTTCGTCTCTGCCAACCCCACTGGCCCGCTGCACGTGGGCCACGGGCGTGGGGCCGCGCTGGGCGACGCGATCGCCTCGCTGCTCCAGTGGACCGGGCACGTCGTCACCCGAGAGTTCTACATCAATGACGCCGGCGTGCAGATCGACCGGCTGGCACAGAGCCTCTGGGCGCGGGTGCAGGAGCTGTCGGGTCGCCCGGCCGAGATCCCCGAGGGCGGCTATCACGGCGAGTATCTCCGGGAGAACGCCCGCGAGGTGCTCGAGCGCGAGGGGCCGTCATTCGCGAATCTGCCCCAGGACGAAGGGGTGCGCCGCTGCCGCGCGCTCGCGCTCCGCATCCAGCGCGCCGAGCAGGACCGCGACCTGGCCGACTTCGGTGTCCGGTTCGACGTCATGTCGTCCGAGCAGGAGGTGTACGAGTCCGGCGGCGTCCGGCGCGCCCTCGAGCGGCTGCACGAGCACGGCCTCACCTACGAGTCGGAGGGCGCGCTGTGGCTTCGCACCACCGACTTCGGCGACGACAAGGACCGGGTGCTCCGGAAGAGCGACGGGAGCTACACCTACCTGGTCCCCGACGTGGCCTACCACCTGGGCAAGTACGACCGCGGCTTCGATCGGGCGATCGACGTCTGGGGCGCCGACCACCACGGCTACATCCCGCGCATGCGGGCGGTACTCGCGGCGCTCGGTCTGCCGCAGGAGTTCTTCGACGTCGCCCTCGTCCAGCTGGTCCGCGTAGTGCGCGGCGGCGAAGAGGTCAAGATGTCCAAGCGGAGCGGCGAATTCGTCACCCTCCGCGACCTCTACGAGGAAGTGGGCGTGGACGCGGCCCGCTACTTCTTCCTCATGCGTAAGGGGACCAGCCCGCTCGACTTCGACGTGGACCTCGCCAAGCGGCAGACCGAGGAGAACCCGGTCTTCTACGTGCAGATGGCCCATGCGCGCCTGAGCGGGATCTTCCGCACCGCCGAGCGGAGCCCCGAGGAGATCGCCGGCGCCCTCGATCTCGGCGCGCTGCCGGCGCCGCAGGATGCCGAGCTGCTCAAGAAGCTCGGCACCTTCCCCGAGATCGTGGAGAAGGCCGCCCGCGAGGGCGAGCCGCACCGGATCACGGTGTTCCTCCACGAGCTCGCGACCGTGGTGCACGCCTGGTACCATCACACCCGCGCGGTCGGTGCGCCCGAGGGACCGGCCAGCGAGCGCGCGCGACTGCTGCTCGCCCGCGCGGCCCGCATCGTCCTGGCCAACGCGCTCGGCCTGCTCGGCATCACCGCCCCCGATCGGATGTGACATGAGCCTGCTCGTCGTCGGCAGCATCGCGCTGGACTCCATCTTCACGCCCTTCGGCGAGACCGCCGACGCGCTGGGCGGCTCCGCCGTCTACTTCAGCGTGGCGGGCTCGCTGCTTCACCCGGTGCAGGTCGTGGGCGTGGTCGGCCGCGACTACCCGGTCGCCGAGCTGGAGCGGCTCGCCCCGCGCGGGATCGACTGGGGCGGGGTCGAACGGGCGGACGGCGAGAGCTTTCGCTGGAAGGGCAAGTACTCCTACGACCTGCAGAGCCGCGAGACGCTGGAGACGCGGTTGGGCGTCTTCGCCGAGTTCGAGCCCAAGCTTCCCGAGCAGTTCCGCGCGGCGCAATTCCTCTTCCTGGGCAATATCGATCCCGAGCTGCAGCTCAGGGTCCTCTCGCAGGTGCGCCGCCCTGAACTGGTGGTCTGCGACACCATGAACTACTGGATCCAGGGCAAGCGGGAGACGCTGCTCGAGCTCCTCTCGCGGGTGGACGTGCTCATGGTGAACGACAGCGAGGCGCGCGAGCTGAGCGGCGACTGGAACATTCATCGGGCCGGCCGCTGGATCCTCGCGCACGGCCCCGGGCGCGTGGTGATCAAGCAGGGCGAGTACGGCGCGCTCATGATCGAACCCTCGCGCACGTTCTACGTGCCCGCCTTCCCGCTCGAGACGGTGTTCGACCCCACCGGCGCCGGCGACGCCTTCGCCGGCGGTTTCATGGGCTATCTCGCGCGCACCGGCGAGGCCAGCGAGGACAACATGCGTCGCGCGATGGTCGTGGGCGCCACGATGGGGAGCTACGCGGTCGAGCAGTTCGGGATCCACGGCTTCGACGAGGTCACCCTGCGCGACGTCGCCACCCGGATGCGCGCGTTCGAGGATCTCACCCGCGTGAGCCTCGCCGAGGAGCTCGCATGACCTCCGCGGGCGAGTACGCTGCCGCGGGCGTGGACCTGGCCGGCGCCGAGGCGGCGAAGGCCCGGATCGCGACCGCCGTCGCGGGCACCCGCACGCCGCTCTCCGCAGGCCGGATCGGCGCCTTCGGCGGGATGGTGCGCGTGCCTGCGGGGATGCGGAAGCCCACGCTCGTGCTCAGCACGGACGGTGTGGGCACCAAGGTGCTGGTGGCGCTCGAGGCCGGCCGGTTCGACAGCGTGGGCGAGGACCTCGTCAACCACAGCGTGAACGACATCCTGGTCCACGGCGCCCGCCCCATCGCGTTCATGGACTACATCGCCGGCGCGGGGCTGGGCGTCGAGCAGATCGCCGGCCTGGTCGAGGGGATCGCGCGCGGGTGCCGCGCCCATGGGATGGCGCTCGCCGGCGGCGAGACGGCCCAGATGCCCGGGCTGTACCGGCTGGGCACGTTCGACCTGGCGGGCACGATCGTGGGTGTCGTGGAGGAGGACGAAGCGCTTCACGGCGACGCCATCGTTCCGGGCGACGTGCTCCTCGGCTACGCCTCCACGGGCCTGCACACCAACGGGTATACCCTGGCCCGGCGTGTCGTCTTCGAGAAGATGGGACTCGGCGTGGACGACCCCCTCGGCGACACCGGGATGAGCGTGGCCGACGCGCTCCTCGCCGTGCACCGGAGCTACCATGCCGCCGTGATGCCGGTGATTGGGCGACTGCACGGCCTGGCCCACATCACCGGTGGCGGCATCCCCGGCAATCTGGTCCGGGTGTTGCCGGCGGGCTGCGAGGCGGTCGTGGACGCGACGTCCTGGGAGCTCCCCCCGCTGTTCCCGCTGCTGCAGCGGGCCGGCGGAATCGCGACCGCGGAGATGCGCGAGGTCTTCAACCTTGGCGTGGGGCTCATCGCCGTGCTCCCGCCGGAGGCCGTGTCCGACGCGCAGGCCGCCGCGCGCGAGGCCGGGGTCGCTACCTGGCCGATGGGCGAGATCCGCCGCGGCGAGACCGCCGTGCGGTTCGCGCGGACCTGACGTGACCGAGCGGGAGGCGATGGCCCGCGCGCTGGAGCTGGCCTGGCGCGGGTGGGGCAGGGTACACCCGAACCCGCTCGTGGGCGCGGTGGTGCTCGCCGGCAATGGCGAGCCGGTCGGCGAAGGCTGGCATGCCGAGTACGGCGGCCCGCACGCGGAAGTCGCCGCGCTCGCCGCCGCCGGCGGGCGGGCGCACGGCAGCACCGTGGTGTGCACGCTCGAGCCGTGCGATCACCACGGCAAGCAGCCGCCCTGTACGGGGGCCCTCCTCGCGGCGGGCGTGCGGCGGGTGATCGCCGCGCTGCCCGATCCCGACCCGGCCGCGGCCGGCGGCGCGGCCCACCTCCGGGCCGCGGGTGTAGAGGTCCAGCTCGGGCTCGTGGCCGACGAGGCCGCCGCCCAGAACGCCGCCTTTCTCCACCGCCACCGCGATCCATCCCGCCCCTTCGTCGCGCTCAAGCTCGCCACCACCATCGACGGCCGCATCGCCGACGCGAACGGCCACTCGCGCTGGCTGTCGGGGGAGCGGGCCCGCGAGTTCGTCCATTGGCTGCGCGCCGGATTCGAGGCCATCGGGATCGGCGGGGTGACCGCCCGCTCCGACGACCCGATGCTCACGGTGCGCGGCCCGGTCGAGCCGCGGGTCGCGCCAAGGCGCGTGGTGTTCGCTGCCGACGGGGACCTACCAGCCACGCTGCGCCTGGTCCGGATGGCGCGCGACATTCAGACCGTGGCGGTGGTCTCGCCCGCTGTGCCGTCGCAGCGCCTGACGCACCTGGACCGGGCGGGGGTAGCGATCGTGACGGCGGCGACGCCGGGAGCGGCCCTGGCCGAACTGCGCGCGATGGGCATCGGCTCCCTGCTGGTCGAGGGCGGCGGCCGGCTGGCCGGCGCGCTCCTGGCCGACGGGCTGGTCGATCGCTACTACTGGATCCAGACGCCGCTCTGGCTTGGCGTCGGGGCCATTCCGGCGGTCGCCGGCCTCCCAACCACTCCGCTGGCCGAGGCGCACCGGTGGCGGGTCACCGACCGGCGCCCGCTGGGCGAGGACACGCTGCTCGTGCTGGACCGGCCCTGATGTTTACCGGCATCATCACCGCGGTCGGACGGGTGGCACGCCGAACGGCCTCCGATGGTGGCCTGGAGCTCGCCCTGACCGCGCCGTGGGAGGATCTCGTCCCGGGCGAGAGCATCGCGGTGGACGGCGCCTGTCTCACCGTCGAGGGCTTCGGCCGTGGAGAGTTCACCGTTCACATCATACGAACGTCGCTAGAGCGCACCAACTTCAGCACTTATGAAGCCGACCAAAAGGTAAATCTCGAGCGTGCGATGCGCCTCGGCGATCGGCTCGGCGGCCACCTGGTGCAGGGCCATGTAGACGGGGTCGGGATCGTCGAGCGGGTCGCCGAGCGTGGGGATGCCCGGCTGCTCGACCTCCGGGTGCCCGCCGAGGTGTCGCGAGTCTCGGTGCCGCTCGGCTCGATCACCGTGGACGGGGTGAGCCTCACCGTGAACGCCGTCCCGGCCCCCGGCGTCGTCCAGATCTCCCTGATCCCGTTTACCTTACAGCACACCACGTTGGGCGAGCGCCGGCCGGGCGACCGCGTGCATCTCGAGGCCGACCTGATCGGGAAGTACGTGGCCGCGCTGCTCGGGCGCGGCGATCCGGGAGCACCATGAGCACCTTCGGGACCATCGAGCAGGCGATCGAGGACCTGCGCAACGGCCGGATCATCATCGTGGCCGACGACGAGGACCGCGAGAACGAGGGGGACCTCGTCTGCGCGGCCGAGCTGGTCACGCCCGAGATGATCAACTTCATGACGCTGCACGGGCGCGGGCTCATCTGCCTCGCGCTCACCGGGGAACGCTGCGACCAGCTTGGCCTGCCCCAGATGGCCGAACGCAACACCGAAGAGCTCTCCACCGCCTTCACCGTCAGCATCGACGCGGAGCGGCGGTTCGGCGTCACGACGGGGATCTCCGCCAGCGACCGGTCCACCACCATTCACGTCGCCATCAACCCGGCCACCGTGCCCTCGGACCTGCGCCGCCCCGGGCACGTCTTCCCGTTGCGCGCGCGGCCGGGCGGCGTGCTCCAGCGCGTCGGACAGACCGAGGCGAGCGTGGACCTGGCCCGGCTGGCCGGGCTCGTGCCCGCGGGCGTGATCTGCGAGATCCTGAATCCGGACGGCTCGATGGCCCGACGCCCCGAGCTGCAGGTGATGGCGCGGGAGCATGGCCTCACCTTCATCACCGTCGCGCAGCTGGTGGCCTACCGGCTTCAGACCGAGCGCCTGGTCCACCGCGTGGCCGAGGCACGGATCCCGACCGAGTACGGCGAGTTCACCATCATCGGATACCGCAACGACGTGGACCGCGCCGAGCACGTGGCGCTGGTCCATGGGGACGTGGCGGGCCAGCCGAACGTGCTCGTGCGCATGCACTCGAAGTGTCTCACCGGCGACGTGTTCGGGTCCCGGCGCTGCGACTGCGGCCCGCAGCTCCACCGCGCCATGCAGTTGGTCGCGCAGGAGGGGCGCGGCGCGATCGTGTATCTGGATCAGGAGGGGCGGGGGATCGGCCTGCTGAACAAGCTCCGCGCCTACTCGCTGCAGGACTCGGGCGCCGACACGGTGCAGGCCAACGAGCGGCTGGGCTTCGCGCCCGACCTCCGGAACTACGGCATCGGCGCGCAGATCCTGCGCGACCTCGGCCTCTCCTCGATCCGGGTCATGACCAACAACCCGCGCAAGCTCGTCGGCCTGGAGGGCTATGGGCTCCAGATCGTGGAGCGGGTGCCGCTGGTTACCGACCCCACCCGCGACAACCGCAGCTACCTGCAGGTGAAGCGCGACAAGCTCGGCCACCTCCTCGCCCACTGAGCCGTGCCCGACCTCACTCCTCGCCTCCGCGCCGTGGGCCGCGTGGCGATCCTGGCGAGTCGCTACAACGAGCTCATCACCACCCGGCTGCTCCAGGGGGCGCTCGCCTGCTGCGAGGAGGCGGGCCTTTCGCGCGCACAGGTGGACGTGATCTGGGTGCCCGGCGCCTTCGAGCTCCCCGCGGCCGCGGCCGCGGCCGCGCGCACCGGCCGCTACGTCTGTCTCGTCGCGCTCGGCGCGGTCGTTCGCGGCGAGACGCCGCACTTCGAGTACGTGGCGGGCGAGGCGGCGCGCGGGCTCACGACCGTCGCGGTGCAGCACGCGATGCCGGTCGGCTTCGGCGTGCTCACGGTGGACACGCTGGACCAGGCGCTCGCCCGCGCCGGCGGCGCGGCGGGCAACAAGGGACACGAGGCCGCGGCGGCCGCGCTGCAGGCCGCCGACGTCATCGCGCAGCTTCGGGCAGCCGATGAAGCTTAGGGAGGAAACGAAGAGCCGTGCCCGCGCGCTGCAGCTGCTCTATGCATGGGAACTGCAGGCGGGGCCGCCGGTGGAAAGCGTGGTCCGCGGGGTCGCGCGCCTCACCGGGCCCGAGCCGAGGGTTCTCGACCGTGCCGAGTCGCTGGCCGAGGGCGTCGTGGCCGATCTGGGCGCCCTCGACGCCGAGGCCGCGCGCGCCAGCGAGCACTGGCGCATGAGCCGGATGGCGGTAGTGGAACGGAACATCCTGCGGCTCGGGATCCTGGAGCTGCGCCGCGGCGAGGTCCCGCCCAAGGTGGCCATCGCCGAAGCGGTGCGGCTGGCCCACTGGTTCGGCGGTGCCAGGGCCCCGGCGTTCGTCAACGGCGTGCTCGACGCCATCGCCCGCGCCCTCGGCCGCCTGTGAACCTGCTCGTGGTCAACTGGCAGGATCGCGAGAATCCGCACGCGGGCGGGGCCGAGATCCACCTGTTCGAGATCTTCGGCCGGCTGGCCGCGCGTGGGCACCGCGTCCGGCTGATCTGCTCGGGCTGGCCCGGCGCGCCGGCGCGCACGGCGATCGACGCGATCGAGGTGCACCGCGCCGGCGGCCGCCACAGCTTCGCGCTGCTTGGCCGAGGCGCGGTGCGCCGGGCGATCCGCGCCGAGCGGCCCGACGTGCTGGTGGAGGACATCAACAAGCTCCCGTTGTTCCTGGCCGGGATGACCGACTTGCCGTTCGGCGCCATCGTGCCGCACCTGTTCGGGCAGACCGCGTTCGAGGAGGCGCCGTGGCCGATGGCCGCCGCCGTCTGGACCGCCGAGCGGCCGCTCGCGCGGGCGTACCGCCGCGCGTGGTTTCACGCGATCAGCGAGAGCACCCGGGACGACCTCGTGGCGCGCGGGGTACCGCGGGACCGCGTGCGGGTCATCCATCCGGGAGTGGACTCGGCGCGGTTCACGCCCGCCGAGGATGGGCGTCGGACCCCCGCACCCAGCTTCCTGTACGTCGGGAGGCTGAAGCGTTATAAAGGGGTGGGGCTCGCCATCCGGGCGCTGGCGCTCGCACGGGCGCGGCGGCCGGACCTGTCGCTCGATGTGGCCGGCAGCGGCGACTACCGCGCCGAGCTCGAGCGGCTCACACAGGAGCTGGGGCTCGGCGGCGCCGTCAGATTCCACGGGTTTGCCAGCGAGGAGCAGAAGCTGGAGCTGCTGCGGCGCACCTGGGCCAACGTGTTCCCCTCGCCCAAGGAGGGGTGGGGGATCACGGTCGTCGAGGCCGCCGCCTGCGGTACGCCGTCGATCGCGTCCGACAGCCCGGGACTGCGCGACTCCGTGCGCCATGGTGAGACCGGATACCTGGTCCCCCACGGCGACGTCGAGGCGCTTGCCGGGCGCATGCTCGAGCTGGCGGGCGCGCCCGAGACCGTGGCAACGCTCGGCGCCGGGGCGCGCTGCTTTGCCGAAAGGCTGACCTGGGATCGGACCGCGGCCGAGACGGAGCGTCACCTCGCGGACATCATCGCCGGCTCGGGCCACGCCTGAGCCAGGAGGAACAGCCATGCAGACCACGATCACCGCCCGGCACTGCGAAATCTCCGACGCGCTTCGCGAGCGGGCCCGGGCCGTCGTCGAGCGGGTGACGGCGCTGGCCCGCCGGCCGATCGAAGCGACCGTCCTCTTCGACATGGACGGCGACCTGCGCACCGCGGAGCTCCGGCTCCACGTGGCCCGCGGCGAGCTGCTCGTGGCCCGGGGCGAGGCGGACGACCATCCCACGGCGCTCGACCGAGCGGAGGAGAAGCTTCGCCGGCAGCTCGACAAAGGGACGGCGCGCCCCCGCCGCTCCCGCGACATCCAGCAGCTCGGCTGATGCTGCGGATCCGCGACTTCATCTCGCGCCGGGGCGATCCGCTCCAGCTCGAGGCGCTCACCGGCGATCTCGGTCTCGATCGCCAGATGCCCGGCGCCGAGGTCGCGAGCCCGGGGCTCGCGCTCGCGGGCTACACCGGCCGGTTCGCGCCCGACCGCATCCACGTCTTCGGCGAGACCGAGATCACCTATCTCAACTCGCTCTCGCAGGACGACCGGCACGCCGCGCTGGTCAAGTTCTTCAGCTTCGATCTCCCCTGTGTCTTCGTGACCAAGGGCCAGGAGGTCCCGGCGGAGCTGCTCGAGCTGGCGCGGGCGCGCGGGGTGCCGGTGTTCCGCTCCAAATTGAAGACCGCCGAGTTCTACCGTCGGATCAAGCCGGTGCTCGAGGAAGCATTCGCCCCGCGTACCACGCTGCACGGGTCGCTGGCCGACGTCTACGGCGTGGGGCTCCTGTTCGTGGGCCGCTCCGGGATCGGCAAGAGCGAATGCGTGCTCGACCTGGTCGAGCGCGGCCACCGGCTCGTGGCCGACGACGTGGTGCAGGTGACCCGCCGCGGAAACGACGTGCTCATCGGCCGCGGACACGAGCTGGCGGCGCACCACATGGAGATCCGCGGCATCGGCCTGATCGACATTCCCGCGCTGTTCGGGGTGCGCGCGGTGCGGCAGCAGAAGCGCATCGAGGTCGTGGTGCAGCTCGAGGACTGGGACACCGCCCGCGACACCGACCGGACCGGCCTCGCGCGCGAGGAGACGATGATCCTCGACGTCGCCGTCCCCCGCGTCGTGGTGCCGCTCAATCCCGGCAAGAACATCACCGTGATGTCCGAGGTCGTGGCGATGATGCACCTGCTCCGCTACTCGGGCGTGGACGTGGCGGCCGCGTTCAACGCGCGGCTCATCAAGCGCATGAAGGAGCAGCGGGGGGTGCGCGAGTACCTGCAGGAAGACTATGAGTGAAGGGCTGCGGGGCGTCGTCGTCTGCCACGGCCGGCTGGCCGGTGCCCTGGTCGATGCGGCCGAAGAGATCAGCGGCGTGGCCGGCGCACTCGTCCCGGTCTCCAACACCGGCTGCGACCGCGGCACGCTCGAGGAGCGCGTGGCCGAGGCGGTGGGGGAGGGGCCGGCGGTGGTCTTCGTGGACCTGGCGAGCGGCTCCTGCCTGTTCGCGGTGCTCAAGCGGCTCCGGAGCGGCGGCGTCGCCAAGGTCGTGACCGGCGTCAACCTCGCCATGCTGGTGGACTTCGTCTTCCACCGCACCCTGCCGCTCGACGAGGCGGCGGCCCGCGCAGCCACGGCGGGCGGCAAGGCGATCCGCGTTCCCTGATGCCGATCGTCCTGGCTCGCGTGGACGACCGCCTGGTACACGGCCAGGTGGTGATCGGCTGGGGTCGCCCGCTGGACGTGGGCCGGATCGTGCTGGTGGACGACGCCGTCGCGGCCAGCCACTGGGAGCAGGATCTGTATCGGATGGCGGTGCCCGATGAACTGGAGCTTCGCTTCGCCACCCCGGCGGAGGCGTTTCCGAAGCTCGCCGAGTGGCAGTCGAGTCCCACCCGCACCATGCTGCTCACGGGAGATGTCGATACCATGGCGGCACTCGTCCGTGCGGCTCCGGACGTGGTCCGCCGGGTCAACCTGGGCGGCATCCACCACCGGCCCGGCCGCCGCGAGCGGCTGCCGTACGTGTATCTCGCCGACGAGGAGCTGCGCGTGCTCGAGTCGCTGGAGCGCGAGGGCGCCGAGGTGACGGCGCAGGACCTCCCCACCACGCCCGTGACCCAGCTCCGGAGTCTCCGATGACCGAGCTGGCCCCGGTCACGGTGGTGCTCCTGCTCGCCTGGGGGACGCTGGTGGGTCTGGACCTGGTGAGCGTCCCCCAGGCGATGCTCTCCCGGCCGCTGGTGGTGGCGCCCGTGGCCGGCTGGCTGGCGGGCGACCTCGAGGCCGGGCTCCGGGTCGGCGTCGTGCTCGAGCTCTTCGCGCTCGACGTGCTGCCCATCGGCGCGGTACGGTATCCCGACTACGGACCCGCGGCGGTCGGCGGCGCCGTGCTCGCCGCCGGCGCGCCGTGGGAGCTGGGGCTCGGTGTGAGCGTGGGCCTCGCGCTGGTGCTCGCGGCGCTGGGCGGCTGGAGCCTCCAGTACGTGCGGCGGCGGAACGCGCGCGCCATCCAGCGCCGCGCGGCGGCCCTATCGGCGGGGGAGAGCGGGGCCATTCGCCGATTGCAGTACGGGGGGCTCCTGCGCGATGCGCTCCGCGGGGCGCTGCTCACCGCGATCGGCCTCGCCGCCGCGTGGGCGCTCGCGCGCTGGCTGCGGCTCGACCGGGAGACCGCCGTGGGTCTCACGCTGGTCGCCGTGGGCACCGCGCTCGCCGCCGCGATCGGCGGAGCCGTGCGGAGCGCGGGCCGCGGGCCCAGGCTCCGGTGGCTCGCGGCCGCGGTCGGCATCGGGACGCTGCTGGCGGTGCTCCGGTGACGGGTGGCTGGCGCGCGCTGCTCCGCCTCTTCGCGGTGCAGGGGACCTGGAACTACGAACGGATGCTCGGGGTGAGCATGGGCTATGCGGCGGAGCCGCTGCTGGAGGACCTCAAGACGGTCGACCCGGTCCGCCACGGCGAGGCGGTGGTCCGCTCGGCCGAGTTCTTCAACTGCAACCCCAACCTGGCCGGGCTCGCGCTGGGTGCCACGGCGCGGGCGGAGTACGAGGGGGTGCCGGGCCCGCAGATCGCGCGGCTGCGCACCGCCCTCTGCGGACCGCTCGGCGCGCTGGGCGACGAGCTCTTCTGGGCCGGGCTGGTGCCCATGCTGGTCGGGCTCGCGCTGGTAGGCGTGGTGGCCGGCGCCGGAATGTGGGCCGTCCTCGCGTTCGTCATCCTGTACAACGCGGTGCGGTTCGCGACCGCGGTCTGGTCCCTCCGCACCGGGCTCGACGCGGGGATGCGCATCGGCACGGCAATCAGCACGAGCTGGGTCCCCCGTGCGATCGCCCGGGTGGGTCCGCTGGCCGGGCTGGCCGTCGGGCTCGCCCTCCCGCTGGTGGCCGGCTGGTACCTGGGCGGCTTCACCTGGCGCGAGATCGTGGGTGCGCTGTCGGTCGCCGTCGTAGGCGCCGTGGTGCCCCGCTGGTTCGGTCCCTCGCTCACCAGCGTGCGATTCGCGCTGCTCGCGATGGGCCTTCTCCTTCTGTTCGAATGGATCCTGTGATCGAGCGTGAGGCCACCATCGTGAATCAGGAGGGGCTCCATGCCCGCCCCGCCGCCCGCATCGTGCGGCTGGCGAGCAGCTTCGCGTCCGAGATCGAGCTGGCCAAGGACGGGCTCGAGGTGAACGGCAAGAGCATCATGGGGGTCATGATGCTCGCCGCCGAGTTCGGCAGCTCGATCACCATCCGCGCCCGCGGCCCTGACGCCGAACAGGCCGTGGCCGCCCTGGCCGAGCTGGTGGCGAGCGGGTTCGGGGAGCCGTGAGGTGAGCCGCCTCGTCCGAGGGATCGGCGTATCGCCCGGCGTGGTCTGCGCGCCGGCCTTCGTGGTCCGCATGGACTTCCCGGTCGTGCCCGACCGCACCGTGCGCCCCGACGAGGTTGAGCACGAGGTGTTCCGGCTCCGGAGCGCCGTCGCCGACGTGGTCGCCCACCTCCGCGAGCTGGGCGAGCGCGTTCTCCAGCGCGCCGGGCCCGAGGAGTCGCGGATCTTCGACGCACAGATCCTCATGGCGCAGGACCGCGACGTCCTGGCCGGCGTCGAGACCCTGATCCGCAACAACCAGCTCAGCGCCGAGACGGCCTACGAGTTCAAGGCGCTCGAGCTGCGCAACGCCTGGTCGGGCACCTCGCGTCTCAGGGAACGGCTGGCCGATCTGCACGCCATCCAGCTCCGGATGCTCGACCGCCTCATGGGCGGCGGGAGCCGGGAGCTCTGGACCATTCCGGCCGACGAGCACGTGATCGTCGTGGCGCACGAGCTGTCGCCCGGGCTGACCGTGCAGCTCGACCGCGAGCACGTGGTCGGCCTCATCAGCGAGGAGGGCACCCGCACCGCGCACGCGGCGATCCTGGCCCACTCCCTCGGGATTCCGGCCGTCATGGGGCTCGCGGGCGCCCTCGCGGCGATTCCGCCCGGCATGCTGGTGCTGCTCGACGGGCAGAGCGGCCTCGTGGTGCTCGACCCGACACGCGACGAGCTGGACGAGGCCAAGACCCAGGTCAGCCGGCGCCACCGGCTCGAGCTCCAGCTCGAGGCGATCGTGGACGCGCCCGCGGTCACGCCCGAAGGAAGCACGATCACCCTGATGGGCAATGTGGATCTGCCGGAGGAGATCGAGGCCGCGGTGCGGGTGGGCGCCCAGGGGGTGGGCCTCCTCCGGACCGAGTTCCTGCTCACCGGGCGCGCCGTGCTGCCCACCGAGACCGAACAGGCCGACTACTTCCGCCGCGTGGCCACCGCGTTCCACGGCCGCACGGTGGTGATCCGCTCCTACGATCTCGGCGGGGACAAGTTCCCCGTCGCGTTTCAGGCGCCGAACGAGGCCAACCCGTTCCTCGGCTGGCGCTCGATCCGCGTGTGTCTCGACGAGCCCGAGGTGTTCCGGCCACAGGTGCGGGCGGTGCTGCGCGCGGCGGTCGATCGGGACATCCGGCTCATGCTGCCGCTGGTGACGCTGGTCGAGGAGGTCGAGGCCGCGCGCACGATCGTGCTCCAGGAGGCCGAGGCGCTCCGCCGCGCCGGCGTGCGCGCGGCCGAGTCGGTGCCGGTCGGGGTCATGATCGAGACGCCGGCCGCCGCGCTCACCGCCGATCGCCTCGCCGAGGTGAGCGACTTCTTCAGCATCGGCACCAACGACCTCACCCAGTACACCCTGGCGGTGGATCGCGGCAACGCGCGGCTCGCCGCCCGGTTCACGCCGCACCACCCGTCGATCGTCCGCCAGCTCCGGGACGTGCGCGAGGTGGGCCGCGCGGCCGGCATTCCAGTGAGCGTCTGCGGCGAGATGGCCTCGGATGCGCTCAGCGCGGTGCTCCTGCTGGGACTCGGCTACGACACGCTGAGCGTCTCGCCGCCCGCGCTCCCGCTGGTGAAGTGGGTGGTGCGCACGGTGCCCGAGGCCGCCACCCGCGCCGCCGCCGAGTCCTCGCTCGCCGCCGCGAGCGCGGCCGAGGTCTCCGAGACGCTCCGCAGCGTCGTCGGCGAATACATCGACGTCCGGCTGCTCGATCCGCTCTCGGCGTTGCCGGGCCGCGGGAGGGTCGCTACCTTGCGACCCGGCACCGAGCCGTAAGCGACGGCCCGTCACCTACTTCAACCACGGATCCCGCCTCGATGGCCCCGCCCAAGCGACACGTCTTCACCTCCGAATCGGTCACCGAAGGCCACCCCGACAAGGTGGCCGATCAGATCTCCGACGCCGTGCTCGATGCGATTCTCTCGCGCGATCCGGCGGGGCGTGTCGCGTGTGAGACACTGGTCACCACCGGGATGGCGGTCGTGGCGGGTGAGATCACGACCCGCACGTACGTCCATATCCCCGACCTGGTGCGCGAGACCGTCGAGCGGATCGGCTACACCGACGCGTCGTACGGGATGGACGGCCGCACCTGCGCGGTGCTCACGTCCATCGACCGGCAGTCCCCCGACATCGCGATGGGCGTGGATGCCGACGCGGAGAAGGCGCAGGGTGCCGGCGATCAGGGCATGATGTTCGGCTACGCCACCCGCGAGACCCGCGAGCGGATGCCGCTGCCGATCATGCTGGCACATCGGCTGACCGAGCGCCTCGCCGCGGTCCGCAAGGGACTCGACGGGCTCGACCGGCTCGAGTGGCTCCGGCCCGACGGCAAGTCGCAGGTCTCGGTGGAATACGAGGGCGACCGGCCGGTGGCCGTCCGCACCGTGGTGATCTCCACCCAGCATGCGGAGCGGTACGGAAGCCGGAAGCTTGGCTATGGCACCATCCGCGAGGGCGTGATCGAGCACGTGATCAAGCCCGTGCTCGACAAGGCCGGGCTCGACTACGCCCGCACCAAGTTCCTCATCAACCCCACCGGCCGGTTCGTGATCGGCGGCCCGCACGGCGACGCCGGGCTCACCGGCCGCAAGATCATCGTGGACACCTACGGCGGGATGGCCCGCCACGGCGGCGGCGCGTTCAGCGGGAAGGATCCGTCGAAGGTGGATCGCTCCGGCGCCTACGCCGCGCGCTGGGTGGCCAAGAACCTGGTCGAGGCGAACCTCGCGCGCCGGTGCGAGGTGCAGATCGCCTACGCCATCGGCGTGGCGCAGCCGGTGTCGATTCTGGTCCAGAGCTTCGGCACCGGGACGCTGCCCGACGCGCGACTCGAGAAGATCGTGGGCGAGGTGTTCGATCTCACCCCCAAAGGCATCATTGACGCTCTCAAACTGAAGCGCCCAATTTACGGCAAGACCGCCGCCTACGGGCACTTCGGCCGCAAGCCGTCCACCGGCGTCTATCGCGCTGACGGCAAGCAGCTGAAGGTCGACTATTTCACCTGGGAAGCGACCGACCGCGTGAAGGATCTGCTGTCGGCGGCCCGCTGACGCGACTCCGGGAGAACGCATGAGCGCACCGACCGCCGTGGCCAAATACGACATCAGGGACCTCGCCCTCGCCGACGAAGGGAAGCGCCGTACCGAGTGGGCCGAGCGCTCCATGCCGGTGCTGCGGCAGATCCGCGAACGGTTCGCGCGCGAGCAGCCGCTCAAGGGCCTCAAGCTCTCGGCCTGCCTGCACGTCACCACCGAGACCGCCAACCTGATGGCCACGCTCCGGGCCGCGGGCGCCGAGATCGCGCTGTGCGCCTCGAACCCGCTCTCCACCCAGGACGACGTCGCGGCGCACCTGGTGCGCGACCACGGCGTGCACGTCTACGCGATCAAGGGCGAGAACCACGAGACCTACTACGGTCACATCGCCTCGGCGCTGGCGTTCGGGCCCGACATGACCCAGGACGACGGCGCCGACCTGGTGGGCTCGCTCCACATGATCGCGCTCAACCGCCTGGACGACCTGGCCCCGCCGATCCGCCGCTGGGTGGAAGGATTGAGCCAGGCGGAGCGCAAGGCGCTGGTGGGCGCGGTGCGCGGCTCGACCGAGGAGACCACCACCGGCGTCATCCGCCTCAAGGCGATGGCCAAGGAGGGCGTGCTCCAGTTCCCGATCGTCGCGGTAAACGACTCCGACACCAAGCACATGTTCGACAACCGCTACGGCACGGGCCAGAGCACGCTCGACGGCATCGTGCGCGCCACCAACCTGCTGCTCGCCGGGAGTACGGTGGTGGTCGCGGGATACGGCTGGTGCGGCCGCGGCGTGGCGAGCCGGGCCCGCGGCGCCGGCGCCAACGTCGTCGTGACGGAGATCGACCCGCTCCCCGCGCTCGAGGCCCGGATGGACGGCTTCCAGGTCATGCCCATGGCCGACGCCGCCCCCATCGGCGATCTGTTCGTGACCCTGACCGGCAATATCCACGTGATCCGCCCCGAGCATTTCACGCGTATGAAGGACGGCGCCATCGTCGCCAACTCGGGCCACTTCAACGTGGAGCTCGACCTCGAGGGGCTGGCCCGCATCAGCACCGAGCACCGCGAAGTGCGCCGGATGGTCGAGGAGTACATCGTGGACGGCCGCCGGATCATGGTGCTCGCCGAGGGACGGCTCATCAACCTCGCCGCCGCCGAAGGCCACCCCGCGAGCGTGATGGACATGTCGTTCGCCAACCAGGCCCTCGCCGCCGAGCTGATCGCGAAGGAGTGGAAGACCCTCTCCCGCGCCGTTCACCGGCTCCCCGTCTCCGTGGACCAGGAGATCGCCCGCCTCAAGCTCCAGAGCATGGGCATCGCCATCGACACGCTCACGCCGGAGCAGGTGGAGTATCTGGCGAGCTGGGATGCGGGGACGTGAACTGCGGTGAGCAGTAAGCGGTGAGCGGGAA
>DASUXW010000054.1:0-2716 GCA_036377715.1 Gemmatimonadales bacterium
GTGCCGACCCCGCCCGTCTGCTCGCTCCCGCCGGCCACGCCGGCGGACGCCGGCGGTCCCGCCAGCTCGAGCGGCTCGACCGTGTCCTTGCAGCCGCCCAGTGCGGCCGCGCACCCGGCCGCGCACGCGGCTGCCACGAGCGCGCGCCTCACCGGACGCACCCGCTGACCGCGCCCGAGGGCGCCGTGGTGGTCGCTTCGCCGCTCACGTCGCTGCCCAGTCCGAACCATGTGCTCGTCTCCGCGTAGGCCCTGAGGGTGCCCGCTTCGGTGGTCTTGGCGATGCTCCAGCAGATCTCGGCCATGTCGGGCAGTCCCACCTGCCGGCTGCCGCGGCCGGCCACCTGGCCCAGGCCGTCGGCGGTGCCCTGCCAGGAGGTGTCGGAGTCCACGACGAGCGTCTTGCCGCCGCACGCGGCCAGGGCGAAGGCGAGCGCGGGCGCGTACCGAAGAGGGCGCATGGGCGGTCTCCGATCGGGGTCGAACGGGTGAATCGCGGCTGAGTGCGGAGAGTCTAGGAGGGCCCTGTGACAGCGCGGCGGGCGGAGCGGTGGTGGGCGATTACGGACGTCCGTCCATCACCCGGACATGCTTGTGCGCGCCGGCCCACTGCAGGATCGGCCGATCGCAGGTCACGAGGGTGCCGTGGCGGCGTGCGGTGGCAATGATGATCCGGTCGGCCGGGTCCTTGTGCTGTTCGAAGTCCGGCAGGCGGGTGCTCTCCAGGGCGACGGCCGCCCCCACCGGGATGATGCGCACGCCGGGTGGGCGCAGGCTGGCCTCGATCCACGTCTGCACCGCAGTGGCGAGGGTGAGCCGGCCACGCTTCACCAGCATGGCGAGCTCCCACACCGAGATCGCGGACACGGCCAGCGTCCCGGCACGCGCCGCGGCCTCGATCGCCTCGGTGGTCGCCGGCGCCAGGTTGGCGGTCAGGCCCTCGACCGCCCAGATCCACACGTGCGTGTCGAGAACGAGGCGGCCGCGACGCGTCGGCCTAGTCGGCACCGGCGGCCCACTCGTCGCCGATCGGCCGGACGATGTCGCCCACGGAGGTGGCGGTGCCGCGAACGCGGCCCACGAACGGCTCCGGCTCGGCCCGCCCCGGGGGATGTACCTCCACCAGCACCTTGCCCCGCTTGAGCACCCGGAGCACGCGGCCGGTGCGGGCGACCCGGGGGAGCAGGGTGGTGACCTTCGCCTTGAATTCGGCTATGCCGACTTCGTCGGGCCGCCGCGACATGGCGCCTCCAAGTGGTCAGGTTCAAGTGACTATGGTCATGAATAGTGAGCTTATCGCCCGGGGCTGGAGGGCGCAAGGGGCTGTGGGACCTCCCGCGCGACGAGGAGCCGCAGGTTGTTCGTTCTGCCCACGTGGGCTAAATTTCTGGTCAGATGGGCAGCCAGCCATTGGGAGGTAGGCATGTCGAGCTATCCGGACGCCAAGCGGGTCGCCGAGCATCTGGGGGGATACCGGGTGCTGAAGCGGCGTGTGGCCAGCGTGGCCGACATGGAGCGCGCGGTGGGGCAGGGGCTACCCTACGCCTCGCTGGCGCACGTGATGCGCGCCTTTCCCGAGCGCCAGCAGCGCCGCGTCGCCGAGATCGTGCTGCCGCGGAGCACCCTGCAGCGGCGCGAGACCGAGGGCCGGCTCAAGCCGGCGGAGAGCGAGCGGCTGGAGCGCGTGGTGCGGCTCACCACCCTGGCCGAGCAGGTCTGGGAGTCGGAGGAGGAAGCGCAGCGGTTCCTGACGACGCCCCATCCGATGCTCGAGGACCAGGCGCCGCTCGAGCTGGCCGCCACCGATCTCGGCGCCCGGCGGGTGGAGGCGCTGCTCTGGAAGCTCGAGTACGGCCTGCCGGTCTGACGTGCCGACGGTCTACCGGCTGGCCAAGCGGAAGTACCCCGTCTACGACGGTACCGGCGCGGCGCTCGAGGGCGCGCGCTGGAATTCGCCGGGGCGGCTCGTGATCTACGCCTCCGAGCACTACGCCACCGCCGTGCTGGAGCAGCTGGTGCACGCGGGGCGCACCACCCTGCCGGGCCGGCACCACGCGGCGGCCATTCACATTCCGGACGATCTGCCCCTGGAGCGGTTCGATCCCGCGGCGCATCCGGGCTGGGACGCCGAATCGTCCTCGGTGGCCCGGGACTACGGCGACGCGTGGCACGCGGCCGGGCGCACGGCGGTGCTCGTGGTGCCGTCGGTGCCCGGGCAGCCGGTCGAGTGGAACTTCGTTATCAATCCCGCGCACCCCGAGGCGGCGCGCATCGTCCAGGCGCCCGCGTTCGAGGTCAGGTGGGACGGGCGGCTGTTCGGGCCCTCTTCCTCGTCTCGTTCGGCTTCTAGCTCTTCCTCCTCGCCAGTCTGACCCTCATCGGCGGCGCACCGTGAGCGGGACGCGCGTCCCGTGGCCGACGTGCTGCTGTCGCACGAGGGACGGCAAACGGCCCCGGAGAGCGTCTCCCCGGGGCCGCTGCCAGATCCGTAACGACGCGCCGACTAGTTGCGGCCGCGCCCGCCCAAATCCACCCGAGCCCCCGCGCCTGCGCCCACCTCGACGCCCGAGCCGCCCGCGCCCGCTCCCACGCCCGCCTCGCCGTGCGCGTGCCCGGACGACTCCGCGCTCAGATTAGCCAGCGCCTCCGGGCCGCGGTCCAGCGCGCCCTCGACCCGGGCGAGCGCCTGATCCGACGCGTGGCCCATCGCGACCAGA
>DASUXW010000055.1:0-12194 GCA_036377715.1 Gemmatimonadales bacterium
CTGGAAGTCGGTGATGGTCGAGAGCTTTTCCGCCCCCACCACGAGCACGGTCTCGCTCTGCCCGGACGCGATGAGCCCCTCCGCCACCGTGAGCGCGTAGACGTAGCCCGGGCACGCGGCGCCGATATCGAACGCGGCGGCATTCTCGGCGCCGATGAGCGCCTGCAGGTCGCAGGCGGTGGACGGAAGCAGCCGGTCGGGGCTGGCGGTGGCGAGGACGATCGCACCGAGCTGCGCGGCGGTGACCCCGGCGGCCGTCATGGCCTGCTCGCTCGCCTCCCGGGCGAGCATCGCGACCGACTGCTCCGGGCCGGCGATGTGGCGCTCGCGGATCCCGGTCCGCTCGACGATCCACTCGTCGGAGGTGTCGAGCGTGCGGGTCAGATCGGCGTTGGTGAGAACGTGCGGGGGAACGGCGACGCCAACGCTCGCCACCTCCGCGAACGGGCGGGCGATCACGACGCAGCCGGCTCGCGCTGGGCGAATTCGGCGCCGATATGGGCGTTGAGGCCGGACGAGACCGCCTGCAACGCGACACGGATCCCGTTCTTGATGGCGTTCGGGTTGGACGAGCCGTGGCAGATGATGGACACCCCGCGCACCCCGAGCAGCGGCGCGCCGCCGTAGCTGGAGTAGTCCAGCAGCCCGACCAGCTCGCGGAGGGCCGGACGCTCGAGGATGTCCGGCGCCCGCTGCATGAGCATGCTGACGAACATGCGTCCGGCCGACTCGTAGAACTTGAGCACGATATTGCCCACGAACCCGTCGCACACGACCACGTCGATGGGGATGCGACGCTGGGGCCCGGGCAGGATGTCGCGGCCCTCGATGTTGCCGGCGTAGTTGAGACGGGGCGCCTTCTTGAGCAGCTGGTGCGTCTCGCGCACGAGGGCGGTGCCCTTTTCCTCCTCCTCGCCCACGTTGAGGAGTCCGACCACCGGGTTCGCCCGGCCCAGGATGTCGCGCATGTAGACGGAGCCGAGGTAGGCGAACCCGACCAGCTCGCGGGCGGAGCAATCCACGTTGGCCCCGCCGTCGAGCACCAGCACGGGCTCGCTGCCGGTCGGAAACAGCGTGGCGACGGTGGCGCGTTCGACCCCGTCGTGCAGTCCGAGCAGGACGGTGGAGGCGGCGAGGACCGCGCCGGTATTGCCGGCCGAGAGGAAGGCGTCGGAGCGGCCCTGCTGCTGCAGCGTGAGGCCGACGACGACGCTCGAACGGGGCTTGCGGCGGACGGAGGCGAGCGGCTTCTCGCCCATGCCGATAACGTCAGCCGCCTCGTGGATCTCGAGGCGGCTGCGGTCGGCGTGCGGATGCCTGGCGAGCTCGGTTTCGATCGCGTCGGGACGGCCGACGAGCTGGATGACGAAATCGTCCTGCAGCTCCGCGACTGCCTGGAGCGCACCGGCTATCTCGGCCTCCGGCGCGCGGTCGCCCCCCATCGCGTCAACGGCGACGCGAATCACGCTCAGACGTCCTCGACCTCGACCTGCTTCTTGCCCCGGTAGTATCCGCAGGACTCGCACACGCGGTGAGAGAGTTTGGGCGACCCGCAGCGCGGGCAGGGCTGCGTGGCCGCCCCCGCGCCGCTGTGATGGCCCCGCCTGAGCCGCTTCCGGGACTTCGAGGTCCGACGCTTCGGAACCGCCATGATATCCTCAAACAGGTTCGGCGGGCGTGTGGCAGCCACACGGCCCCGCATTCAAATCCGCCCCGCAGCGGGGGCAGAGGCCGGCACAGTCCTCCCGGCACAACATCAGATCGGCCTGGGCGGCCAAGGCCAGCTCTTCCCGTACGACCTCGGTGACGTCCACGGCGGCCGCACGCGGCGGGAGGGGATAGAAATCGGGGTCGTCGGCCAGTTCGGGATCGGCGGTGAAGACCGCCGCGTCCACGTCGATGTCCAGCTCGTCCCGTACACCGGTCAGACAGCGGCGGCACTCACCGGTCACCACGCCGTGCACGTGCCCCCGCCAGAGGTATTCGTCGCGTCCCGTCGCCTGGAGCTGCCCCCGCACCGTCACCGGCCCCTCGAGCCCCAACGCCAACCCCTCGAAGGCAGGGTCGTCCGGGTCGAGCTCCGCGTCGGTCCGAACCGGCCCCCGCTGGAGATCCCGGATATCTACTCGCAGCATAGCCGTTTAGGATAGTCGGGATAAGGGGGTGGGTCAAGAAGGTGAACGGTGAACGGTGAACAGTGAACGGTAACGGCACACCGGCCTCGTTCCGGGTGTGCCCTTACCGTTCACTGTTCACTGTTCACCGTTCACCGTTCACCGCCTCACCGCCACCAGCTCCCCCTCGCTGAAAAAGAAGCCCACCTCCCTCGCCGCGTTCTCGTCGCTGTCGGAGGCGTGGATGGCGTTGCGGCCCTTGGACTCGGCGTAAAGCTTCCGGATCGTGCCGGGGGCGGCCTCGGCGGGGTCGGTGGCGCCGATGGCGGTGCGCAGGGTGGCAACGGCATCGTCGCGCGCGAGGGCCATGGGCAGACAGGGGCCGCTGGTCATGAAGGCGACCAGCTCGGGGTAGAAGGGACGGCCGCGGTGGACCTCGTAGAAGGCGCCGGCTTGGGCCTCCGTGAGGCGCACCAGGCGGGCGGCGCGGAGCGTGAAGCCCGCGGCCTCCAGATGGGCCACGATTTTTCCGGTCTTGCCGGCGGCGACCGCGTCCGGCTTCACGATGCCCAGCGTCAACGAAACGGCCACGTCTCCTCCAGGGGGTTGGGTCAGGCGGCGCGGATTCGGGCGCGGAGCAGCTCGACCACCTCGGCCGGCCGGCGCATGACGGCGATCCCGGCGTGCTCGAACGCCGCGAGTTTCTCTTCCGCCGTTCCGGAGGAGCCGGAGATGATCGCGCCGGCGTGGCCCATCCGGCGGCCTTTCGGCGCCGTCTGCCCCGCCACGAAGCCGACGATCGGCTTGGTCACGTGTTCCTTCGCGAACGCGGCCGCGTTCTGCTCGTCGGTGCCGCCGATCTCGCCGATGAGGACGATGGCATCGGTCTCGGCGTCGCGCTCGAACGCGCGCAGGCAGTCGATGAAGTTCGTACCGATGATCGGGTCGCCGCCGATGCCGACACAGGTGCTCTGGCCGATGCCCGCGCGGGTGAGGTGGTTGACCACTTCATACGTCAGGGTGCCGCTCCGCGACACCATCCCGACCCTGCCCGGGGTGCAGATGTTGCCGGGGATGATGCCCACCTTGGCCCTCGCACCCGGCGCGATGAGCCCGGGACAGTTGGGACCGATCAGCCGGATGCCGCGGCTCCGCACGAACGGCATCGTCCGGCTCATGTGCATGACGGGGATGCCTTCGGTGATGCAGACGATGAGCGGGACGCCGGCGTCGGCCGCCTCGACGATGGCCGCCGCGGCGGCCATCGGGGGAACGTAGATCACCGAGGTGTTGGCGCCCGTCTCCCGCACCGCGTCGGCCACCGTATTGAAGACGGGCACCCGGCCCTCGAACGTCTGGCCGCCCTTCCCGGGGGTCACGCCGGCGACCACGGCGGTGCCGTATTCCATCATCTGACGGGTGTGGAACGAGCCCTCGCGGCCCGTGATGCCCTGCACCAGCAGCCGCGTGTCAGCGCCGACGAAGCTGCTCATGCCGCCTCCCGCGCGAGCTGTACCACCTGCTGCACCGCCTGGTCCATGTCGCTCAACGCCGGCATGCCGACGCCTTCCAGGATGCGGATCGCCTCGGCCTCGTTGGTGCCGGTGAGCCGGATGATGATCGGCACATTCACCTTGAACTGCCGCGTGGCCGCGACGATGCCGTTGGCCACGTCGTCGGTCCGGGTGATGCCGCCGAAGATGTTGAACAGGATCGCCTTCACGTTGGGATCGGCGGTGATGATCTTGAGCGCGTTGATCACCTTCTCCGGGCTCGAGCTCCCGCCGATGTCGAGAAAGTTGGCCGGCTCGCCGCCGTAGTACTTGACCAGGTCCATCGTGGCCATCGCGAGCCCGGCGCCGTTCACCACGCAGCCGACGTTGCCGTCGAGCTTGATGAACGAGAGATTCGCCCGCCGGGCCGCCGCCTCGCTGGGTTCCTCCGCGGAGTCGTCGCGCAGCACGCCGAGGTCCGGACGCCAGAAGAGCTCGTTGTCGTCGATCACGATCTTGGCGTCGAGAGCGAGCACCCGGCCGTCGGGGGTGGTGACCAGCGGGTTGATCTCGGCGAGCGAGGCGCCGTTGCTCACGAAGGCCGAGTAGAGCTGCTCCATGATGCGGGCGGCGGCCTTCACCTGCGTGAAATCACGGTAGAGTGAGAAGGCGAGCCGGAGCGCCTGATGGGGAAAGAGGCCGTACGTCGGATCCACCGGCAGCCGGACGATCTTCTCGGGGGTCCTGGCGGCCACTTCCTCGATGTCCACCCCGCCCGCCGCGCTCACCATGAACATGGGGCATTGGGTCTCGCGATCCATGATGAGACCCACGTAGCTCTCGGTGGCGATCTCGGCCGCCGGCACCACCAGCACCTTGTGCACGGTGAGCCCCTTGATCGTCATGCCGAGGATCTGCGCCGCCTGGTCCATCGCCTCGGACGGGTTGCGGGCCAGCTTGACGCCGCCGGCCTTGCCGCGGCCCCCGGCGTGCACCTGGGCTTTCACCACCACGGTGCCGCCGATGCGCCGGGCGATCGCCTCCGCCTCGGTGGGCGTGGACGCCACGTCCCCGTCGAACATCGGGATCCCGGCGGCCTTGAGCAGCGCCCGCGCCTGGTACTCGTGCAGGTTCACGTATCCCCCGTGATGGTGGTTCCTCCCTGGCCGCGGAGCGCCGCCGGCCCCCCGCTCAGCCGGGCGATGACGGCGCGGCCGCCGGTGGCGCGCACGAAGGCCGCGGCCGACTCCACCTTGGGCCGCATCCCGCCCTCATCCAGCCCGCCGCGAGCGATGAGTGCCTCGGCCTCGCTGGCCGTCAGACGCGGGAGCGGACGCGCGGCGGGCGTGCCCCAGCCCTCGAAGACCGCGTCCACGTTGGTGAGAATCATCAGGACTTCGGCGCCGAGCTGCGCGGCGAGCACCGCCGCGACGCGGTCCTTGTCCACCACGGCATCCACACCCTCGAGTCCGAGGATCGGGTCATCGTAGACCGGCGGCCCCCCGCCTCCCGCCGCGATGACGATGGCACCCCGCTCCACCAGGCTCCGGATCATCGGCAGCTCGACCACCGCCAGCGGCATGGGGCTCGCGGCCATCCGGCGCCAGTTGCCGGCCCCGTCACGCCCGACGGCCCGGCCGGCCTCCTGCAGCCGCGCCACCTCGCGTTCGCTCAGCGCATGGCCGATGGGCTTGGTGGGGCGCGACAGCGCTGGATCGTAGCGGTCTACCAGCGTCTGGGTGACCACGGTGACCACGTCCCGCTGCACGTGGGCGTCGGCGAGCGCGTTCCGCAGGGTCTGCTGCAGCATGTACCCGATCCAGCCCGCCGTCTCGGCCACGAGCACGCCGAGCGGCAGCGGCTGCACCAGCCGTCGCGCGACTTCGTTGCGCGCGAGCTCGTCGCCCACCTGCGGACCGTTGCCGTGCACCAGGACCAGCTGCCAGCCCTGGCGGGCCAGCTCCACCACCATCGCCATGCTCTCGCGCGCGTGGCGGAACTGGTTGCCGATCGTAGGCTCTTCGCCCTCGCAGGCCAGCGCGTTCCCGCCCAAAGCCACGACGGCGGCTCTCATGCGCGGCCCCCGGGGGAAAAGCCCCCGAAGGTAGTCCTGCCCCTCGGGGCGATCAAGCTCACGGGGCGCCCGTATCGGCGGCGAAGCCGAGGGCCGACCTGAGTCCTTCCCAGGCGCGTCCGAACGCCGCCCAATCGGCGGCGCGGAGGGCCGAGTCGGCCCGCTGGAGCTGCCGCCGGGCTTCGTCGAGCCGGGTGGTCTGCGGCTGGCCGGCGATGGCGGGCACCGAAGCCCCCAGGAGGTTGCTCCAGGCCTCGGACAGGGTGTGGCCCGCGCCGAGACGTTCGTCGGCTGCAACCGTGACCCAGGCCAGGACCGGCCGTCCGCCCTCAGCTGCCGCGAAGTGGGACTGATAGGCGACGATGCCTACGGGGCCGACGTCGTAGCGGACCGGCCCCCGTTCGAGCCGGCCACCGTCGTCGCGAATCGAGTCGTTGAGGGCATCGAACGAGGGGAATCGGGCCCACCGGCTCTCCAGTGCACTCGCCGAGGGTGGCGCGGTCGCCGAATCGAACCGCGCCAGCCAGAGCGCGTCATCGCCCTCTTCCCGACCGGCCGTGAGGAGCGCACGGAGCCTCCGCTGGCCGGGACGCTCGAACGCGGCGGTGAGCACCGGCCCCGCCGTATCCGCCGACCAGGCGATCTCCGCCCGCGGCTCCTCGGGAGGCTCCCGCTCACCAGCGATGGCGGCGGTACCGCCGAGGCCGTCCTCCTTCCGCTCAAGCACCCGCGCCTGCAGGAGGAACTGCTCCCGCGGGTATGGGGCCGCCCGCCACACGCCTTCGGGAATCGCCGGCGCGGGCTCGATGACGCCGCTCGCCACGGCCGCCCAGGCCGAGGCCAGCGCGTCGCTCCCCGGACGGATGAAGATGCGCGTGGCACCGCTCCGGGCCGAAACCGTCCCGAGCAGCCCGGCGCGGAGTCCGGCCACCCGCCGCCCGTGCCACTCGAGGCGCTGCGAAAGCGGGAAGGCCGGCACCGGCAGATACCCCTCGGCGATCCAGAGCAACTCGCCATCCACCAGCCGCGCCACCGGCTCGCCCCACTCGGCAAACGGCGCGAGGCGGGACAGGCGGCGCCCGGGGGCGAGCGCCCAGTCTACTCGTTCATCGAGCGCGAGCGGGCCGAGCAGCTCGGGCGCCTGGAGCGCCCACGCGAGGGGGAGCCGGCGGATCCACGAGTCGAGCAGCACGCCGGGATCGTCCACCGTGCCCAGCCGGTAGGCCGGCGACTCGGGATGGTACGACTGCCCGTCGAGCTCGAGGAGCGGCACCGCCGCACCGACCGGCAGCGAGTCCTGCCGGCGGTAGAACAGCGCCTGGCCGGCGGGGCCGGCGCGGTCGTCGGCCTGCGCCGTGACGACCAGCCCGCCGCGGGGAAGCACGCGTGCCGCGAGCCAGACGGGGCGCGGCCGCCCGGCGATCGTCACCACCGCCGGGTCGGCCGAGACCACGTCGACGGAATCGGCCGCGACCAGGCGCGTGGCCATCGTGATGTTCCAGAGCGCCGGTACGACCGGAGGGTGCGGCTGGGTCCCGGTCGGGGCCGGCGCTTCGGTCAGCGACTCGAGCCCGAAGGCGAGCCGGCGAAGCTGCTCGATGGTGCGCTCGTCGGCGGCCGGCTCGCCCTGGCCGCGGACGGCCGGCGGCACCATCCAGTGCCCCACCAGCGACGCGAGCGGCAGCACGATCCAGCCGGCGGCCGCGACGGCGTGCCGCGCGCGTACCGCCCAGATGGCGGAGAGAATGGCCGTGGCCAGCGCGACGCCGGCCAGCACGGGCGCGGTGACCCTGGTCGCGCGCCAGACCGCCAGGTCGGGCGGACCGCTCAGGCCGCCGACCAGCCGATAGGGCTCGAGCAGGTACCCCCACATGAACAGCAGGGCGAGCGCGACCAGCAGCCAGCCCAGATGGGTGCGCGCGTGGCCGTTGATGGCCGGGCGGCCGTCGATCCAGCGGACCGCTCCGACGAGGAGGTAGAGCACGAAGACGACGGCGAGCGCGAGCGTGACCAGCAGCCAGCAGTAGGACCTCGCCGCGAGCCACACCGGGAGCTGCGCCACGTACAGCCCGGCGTCGTGCTGCAGCAGCGGGTCGGCCACGCCGTAGCTGACGCCCTGCCACGCGAGCGCCACCTCGGCGGCGTGGCGCGCGGGGCCGCCGCCCGTAAGCACGCCCAGCAGCGCACCGGCACCCACCGCGATGGCGAGGAGCGAGCCCGGCGTGAGCGCCTCGCGGATCTCCAGGTTCGCCACGTTGCGCCGCACCTGCACCGAGCCCACCGCGCGGTAGACCACCAGCATGTGCCCGATGAACCACGCCGCCGCCACCAGCATGCCCGCGAGCAGGAGCACGAGATGGAGCACGTGCCAGCCGGTGAGGAAGTCGACGGCGGGCGGCGACAGGCGGGCGGCCCACCATCGGTCGGCCAGGAGCCGGGACCCCCACTGCCCGGCAAAGAGGAGCAGCACCAGAGCCGCCAGCGCGAGGGTGAGCCGGCGCCCGCGGCGCGACATGGTCCTAGGCCCGAACGCCCTGCCCGGCGAGCCAGCCGACGACTTCGCTGCGGGCGGCGTCGAGGGACTCGGGGTCGCTGGCCTCGAAGCGGAGCACGAGGATGGACTGGGTGTTCGAGGCCCTGAGCAGCCCCCAGCCGTGCGGGAAGGTGATGCGGATGCCGTCGATGGTGTTGACCGGGTACCGTGACGCGAAGTGGTCGGCGGCCTGCCGGACCAGCGGGAACTTCCGTTCCTCCGGCACGTCCACCCGGATCTCGGGCGTGGAGGTGGTCCGCGGGAGGTCGGCGAGGAGCGGCGAGAGCCCGAAGGGACCGCCGCTCACGATCTCGAGCAGGCGCGCCGCGGCGAACAGCGCGTCGTCGAAGCCCAGGTAGTCGCCGCCGAAGAACATGTGACCGCTCATCTCGCCCGCCAGGGGCGCGCCGAGGTCCTTCATCTTGGCCTTGATGAGCGAATGGCCCGTCTTCCACATGACCGGCTGCGCGCCGGCACCCGCGAGCGCGGCGGGCAGCACCTCCGAGCACTTGACATCGAAGATGACCGGCGTGCCTGGACCGAACCGGCGGACGGCATCGCGTCCCAGGATCACGAGCAGGAGATCGCCGAAGATGATCTCGCCGGTCTCGTCCACCGCGCCGATCCGGTCGCCGTCGCCGTCGAAGGCCAGGCCCAGCTCGGCACCGGTGCGCCGCACCTCGGCCTGCAGGTCACGCAGGTTCTCGGGGACCGTGGGATCGGGATGGTGGTTGGGGAAGGACCCGTCGGACTCGCAGAAGAGCGGCGTCACCTCGGCGCCGAGCGCGCGGAGGGTGGACACCGCCACCAGGCTCGCCGCGCCGTTGCCGCAGTCCACCACGACCCGGACGGGACGGGCAAGCCGGTGGCGCGACACGATGGCCTCGCGATAGCGCGCGAGCACCGAGCCGTCGCTGGTTTCGCGGCCCTCGCCGCTCCGCCAGCGCTCGGTCACGATGCGCTCCCAGAGGTCCTGGATCTCGTCGCCGTGGAAGGCGTCGCCGGCGAGCACCAGCTTGAAGCCGTTGAATTCGGGCGGATTGTGGGAGCCGGTCACCTGCACCCCGCCCTCCACGCCCGGCGCCGTGACCGCGAAGTAGAGCGCCGGTGTGGGAAGGGTGTCGACATCCACCGCCGTGCCGCCGGCTTCGACGATCCCCCGGCGCACCCCGTCGGCGAGCGCCGGGCCCGAGGGACGATTGTCGCGTCCCACCGCGATCACGGGGGCGTGCCCGAGCCGGTCCCATCCCACCGACGCGAACGCACGCCCGAGCGCGTGGGCGAGCTCGGGCGTGAGCTCCGTTCCCACGACGCCGCGGACGTCGTACTGGCGGAAGATCGACCGGGGGATGTTCATCAGGGCCCCGCGATCGGGAGCCCTGTCTGGGTCAGCGTCAGCGCGCTCCGGCCGGCGAGGTCGAGCAGCGGGCCGGGCCACACGCCGAGCACGAGCATGGCGGCCACCGTCAGCGCGATGGCTCCGAGCGCCGACGGCGCCAGCCGGACCGCGGCATAGCGATCGCCGGCGGGCGAGGGCCTCATGTACATCGCCATGATGACCGGCAGATAGTAGCCCGCGCTCACGACGCTGGTGATCACGAGAATCACCGGCAGGATGTACTGCCCCTCCGCCGCCAGCGCGGCGATGATGTACCACTTGCCCACGAAGCCGATCGTGCCCGGGAAGCCGAGCAGCGAGAGCATGCACACGCTCAGGCCGAACGCGAACCCCGGCCGCGTCGCGGCAAGTCCCGCGATGTCGTCGTACGTCACGTCCCGTTCCCCGCCCCGGCCGAGCGCCGCGAGGAAGCCGAAGCTCGCGAGCGTGGTCAGGCTGTAGGCCAGGAGATAAAACAGGACGGCGCCGCCGCCCGGCCGGGATCCGGTCCATACCGCCACGAGCAGGTACCCGGCGTGTCCGATCGAGCTGTACGCCAGCATCCGCTTGAGCGAGCGCTGCGCCAACGCGGCCAGGTTGCCGAGCACCATCGAAGCGATCGCGAGCCCGGCGATGACCGGCTGCCAGAGCCCCGCCGCGGAGGGGAACGCCTCGAACAGCACCCGCACCAGCGCGGCGAACGCCGCCGCCTTGACGCCCGTGGCCATGAATCCGGCGACCGGCGTGGGCGAGCCGTCGTACACGTCGGGCGCCCACATGTGGAACGGCACGGCTGCCACCTTGAACCCGAGCCCGATGATGAGCAGCCCGAGCCCCAGCGCGGCCATCAGCGGCGTCGAGCGCCCCGCGAGCTGCGCGCCGACGAGCGACAGATTCGTGGTCCCGGTGGCCCCGTACACCAGGGCGATGCCGTACAGCAGGAACCCGGAGGCGAAGGCGCCGATCAGGAAGTACTTGAGCGCCGCCTCGGTGGACGCCGGGTTGCGCCGGTCGTATCCCGCCCGGATGTACACGCCGACCGACATCACCTCGAGCCCGAGGAAGACCACGATGAGGTCCTCGGCGCCGGCCAGGAACATCATGCCCGCGGTGGCGAGCAGGATCAGCGGATAGTACTCGGGCGCCAGGAGGCGCTCGCGCTCGAGATAGCCCAGCGAGAGCAGGATCGTGGCGCCGGCCGCGAGCAGCGCCACGGCGGCGGCGCCGTAGCGGAACGGGTCGAGCGCCACCATCTGCGCGAGCCCGTCGGGCGCGGCCCCGTTGATCCAGAGCGCGGCCAGCGCCGCGGCGGCGAGGACCACGCCGGCGAAGCTGAGCCAGCCGGCGAGCCGGCTGTCGTCCGGCGTGCGGTGACGCCACGCCACGACGAGGAGCACCAGGCAGGCCCAGCCCGTGAGCAGAATCTCGGGCAGCAGCGCCAGCGCGATCCCGCGCGGCGTCGAGAGGTCGAGCGGGGTCATCGGCCGGCCTCCGCGAGCCCGGGCCGGGGCGCGGTGAGCTCCACGTAGCGCTGCGCCGCCGGTTCCATCCGCTTGAGCACCGGCGCCGGGTACAGCCCGATCCACACGATGCCGAGCACCAGCGGCACCATGACCACCAGCTCACGCAGGGTGAGGTCGGTCATCCGCTCGTTCTCCGGCTTGTCGAGCCGGTTGAAGAGGATCCGCTGGATCGCCCAGAGGAGATAGGCCGCGGCGAAGATGACGACGGTGGTCGCGATGCCGGTGGCCCACGGATAGGCGGTGAAGCTCCCGAGCAGCACGAGGAACTCGCCCACGAAGCCGTTGAGGCCCGGGAGACCGATCGAGGAGAAGGCCACCACCGTCAGGATCAGGCCGAACACCGGAACCACCCGCGCGATGCCGCCGTACGCGTCGAGGAGCCGGGTGTGCCGCCGCTCGTACATCATGCCGATCAGGAGGAACAGCGCCCCGGTCGAGAAGCCGTGGCTGATCATGACGACCAGCGCGCCCTGAACGCTCTGCAGCGTGCCGCCCCAGATCCCCAGCATCACGAAGCCGAGGTGGCTCACCGACGAGTAGGCCACCAGCTTCTTGAAGTCGGGCTGCACCAGGGCGACCAGCGCGCCGTAGATGATGCCGATCACGGCCAGCGTCACCATCAGCGTACTCACCGCCGGGCTCAGCGCCACCTCGGGGAAGAACGGCACGGCAAACCGGAGGAAGCCGTAGGTACCGATCTTGAGCATCACTCCCGCGAGCAGCACGCTCCCGGCGGTGGGGGCCTCGACGTGGGCGTCGGGCAGCCAGGTGTGGAGCGGGAAGATGGGGACCTTGATCGCGAAAGCGAGGGCGAAGGCGGCGAACAGCCACGGCGCCGCGCTCCCCGCCGCGCCCGCGTTCCGCAGCAGGTGCTCGTAGGCAAAGGAGAGCTGGCCGGTGGCACCATAGACCTTCCAGACCAGCACCACGATGGCGATCAGCATGAGCAGCGAGCCGGCCATCGTGTAGACGAAGAACTTGATCGCGGCGTAGAGCCGGTTGGTGCCGCCCCAGACCCCGATGATGAAGTACATCGGGATCAGCATGGTCTCGAAGAAGACGTAGAACAGGAACAGGTC
>DASUXW010000056.1:0-15510 GCA_036377715.1 Gemmatimonadales bacterium
AAGCGATTCTCCGCGAGCTGCTGCCGCTGTACGTGAGAAACATGGTCTATCGTGGACTGGTGGAGACGGCGGCGGCGGAGCACGGCGCGCGGCGCACGGCGATGAAGAACGCCACCGACAACGCCGGCGAGATCCTCGAGATCCTGCGGCGCACCTACAACCGCCAGCGGCAGGCCCAGATCACGCAGGAGATCGCGGAGATCGTGGGCGGGGCGGCGGCGCTGCAGGGATGACGGAGAGGACGGAGAGGAACCGTCCTCTCCGTCCATCATACACGAACGGAGTCTGACGCATGGCAACTTCCGTCGAAGTCACAAGACCCAGCACCACCGTCGGCGCCCAGAAGAACGTCGGGCACGTGGTCCAGGTCATCGGCCCGGTGCTCGACGTCGAGTTCGAGCCGGAGCACCTGCCGGAGATCTACAACGCGCTCACGATCGAGGACGACAGCGGCACGATGCCGGTGCGGCTGACCGCCGAGGTGCAGCAGCACATCGGGCAGAACCAGGTGCGCGCCGTGGCCATGAGCAGCACCGACGGCGTCACCCGCGGGATGCGGGTGACCGATACCGGCTCGCCGATCACGGCGCCGGTCGGCGACGCGCCGCTGGGCCGCATCCTCAACGTGCTCGGGGAGCCGGTGGACGGCGGCGCACCGCTGCCGCCCGACACGCCCCGCTGGCCGATCCATCGCCCGACGCCCAAGTTCACCGACCTCGAGCCCAAGACCGAGATCTTCGAGACGGGCATCAAGGTCGTCGACCTCATCGCCCCGTTCGTGAAGGGCGGCAAGATCGGCCTGTTCGGCGGCGCCGGCGTGGGCAAGACGGTCGTGATCATGGAGCTGATCAACAACGTTGCGAAGGGGCACGGCGGCAAGTCGGTGTTCTGCGGCGTGGGCGAGCGGACCCGCGAGGGGAACGACCTCTACCTCGAGATGGAGGAGAGCGGCGTCATCAAGAGCTGCGCGCTGGTGTACGGGCAGATGAACGAGCCGCCGGGCGCCCGGCTGCGGGTGGGCCTCACCGGCCTTACCGTCGCCGAGTACTTCCGCGACGTCGAAGGGCAGGACGTGCTGCTCTTCATCGACAACATCTTCCGCTTCACCCAGGCAGGCTCCGAAGTCTCGGCGCTGCTCGGCCGCATGCCGAGCGCGGTGGGCTACCAGCCCACGCTCGCGACCGAGATGGGCGACCTGCAGGAGCGCATCACCTCGACCACCAAGGGCTCGATCACCTCGGTGCAGGCCATCTACGTCCCCGCGGACGACCTCACCGACCCGGCCCCCGCCACGGCGTTCGCGCACCTCGATGCGACGGTGGTGCTCTCGCGCGCGATCTCGGAGCTCGGCATCTATCCGGCGGTGGACCCGCTCGACAGCTCGAGCCGCATCCTCGATCCGCAGTACGTGGGCGAGCGCCATTACAACGTGGCGATCGGCGTGCAGAAGATGCTGCAGCGCTACAAGGCGCTGCAGGACATCATCGCGATTCTGGGCATGGAGGAGCTGAGCGAGGAGGACAAGCTGGTCGTCGCGCGCGCGCGGCGGCTGCAGCGCTTCCTCTCGCAGCCGTTCTTCGTCGCCGAGCAGTTCACCGGCTTCCCGGGCAAGTACGTGAAGCTCGAGGAAACGATCACCTCGTTCGAGCGCGTGCTCTCGGGTGAGTTCGATCACCTTCCCGAGCAGGCGTTCTACATGGTCGGCGGCATCGACGAGGCGGTGGAGAAGGCCAAGAAGCTGGCGACCGCGTGATGCGTGTCACGGTGATCTCTCCCGAGGCATCTATGTTCGACGGAGACGCGGACGGCCTGATTGCACCCGCGTTCGATGGGGAGGTCGGCATCCTGCCGGGACACGCCCCGTTCATGACACTGCTCGGCGCCGGCAGGCTGACGGTGCGGCGGGGTGACACGGTCAGCCGGTTCACGGTTCGCGGTGGCTTCCTGCAGGTGGTGGACGATCGGGTCCGCGTGGTGGCCGAACACGTTCAAGGAGAGGCTCATGCGTCGTAACGTCTGCGGAGGGATTCTGGCGCTGGCGCTGCTGGCGGGTGTCGCGGGGACTTCGGCCGCCCAGGAGACCGGCACGCCCATTTTCAAGGCGCCGTACCGGGCGTTCAACACCCACGAGCTCGGCGCGTCATTCTCCGATCCCGGCGAGGGCGTGAGCTTCGCGCTCGAGGGCTTCTACCGCTATGGGCGGGGCGACAACGATTTCAGCGTGCGCGGCGGCTTCGCGGACCTGAACGGCTCCGGCGGCACCCGCATTCTGCTCGGAGGCGATTTCCGCACCCAGGTGCTGAGCTACAGCGAGGACATTCCCGTGGACGGCTCGCTCACCGTGGGCTTCGGCGCCAACGTGGGCGACGGACCCGACGCCTACTACGTCCCCGTGGGCATCTCGGTGGGCCGGCGGTTCGACCTCGAGAACTCGAACACGACGTTCGTCCCCTACGTCCACCCGGTGATCGTGCCCCGGTTCGGCGGCGGCGACAGCGACGTGGACTTCGCCCTCGGCCTCGGCGTGGACGTCCGGTTCAGCGACGAGTGGGCCGTTCGGGCGAGCGGCGGCATCGGCGACATCGAGGGTGTCGGCATCAGCCTCACCTATCTTCGCTGACTCCGGCCAACCAAACGGCAGACGCCCGGCTGCGCGCGCGCAGCCGGGCGTCGTCGTATCGGAACGCGATTGACTTCCCGCGAAGCGCCCAAGTAGCTTGCGGCGCCCTGTCTCCCCGCCGCGGAGGTTGCAGCGTGACCCATAGCGTGCGCGCGCTCGTCGCTCTCGCCCTCACCCTCGTGCTCGGCGCCGCAACGGCGCGGGCGCAGAACCCGGGCCTGCCGGTCTACAACATCGGCGTTCCGCGCGGCATCGGGCTCTACGGCGACGTCGCGTTTCCGAACGACGCGCTCGGGAAGGGCGTCGCGTACGGCGTTACGGGCCGAGCCGGATTCGGTCTGTTCGGCGCGACCGCGACCCTCTCGGCGCTCGATCCGAAGGGTTCCGCGGGGGCGGACGTCTCGGTCGGCGGCACGCTCAACTACCGCCTCTTCGGCGGGCCGCTGGTCCCGCTCACCGTGACGCTGCAGGGTGGGGTGAGCTACGCCAAGCCCGGCGAGGGCGTGCTCCCCGGCGGCGACGTTACGGCGTACCGTTTTCCGGTGGGCGTCGGCTTCGGGCTGGTGATTCCGAATCCGGTGCTCGCCATCCGGCCGTGGCTGGCCCCGCGCGTCGACATCGAGTACCGGAAGAACGACGCTGCCTCGAACACCGAGACCAACTTCGGCCTGAGCGGCGGGCTCGAGTTCAACTTCCTGAACGGCTTCGGCCTGCACGCGGCGTACGACCGCGTGTTCGCCTCGGACGTCGCCGATCCCGCCACCTTCGGCATCGGGGCGCACTACGCCTTCCGGGTGCCGGGCCTGTGAGGGTGCTGCGCGCCGCGCTCCCGCTGCTGCTCGCCGTTTCGCTCGCCGCCTGTGCTCAGACCTTCGACGCGACCTCGGTCGGGGTGCCGGTCACGCTCGCCTCGGCGGCAGGCCAGCCGCCGTCCGGCTCGCCGTTCACCGTGTCGAGCAAGGCGGTGTTCGGCCTGTGGGGCGTCATTCGTATCAAGGAGCCGTCCATGCGCAAGGCGCTGGCGGCGCAGCTCGGGGGCGGGGGCACCATCGCCGATGTGCGCATCAAGGTGCGGAGCCGGTGGAGCGACGTGCTCTTGACCGTGATCACGGCGGGGCTCCTGGTGCCCCGCACGGTCACCTTCCAGGGCGTGGTGACGAAATGATTCCGGCCAGCAGCTCCGCGGTGCGCCGCGCGGCGCCGAGCCCCTCCATCACGACCTGCCGCGCCCGCCGGCCCTGTGCCGCCCGCCGCGGATCGTCGTCGAGCAACTCCTCCCAGTAGCGCAACAGCTCGTTCGCCGCCGGTCGGCGGTCATGCGAGCCGAGCGCGGCCGCGGCCCCGCCCTCGAGCAGCAGCGCCGCATCGCGGCTGTCGCGCCAGCGCGGCCCGAACGCCACCGGCACCCCCCACGCCGCCGGCTCGAGTACCGAGTGCAGCCCGGCCCGTCCGAATCCACCCCCCACGTAAGCCATCGTCCCCGCGCCGTACAGCGTCGCGAGCTGGCCCACGCTGTCCACCACCAGCAGCGTCGCCGCCGCTCCGCCCGCGCTCAGCCGCACCGGCCGCGGCAGCCGCGCCTCCTCGGCGGCCGCATCCAGCGCCGCGAGATGCGCCGGAGTCGGCTCGTGTGGCACGACGATGAGCCGGGCCTCCGGCCGGCGGACGCGCAGACGGGCGAAGGCATCGAGCAGCACCAGCTCGTCGGCCGCCCAGGTGGATCCCGCCACGAGGGTCGGCGCGCCGTGGCCCAGGCCGAGCAGCGGATCGTCGGGCGCGACCGCCGCCACCCGCGCGGCCGCGCTGTCGAACCGCGGATCGCCCAGCACGCGGATGCGGTCGGCCGCCACCCCGAGACGGACGAGCCGCGCCGCGTCGGGCTCGGCGACGGCCGCGGCCGCGCCGACGGCGGCATAGCCGGCGCGGAGCAGCGGCCGGGCGGGCCAGCGGAGCCGACCGCTTCCGGCGCTCACCGTCGCCGCCACCAGGGCCACCGTGGTACCGCGACGTGCGGCGCGAGTGGCGAGCTCGGGCCAGAGATCCAGCTTGGCGAACACCAGGAGATCGGGGGCGAGGGCGTCCAGCAGCCGATCGGCGGCGGCGGGTCGGTCGTATGGCAGGTAGTCTGCGGCTGCGACCGGCAGCCGCGCCGCGAGCCGCTCGGCGGACGGGCTGAAGTAGGTGTAGACCAGTTGGCAGGCGGGCACGAACCGCCCGAGCTCGAGCAGCACGCTCTCGGCCTGCAGCCCCTCGCCGACGGAGGAGGCGTGGAACCAGGCCAGCGGCCGGTTCCGATCGCGACCTCCCTCCGCCCACGCCGCCAGCCTGGCCGCCGCACCGAGGCGCCGGCGGTGGCCGGTTCGCAGCTTGGGGCTCGTCACTCCCAGCACGGGGACGAGTGCCGTCCCTACGCGGACGGCGGCACGATAGACTGGAGAGGTGGAGGGCACGGCGCAATGTCGCGGCGGCGGCGGGGGCCGTCAATCGCGTGGTTGCGGGCCTCCCGAACGAGGTGTACTCTCCACCGGCGGCGCGCACGTCAGCCGTCCCCGCTCGTACCGCCGTTCGTCTTTCTCCTCCGGGAGCTCTTGCCGTGCCGACCACCGGGAACGTCCTCACCGAGATCCTCGAATCGCAGGAATCCTCTCTGCTGACCGACTGGCTCCGGGACCAGCATGCCGGCACGGCGCGCCGCGGCCTCATTTCCGATCGCGAGCTCGAGGGGCAGTCGCGCGAGTTCCTGGGCCTGCTGCGCACCGCGATGATGCGCGGCAACAATTCCATGGAGGTGCACCAGGCCGCCGAGTGGGCACCGGTGCGGGAACTGCTGGGCGCCATCTCGCGCTCGCGCGGGCAGCAGGGGTTCAGCCCGTCGGAGACCGCCACCTTCGTCTTCTCGCTCAAGCCGTCGCTGTTCGCGCGGATCCGCGAGCGGCTCGGGGCCGATCCGGACCGGCTGTTCGTGACACTGCGGGACACGAGCGAGCTGCTGGACCGGCTCGGGCTGTACACCACGGAGGTGTACCAGCAGGGGCGGGAAGACGTGATCATGCGGCAGCAGCAGGACATGCTCGAGCTGTCGACCCCGGTGGTGAAGCTCTGGGACGGGGTCCTGGCGCTCCCGCTCATCGGCACGCTCGACAGCGCGCGCACCCAGACCGTGATGGAAAGCCTGCTCGAGCGCATCGTCGAGACCGGCGCCGAGGTGGCCATCGTGGACATCACGGGCGTGCCGACGGTGGACACGCTGGTGGCGCAGCACCTCATGAAGACCGTGACCGCCGCCCGGCTCATGGGCGCCGACTGCATCATCAGCGGCATCCGCCCGCAGATCGCGCAGACCATTGTGCATCTCGGGGTCGCGCTGGGCGACGTGACCACCAAAGCCAGCCTGGCCGACGCCTTCGCCCTTGCCCTGCAGCGGAGAGGGCTCAGGGTCGCGCCGGCGGCCGCCGCCAGGGCCTAGCGGACCGGCAATGGACCGAATCCCGATCCTCAAGATGGGCGAGTTCCTCCTGGTGACGATCCAGGTGGACATGCACGACCGCCTCGCCCTGGCGCTTCAAGACGATCTCACCGACCGGATCTCCCGTACGGGGTCCCGGGCGGTGCTGATCGACATCTCCTCGCTCGAGATCGTGGATTCGTTCATCGGGCGGATGCTGTCCAACATCGCCTCCATGGCGCGGGTGCTCGACGCGGAGACGGTCGTGGTGGGCATGCGGCCGGCCGTCGCCATCACGCTCGTGGAGCTGGGGCTTTCCCTGCCCGGCGTGCGGACAGCCCTGGATGTGGAGAAGGGCATGGCGCAGCTCCGCCACGCGCTCCATGGCAGCACGGGGGCGGGCGCGGGGGGGGACGCCGATGCCGGCCCAGCGGGATGAGACGCTCCCGATCCGCTCGGAAAGCGATGTGGTCGTGGTGCGGCAGGTGGCGCGCGCATGGTGTGCCGACGCAGGGTTCAGCCTGGTGGAGCAGACCAAGATGGTGACCGCCGCGAGCGAGCTGGCGCGCAACGTTTTGGTGCACGGCGGCGGCGGCAGCGTGCGCCTCGAGGCCATGACCAACGGTGCCCGGCGCGGCCTCCGGATGGAGTTCGTGGACCAGGGCCCCGGGATCCCCGACCCGCAGCAGGCGCTGCGCGACGGGTACACCACCGGCTCCGGCCTCGGCCTGGGTCTGGGCGGGGCCAAGCGCCTCGTGAACGAGTTCGCGATCGAGAGCGCGCCCGGCAGCGGCACGAAAGTAGTCATCATACGATGGAAGTGATTCGGGGCGAGACCTCCGTACGGGTGACGGTGCAGGACGAATCGCAGATCGGCGCGGCGCGGCGGGCCGCGGTGCGCTTCGCCGCCGACCTGGGCTTCAGCGAGAGCGACGCCGGCCGGCTCGCGATCGTGGCGACCGAAGGGGCAAGCAACCTCGCCCGGCACGGCGGTGGCGGAGAGCTGCTCCTGCGGCGGTTGGGCCCGAAGCCGGCGGTCGAGCTGCTGGCGCTCGATCGCGGGCCCGGTATAGCTGACGTGCAGCGCGCGTGCGAGGACGGCCACTCGACCGGTGGCACGCCGGGCACCGGCCTGGGTGCGATCCGGCGGTTGTCGGAGGTTTGCGAGCTCTACTCCAGGCCGGGAGGCGGGACGGCACTCATGGCGCGGATCGGTTCGCTGACGACGGCGGGACCGGCCGCGCCGGTGCAGGTGGGCGCGGTGTCGCTTCCCCACCGGGGCGAGGACGTGTGCGGCGACGGGTGGGCGGTGTCGCTGTCCCCGGGGCGGATCAGTGCCATGGTCGCGGACGGGCTGGGCCACGGTCCGTACGCCGCCAGGGCCGCCAGCGAAGCGGTGCGGGTCTTCTCGGAGCAAGCCTCCCGCGCTCCACGCGAGCTCATGGAGTCGGTGCATGGCGCGTTGCGCGCCACCCGCGGTGCTGCGGTCGGGGTCGCGGAAATCGACCTCACCCGCGGGGTGATGGCCTTTGCCGGTATCGGCAACATCGTGACCATAGTCCTGACCGGGGGGAGCTCACGCAACGCGGTCTCCCTCGGCGGCATCGTGGGGCACGAGCGCGGCACGGTGCGCCAATTCGAGTACCCCTGGCCCGAAGGCGCGATCCTGGTGATGCACTCGGACGGGTTGCAGAGCCAGTGGCGGCTCGACGCCTATCCGGGCCTCGCGCAGTCTCATCCCGCACTTCTGGCCGGGCTGCTGTACCGCGACCACACCCGAGGCCGGGACGACCTGACCGTCCTCGCGATCCGGGAGTCCCGGTGACGCTCCACCCGCTGCTCCGGGTGGAGGTGCACTACGAGCAGGACGTCGTGCTCGCGCGGCGGCGGGCGCGGCAGGCAGCCGAGGCGCTCGGACTGGACACCCAGGACCAGAGCCGGTTCGCGACCGCGGTCTCCGAGATCGCCCGGAATGCGTACCAGTACGCCGGCGGCGGCACCGTGGAGCTCGAGGTGCGGGACGGTGCCGCTCCGGCGCTCATCGCGCGCGTGGAGGATCGCGGCCCCGGCGTGACGGCGCTCTCGGCTATCATGGACGGCCGCTACTCGTCGCCCACGGGCATGGGGCTCGGTATCGTGGGGGCGCGGCGGCTGGTGGATGAGTTCGACATCCGGACGGCCCCCGCCCAGGGCACCGGCGTGCTGCTGGTGAAGCTGTTGAGCCGCGCGAGCGGGCCCGTCACCGCCAAGCTGGTGAGCGAGGTGGCCCGGCAGCTCTCGATGCGCAGTGGCGACGACCCGGTCGCCGAGATCCAGGCGCAGAACCAGGACCTGCTCCGCACCCTCGACGAGCTCCGGCTGCGGCAGGCGGAGGTGGAACGACTCAATCGCGAGCTGGCCGATACCAACCGTGGAGTGCTCGCGCTCTACGCCGAGCTGGACGAGCACGCGTCGGAGCTGGCCCGGGCCTCCGAGCTCAAGTCGCGCTTCCTTTCGAACATCAGCCACGAGCTCCGGACGCCGCTGAACTCGATCCTCAACGTCTCGCGCCTGCTGGTGGACCGGGTGGACGGCCCGCTCACACCCGAGCAGGTGCGCCAGGTCGGCCTGATCCGCGGCGGGGCCGAGTCGCTGCTCGAGATCGTGAACGACCTGCTCGATATCGCCCGCATCGAAGCCGGAAAGACGGTGGTGCGGCCGGCGGAGTTTACGGTCGAGGATCTCTTCGCGGCGCTGCGCGGCATGTTCCGGCCGCTGGTCACCTCCGATGCCGTGGAGCTGCTGTTCGAGCCGCCCGGTGGGCTGCCGCCGCTGTTCTCGGACGAGGGCAAGCTTGCGCAGATTCTGCGCAACGTGGTGGGCAATGCGATGAAGTTCACCGAGCGGGGCACGGTGCGCGTGTCCGCCGCGTTCGCGGCCCCGGACGCGGTCGAGTTCCTCGTCTCGGATACCGGCATCGGCATTTCGCCCGAAGACCAGGAGCGCATCTTCGAGGAGTTCACTCAGCTCGAGGGGCCGCTCCAGCGCTCGGCGGGCGGGAGTGGGCTCGGGCTGGCGCTGTCCCGCCGGCTGGCGGGCCTGCTCGGCGGCACGCTCGCGGTGCAGAGCGCTCCGGGGGCGGGCTCGACGTTCACCCTGCGGGTGCCGGTGCGCTGGGGCGCCGGCGCGCCGGCCGCCGGCGCGCAGCCCGAGGTGCAGCATGTCTGAAGCGCTGCATCCCCACCAGGTCCTCGTGGTGGACGACACCGAGGCCAACCGCTACACCGTGAGCCGCATCCTGCGGCAGCATGGATTCGGCGTGCGCGAAGCGGCCACCGGGCGCGACGGGCTCGACGCGCTGGCCGCCGGGGCGGATCTCGTGGTGCTCGACATCCGGCTCCCCGACATGGACGGCTTCGAAATCTGCCGCCGCATCAAAGCCGACCCGGCCACCCGCGACGTCCCGGTCCTGCACATCTCGGCCAGCCTGACCGGGACCGACGCCCGGGTGCGCGGCCTCGAGGGCGGCGCCGACGGCTACCTCGTGCACCCGGTGGAGCCCGCCGAGCTCGTGGCCACGGTGCGTGCCCTGCTGCGCGCGCGCGACGCGGAGGCGCGCGTGCGCGCGGCCGCGCGGGAATGGACGCTGACCTTCGACTCCATCGCCGATCCGGTCTGCCTCACGCGGACGGACCAGACCGTGATGCGCTGCAACCGGGCCTTCGCCGCGCTGGCCGAGGCGGAGTTCGCCGCGATCCTGGGCCGCCCGGTGCGCGAGCTGCTCCCCGGGCTCGGCGACGCCCTGCCGGAGCCCGGTGCCGCCCCGGTCGAAGTCCAGCTCGGCGGCCGGTGGTTCCGCCTGTCGGTGAGCTCGTCCAGCTCGGGCAACAGGAGCCCGCAGGGGCTGGCGTGGGTGTTCGCCGACGTGACGGCGCACAAGCGCGCCGAGGCCGAGCTGCTCGCCAGCCGGGCGCAACTGCAGTTCATCACCGACGCGGCGCCCGTCTACATCGCCCACTGCGATGCGGACGGCCGCTACCGGTTCGTGAACCGGACCTACGCCGAGCGGTTCGGCCGGCCGCTGGACGACATCATCGGCCGTTCGATCCGCGAGGTGGTCGGCGAGGAGGGCTACCGCCAGCTGCTGCCGCACATGCAGCGGGTGCTCCGGGGCGAGCCGGTGGAGTTCGAGGTCGAAGTGAACTACCCGGTGCTGGGCCAGCGGCGCATGCACTGTACCTACGTCCCGGAGCCCGGCGCGGGTGGGAGCACCGCGGGATTCCTGGCCGTGATCGCCGACGTGACGGAGTGGCGCCGCAACGAGGAGGCGCTGCGGCACACGCAGAAGCTGGAGAGCATCGGCGTCCTCGCGGGCGGGGTGGCCCACGATTTCAACAATCTCCTGACCGGGATCCTGGGCAACGCGAGCCTCGCGCTTCGGACCCTGCCCGGCTCGCATCCCGCCGCGCAGCTCATCGCCGACGTGGTCCGCGGGAGCGAACGCGCGGCCGCGCTCACCGCGCAGCTCCTGGCGTACGCCGGCAAGGGCCGATTCCACCTCGAGCGCATCGACCTGGCCCACCTGGTGCACGACATCACGGCCCTCATCCGCACGCTCATCCCGCGCAACGTGGAGGTGGTGCTCGACCTCGCCGAGCCGCTGCCGGAGGTGATCGCGGACGCCGGCCAGCTCCAGCAGGTGGTCATGAACCTGGTGATCAACGCGGGCGAGGCGATCGGGGAGCGCCCCGGCAGCGTGCGCGTGGACGTCCACGCGGGGCAGGTCGGCGCCGAGGAGCTGCGGGCGCGGTTCGCGATCTTCGACCTGGCGCCCGGCCGCTACGTCCGCCTCGAGGTGACCGACGACGGCTGCGGGATGACCGAGGAGACGCTCGCGCAGGTGTTCGAGCCGTTCTTCACCACCAAGTTCCTGGGCCGCGGTCTCGGGCTCGCGGCCACGCTCGGGATCGTCCGGAGCCATCACGGCGGGATCGCCGTCTCGTCGGCGCCGGGGCAGGGGAGCCGCATCACGGTGCTTCTGCCGGAGGCGCCTCTCGCCGCTCCCAACGACGCGGAGCGTCCCGCCGAATCCTCCGAGGACATGGCGCCCCGCGGGACCATCCTGGTGGTGGACGACGAGGAGCTGGTGCGGGCGGTGGCCCGGGCCGCGCTGACCCGGCGGGGCTACGCCGTGCTCGAGGCGGCAACCGGCCGCGAAGCGTTGGAGCTGATGCAGCGGCACCACGGCGACATCGCGCTCGTGCTCCTGGACATGACGATGCCGGTGATGAGCGGCGGGGAGGCCGCCCAGCGGATCCGCCGCGAATGGCGGGATCTGCCCATCGTCGCCACCAGCGGCTACGGCGAGGACGAAGCGATGCGCCGGTTCACCGGCACGGACGTCTCGGCGTTCCTGCAGAAGCCGTACAAGGAACAGCAGCTCCTCGCACTGGTCCGGGCTGTGCTCGGGCGCGCCACCCCGCCGCAGGGGTTGCCCAGCCGGGACCACCCCTCCTAGAATTCACCCGCGCAGTCATGTTCCACCCGCTACCGAGGAGGTGATCCATTGTCTACAGAGTCAAGGGTCGCCTGCGGCCGCTGAGCGGCACTGCACGCAAAGACCCGGGCGACACTTGGAACCTGGGGGGGCCGCGAGAGCGGCCCCTTTTTTTGTGATCCCATCGTCCGGCTACTGGCGCGCCGCCCGCGCGCCCCGCTACAGCCTGACCTTCGCCTTCCCCCTCCTGGTCGCGTACGAGGTGCTGGCGCTCGCCCTCTCGCACGACGCGCTCACGGGGGTCCGGAACGGCGCCGACGTGCTGCTCAAGAGCGTGTTCGTGCTGCTGGGCGGCCGCTACGGCCTGATCGCCTTCGGCGGGCTGCTGGTGGGAACCGGCGCCGTCCTCGTCCTCCGCGACCGGCGCCGCGCGGGCCCGCTCCGCTGGCGGATCTTCGCCCTCATGGCCGTGGAGTCGCTGGTCTACGCGCTCGCATTTGGGGTCGTCGTCGGCACGCTCACGGGCTTCCTGCTCGGCCGCCTGGCGCTGGGCCCTGCAGCCGCCGGCCGCGCGGCGCAGCTCATGATTTCACTTGGCGCGGGGATCTACGAGGAGCTGCTCTTCCGGGTGCTGCTGGTCGGTGGGCTTGCCTGGGTGGGCCGCCGACTGCTGGGCTGGACCCCCGCGGCCGCCGGCGTCCTCGCGACCCTCCTCGGCGCGCTCATCTTCTCCGCCTTCCATTACATCGGCCCCTACGGCGATCGCCTCGAGCTGGCCTCCTTCACCTTCCGCACCCTCGCCGGCCTGCTCTTCAGCGCCCTGTATCTGCTCCGAGGCTTCGGAATCACGGCGTGGACGCATGCGCTGTATGATGTGATGCTGGTGGGGCGGTAGAGCGGTGAGCAGTGAACGGTGAACGGTGAACGGTGAACGGTGAACGGTGAACGGGGACTGCACACCGGGAGTGGTCTGGCGTGCAATCCCCGTTCACCGTTCACCGTTCACCGTTCACTGCCCTACCGCCTCGCCTTCTCCCTCACCACCGAGTCCAGCACCTCCCGAAATACGGGCAGCGGGTAGGCCCCGGTGAGAAGGCCGCCTTCGATGTAGAAGGAAGGGGTGCTGGTGGCGCCGGAGCGCTCGGCGCCGGCCGCTTCGGAGGCGATGGCCTCACGGGTGCCAGGAGACTGGACGCAGGCGAGGAGCTTCGGCTTCGAGATGCCGGCCGAGTCGGCCAGGGAGAGGAGGAAGGCGCCTGGCTCCTTGAGGGGGGCCCAGGTCTCCTGATACTGATACAGCAGATCGTGCATCCGCCAGAAGGCGCCCTGCTCGGCGGCGCAGACGGCCGTTTCGGCGGCCGCCACCGCGTTGGGGTGGATGGTCGTAAGCGGGAAGTTGATGAAAACCCAGCGGACCTTGCCCGTGTTCACGTATGCGGACTTGAGCGCGGGGAAGGTCTCCAGGGCGAACCGGCGGCAGTAGGGACACTGGAAGTCCGACATCTCGTAGACCGTGACCGCCGCGCGCGGCGACCCCAGACTCCGGCCGGCGAGCGGATCCGCACCCCTCGCCGAATCGGCGTTGGTCTGGGCCAGCGCGGGTCCGGCGAGCAGCAGACCACCCAGCACGAGCGCCGCTCCTCGTCGCATGTGTCCCCCTAGAATTTCGGCTGCCGCCGCGCGTTGCGGCTCGAGAGCAGCACGGTGTCGCCCGTCACCGGGACGTTCCAGTACCAGGTGGCGTTCGGGTCGCCGGCATCCCACGACTGCGCATAAATCCACCAGTCGCCCGGCATGACCTTCACCTGGGCCCAGCCGTCGGCGCCGGTGGTGTCCGTCACCGGTTCGCGCCCGGTGCGGAGCGCGATGGTGCGCACGATGCTGTCCCACCCCTGGTAAGTGCTATCTTCCCACTGGCGCATCCGCTGGCGCAGGGTGTCGCTGCGGGGCACGAACTCGCGCCGCGCGCGGTCGAGCTCGGACCGCGCGCGTGCCGACTGCGCCTCGGCGGCGGTCAGGGAGTCGCTCAGGCGGCCATAGGCGGCGTGGGCGTCGGCATATGCGGCCGCCGCTCGGGGCAGCGTGTCGAGCACCGCTTTGGCGTCGGCGAGGGAGTCGCGAAGCTTGTTCAGCCGGTAGCTCGTCCGGCTGTACCGGGTGAACGGCGCGCGGAACCCGGCGAAGAGGCTCTCCAGCGGCGCGGTCGGCGGCCGCGGGGTGCTCGCGCGTGCCTCGAGCTCGCGACGCAGGCTGTCCCGGTCGTACGGCAGCGCCACCACCGCCACGCCTGCCGCCGGTGTTTCGGCCGAATCGAGCCCGGGAATCGAGACCCGCACCGCCACCTCGCGCGGACCGCCGCACGCCGACAGCGTGGCGAGCAGCATGAGGGCGAGGACGGGGACGGGGGTAAGCCGGAGGAGTGCGAGTGAGCCGAACACGAGCCAAAGCTATCGCGCTCGCGGTGGGGCTACAACTGGCCACCGCCGCGCTCTCGGCGCAGGCGCCGGGGGTGGATCAGCTCTTTCCGGCGCAGCCGGTCGGGTACGTGAACGACTTCGCGTCGGTGATCGACCCGGTCTCGCGGTCCTCCATGGATGACCTGATCGCGCGGCTTCGGAACGCGACGGGCGCCGAGATGGCGGTCGTGACGCTTCCCACCATCGACGATCGATCGCCCAACGAGGTGGGCGTCGCGATCATCCGGCGCTGGGGCATCGGTGCCAGGGCCGCGATCGGCGACTCGACCCGCAATGCGGGCCTCGTCATCCTTCTCGTGCCGCGGCAGGAGGGGAAGCAGGGGTCGGGCAAGATCTACGTGTCCGTAGGGCAGGGGCTCGAGGGCATTATCACCGACGCCCAGGCGGGCCAGGTGAGCGACCTCATGCTCCCGGAGCTGAGTCGCGGCGACTACGGCGCCGGCCTGCTTACCGGGGTGCAGGTGCTGGCGTCCCGCATCGCCCGCGCCTACGGCGTCACCGATTCGGCGCTGGCCAATGCCGATCGGGCCACCCGGAGCACCGGGCCCAGCGCCGGGTTCGCGTCGCTGCTGCCGATCCTGCTGTTCATTCTGTTCATGGTCCTGGCGAGCCGGGGCGGCCGCCGGCGGCGGGTATATTGGGGAGGACCCTGGATCGGGGGCGGCTGGGGTGGCGGCGGTTGGGGCGGCGGAGGGTTCGGCGGCGGCGGCTTCGGCGGGTTCGGTGGAGGTGGCGGAGCCAGCGGAGGCGGCGGAGGAAGGAGCTTCTGAGCATGCAGTCTCCGAGCACGCAATCAGCGATCGACAAGGTCGTGACGCCGTTCCTCGCGGCGTCCGATGCGGCCCTGGGCGCGGGTTACAGCGCCCTCCTGTACGGCTCCGCCGCCCGGGGCGATTTCGTGCCCGGCCGATCCGACATCAACCTCATGCTGGTCCTGGACGACCCGTCCCCGACGCGGCTCCGTGCCCTGGCGCCGGCGTTCGCCGCGTGGCGCAAGTCCGTGGCGGAGCCGCCGCTGCTCATCAGCCGCGCGGAATGGGCCCGCGCCAGCGATGTCTTCCCGATCGAGATCACCGACATGCGCGCCGGCTACCGGGTGCTGCGCGGGGCCGATCCGCTGGGCGCGTCCCGTGTGGACACCGCCGACCTGCGGCACGCCCTCGAGCGCGAGCTCCGCGGCAAGCTCCTCCGCCTGCGTCAGGGCTACGCCGCCGCGGCGGGTGACGAGAAGCTCCTGGGCGAGCTCGCGGCGGGCAGTGCCGGCACCATTCTGGTGCTGCTGCGCTCCCTGCTGAGCCTGGCCGGCCGCGAGGTGCCCGCGGAGCCTGCCGCGCTCGTGGACGAGGCTGCCGTGCTGATCGGCGCTCCCGCCGCGGCGCTGCTGACGCCGGTCCAGCGCCGCGGCGAGCGCGGCTGGCGCTGTTCGGCCGCGGAGTTCGAGCAGTACATGGATGCAGTGGGGCGGGCGGTGGGATACGTGGACCACCTTCAG
>DASUXW010000057.1:0-2803 GCA_036377715.1 Gemmatimonadales bacterium
AGCCGCACCGCGGCCCAGCGACCCAGGTAGATGCCCAGGCCGGTGCCGACCACGCTGGCCATGAAGGCGGTCATCGTCCCGACCCCGGCGCCGGCCCACCAGCCGAGCGCGCCGCCCAGCGTTGCACCTGCCCATGCGAGCATTTTGCTCATGACGCCTCGCTCACGGTTGCACTCGCGCAAGCTCTGGAGCTGTCTGGCGAGTTGCGCATCTACGGCACGACCCGCACGCGAGCCATGCCCCGTCCATCGAAGGTGAATCGCACCCAGATCCCGTACCGCAGCGGCGCGCAATTGGACTGGCCGGCCTCGAACCTGAGCCTGGTGGCGAGCTGGCGCGCCACCAGGCCAAGCTCGTCGCTGGACGCCTTCAGCACGCGCGTCTGGGGATCGGGCGAGCCCGTCGTATCGACCATCGTCAGGAGCACGACCGTTCCCTTGCGCCGCCCGACCGACGAGTCGGCCGTCACATAGCTCAGCCGCACGCTGTCGCTGAGCAGCCGTGGGAGCCGCGACTGTCGCGCGAAGCGGCGCACGGCATACTCGCCCGGGAGCGGGGCCTCGCCGAAGAGCAGGTGGACGGTCAGGGTGTCGCCCACCAGATCGGCCGGCAGCGGGCCCAGCGTCCCGCTGCGTACCGCGTCCCGGAATGCGCGCAGCGCGAGCCCATCGAAGTCACGATCGCCGCTGCGCGCCGATATCCGACTCGCCTTCAGACTGCCGTCACGCCGCAGCACCCCCGTCACCCCGACTCGGCGCTCATCGTCCGGGAGGGCACGCAGGTAGCCCCCGGTGTGGTTCGCCAGCTGCCGGAAGTAGGTGGTATCGCGGGTCCGTGCGGAGTCGTAGCGCACGACGAGCGTGTAGGTCTGGACGGACGGCGGCAGCGGGCACTCGATCGTCTGGTAGACAGTGGTCGCGGGCCCCTGCGCCAGCAGCCGGGCGGGGAGCAGGACGGCGAGCACCGCGCGAGACAGGATTCCGTGCGACACAGGGCTCCTTCGGCAATGAGCCTTCAGGATATCCAGCGCACCTGCCTGTACCAGATACGCCAGCGACGGCCCGGCCGGCGGGCGAGCAACAGCGTCTCTCCGGCACCGCAAGCGAGACCGCACCAGAAGTCCACATCGATCGCGCCGACGGTGCTGTCGGCGTTGAAGCCGGGCCGGGTGAGGCGCAGTTTGCGTACCACAGGCGTTCGCTCGCGCTCCCCGGAGCGGAGCCGAACACCTTCGAGCGCCATCGCCTGCTCCAACCAGCCCCACGTCGGCTCCTTGCCCCGCGCAGGATCTTGCAGAGCCAGCAGCGCCTCGCGTTTGAGGCTGTCGGCCCAGTAACCGGGCAGGCCGGCCGGACCGCCGCTCGTCACCGCAACCAGCGGCGGGTCAGGGACATCTGCCGGACGGACGAGATGAAGTCCACCCGTGTCTCCCCGTCCGTACTCGCCGACCACGACGCGGTACAGGCCGAGCTCGGCGCTCTCTTCGCGTGGTGCCGGGGCACTCGAGTACCGAACCATGGAACCCCAGCCGGCAGTGCAGGCGCTCAGCACCAGCATCAGCGCTGGTGATGCTCTCATGATCCCCAGGCCGCTACGCACGCCTAGACAGCTCCGGGAGAGACCGCGGGATCCTGCCGGTAGTAGCTGCGCAGCGCGTCGTACAGCTCGGGCCGCTCGCGCTGAAGATCGGCCGGTGTTTCGAAAAAGGCCTCGGTCGCCACGGCGAAGAACTCCGCCCGGTTCGTGGCACCGTAATGGTCCAGGACGCCCTGAGCACCCGCATCGGCTTCGGTTACCAGCCGATCGAAGTTGACCTCGAGCATCGCCGCCCAGGACGTGATGGCCGTCGCGTCGGGCAGGCGCGGCGTCCCGTCGAACTGCCCGCTGGTTCCGTCGAGCTGGTGCGCGAACTCGTGCAGGACGACATTCCGGCCATCCCTAGGGTCCCTGGCGCCGGCCTCCGCGCTGTCCCAGGCCAGAATGACCACCCCCTGCTTCCATGACTCCCCGAGCGTCGGGTCTCCCACGGCGTCCGCATCGGCGGATGGCGTCCAACTGAACCGGCGGGGCCGAAACGTCCCCGGGTATACCAGCACGTTTCTCACGTACGGATAGGGCTCCCCCGGCTGTTCCAGCACCAGCAGACAGGCGTGCCCGGCGATGGTGAGCTGCATCTCCTCGGTCAAACGGAGGCCCGCGCAGCCCTCCCACCGGCAGCCTTGAATCAGCTGCTGCATCTTGACCAGCAGGCGCTCGCGCTGGGCAGGCGTGAGTCGCCGGGCGAGCGGGATACGCGACGGCAGGAGTGGGCGCCAGGCGGCGGGCACCGCCGGGAATGTCGATGTCCGGGGGCGGGGACCCAGCAGCCACCGGAGGAGCGCCGCTCGTCCGACGGCGAACGCGCCGGCGAACATGCCGCTGGCGACGAGGGTGATCAGCAGCCGCATCAGCACTGCTGTGGGCTCCCGCGACCGGGCGCCTGCACGGCGGTCGCGCTCACCACTTCGAGCGCAGCACGAAGCGGGACGTCGATGCCGAGATGACGCTTGTACCAGGCCCCGAGCGCCGGTGGGTTCGTGGCCTTGAAGAAGACGCCGCCGATGCCGGTGACTCGCTTCATCGGTACGCCCCCGGCCGTGCATGGGCCGCTTCGTAGTCGAGCAAGGCCTGAATCCGCTGGCGCCGGGCGGAGAGGGCCAGCGATGTGAGATCGACGACCGGAGAGTTGTTGTCACCCAGGGCGCCGACCCCGCTGCGGTGCCCATCCCCGACACGAAGGATGGTCTCGGCCAGGAGCTGAATC
>DASUXW010000058.1:0-15564 GCA_036377715.1 Gemmatimonadales bacterium
GCTCCGGTAGAGCGGCAGGATCGCGGTCACGTCGAGGCCGGCGGCCCGCTGGAACTGCGCCAGCCCGCTCACGGCCTCGGCGAGGCCGCCGGTGCGGGCGTACGGGAAGTATTCCGCCGTCACGTGGACGACGGACACGGGCACGCCGCCCGCCGCGCTCAGCGGTGGGCGGGTCTCCGCCGGCGCCCGGGCCGGCTCGTGTACGGTCGCCATCCTGCCACCCTCATCATTCTATGCCGTCGGTGGGTCGTCGCCGGACGACTCGCCGCGGATCGCTGGAGCGTAGTGTGCGTGCACGTAATCCTGCACCATCCTGCGGGCGGTGAAGCGGCTGCCCGCAAGCCTGAGCGCGTGGCGCATCTTCTCCACCCAGCCGAGCGGCACGCCCGCGTCCGTGCGGGTGTAGTAGAGCGGGATGATCTGCTCCTCGAGCAGGCGATAGAAGCGGTCGGCGTCGGCCGCGTCGGCGTCCTCGCTCTCGCCGGCCGGGGAGATGGCCCACCCGCTCAGCCCATCGTAGCCCTCCTGCCACCAGCCGTCGAGGGTGCTGAGCTGGGGGATGCCGTTGAGCCCCGCCTTCATCCCGCTGGTGCCGCTGGCCTCGAGGGGAACACGCGGCAGGTTGAGCCAGAGGTCCACCCCCTGCACCAGGAGGTGGGCCAGGTGCATGTCGTAGTCCTCGAGGAACGCGACGCGGCCCTCGAACTCCGGGTCGCGGGTGAACTGGTAGACACTCTGCAGCACTTCCTTCCCGGGGTCGTCGGCCGGGTGCGCCTTGCCGGCGAAGATGATCTGCACCGGGCGCCACGGGTCCACCAGCAGGCGGCGCAGCCGGTCGAGGTCGCGGAAGATCAGGCTGGCGCGCTTGTAGGTCGCGAACCGCCGGGCGAAGCCGATGGTGAGCGCGGTCGGGTCGAGCAGCGTGCCCGCGCCCACCACCTGTGCCGCCTCCTTGAGCTGGGTGGCGAACCGGCGCCGCGCGTCCTCGCGAATGAAGTTGGCGAGGATCTGCTTGAGCCGGAGGTGCGCGTCCCACAGCCCCTCGTGGTTCAACGTGAGCACGCGGTCCCAGAAGCCGGGCTCGTCGAGGCGGTTGCCCCAGTCCGGCCCGAGGTGCTCGTCGAGCAGTGCCATGATCGGGCTCGCCATCCAGGTGGCGAGGTGCACCCCGTTGGTCACGTGGCCGATGGGGACCGTCTCCCACGGCCGGCCGGGCCAGAGATCGCGCCAGATGTTGCGGGACACCTGCCCGTGGCGGCGGGAGACGCCGTTCACGCCCGCCGAGAGCCGCATCGCGGTCACGGTCATGTGGAACTGGCCGGGCAGATCGGGGTGCGCGCCGAGCGAGAGCAGCGTCTCGCGGTCGATGCCCATTTCCTGCCACACCGGACCGGCCACGCTCTCGAACTGGTCGACCGAGAAGGCGTCGTGACCCGCGGGTACCGGCGTGTGCGTGGTGAAGACACTGTGGGCACGCACGTTCTTCACCGCCTCGGCGAACGGCACGCCCTGGGAGGTACACTCCCGCAGCCGCTCGATCATCATGAAGGCGGCGTGTCCCTCGTTCGCGTGCCACACGCCCGGATCGATGCCGAGCGCGCGCAGCACGCGTACCCCGCCCACGCCCAGGATCCACTCCTGCCGCAGCCGCATGTCGGGGCCGCCGGCGTAGAGCTTGTTCATGAGGGCGCGGTCGTCGGGATGGTTGACGTCGAGGTTGGTGTCGAGCAGGTAGATGGGGACTCGGCCGACCATCATCTGCCAGGCGCGCACGTGCACCGTGCGGCCGGCGGTCTCCACCGTAGCGAGCCAGGGCTCCTGCTTCGCGCTGGACACCGGAACCAGCGGTGTCAGGCTGATGTCGAACTCCTCGTCACTGTCCTCCTGCCAGCCGTCCAGCCGGAGGCGCTGGTCGAAGTACCCGTGCCGGTAGAACAGACCCACAGCCACCATCGGCACACCGAGGTCACTCGAGCCCTTGCAGTGGTCGCCCGCGAGGACGCCGAGACCGCCGGAGTAGATCGGCACCGAATTGTGGAGCCCGAACTCGGCGCAGAAGTAGGCCACCTGGCGGCCATCCAGCCCGGGATAGCTCCGGGCGTACCAGGTATCGGGGCTGGTCGTCTCGTGCTCCAGCCGCGCCATGACCTCGTCGTAGCGGCGGAGAAACTCGCTGTCGCTGGCGCAGGCGGCCATGCGCGCCGGGTCCACCCGGCAGAGCAACTCGAGCGGATTGTGGCGGGTCTGGTGCCAGAGTGCCGGATCGATCGAGCGGATGAGGTGCCGCGCCTCGCGGCTCCAGCTCCACCAGAGGTTCATCGCGAGAGGGGCGAGGCCTTCGATCCGGGCAGGAAGATAGGGAATGCGTGTACGGTGGGCGGCGGTCATGGGGGAGTAGTATAGCCGGGGGAGGGGGAGCGACGCACCCGGGCCGGCAACCCTTTGCGGGGCTTGGCTGTCTGATGGCGATCCCGACCGTCAGGAGATCGTAATGCCGCCCTCCATAACCGTGCTCGCTGTCTTCGCCATGCTGGGCGTTTGCGTTCCAGGCCAGGCGCAGGTGCCCGCTCGGCAGATCCGGAGCCCGCAGGTCGCGCTCTGGGAGAGCGCCGTCGCGGGCGACACGGTCGCCATGGGCGCGGCTCTCCGGGACGGCGCCCGGCTCGACTCGCTCGATACGCGGACGAATCCGAACGGCCGGCGGGCGCTCAACTGGGCGGCCTGGTTCAACCGGGTGGCGGCCATTCGGTTTCTCCTCGCGCACGGAGCCGATCTGGAGGCGAGAAACCTCACCGGCTTCACCGCGCTCCACCACGCGGCCGAAGCGGGGTCGCTCGAGGCGGCGGAAGCGCTGCTCGCCGCGGGTGCCGACCCGAACGCGGCAAACACCGACGGGCGCCGGCCGGCCGAGACGGCCCTGGCGAAGGGCCACGCGGTGGTCGCGCTGCTGCTGGAAGGGAAGAGCGGACGCGCGCCGGCGCGGTGAACCGGCCGGCTGAGCGGCCTCGCGGCCCTCATCGGCCGGCGAGATCCGGGAAGAGCGGGGGCAGCGGGTCGATCAGCTCCCATCCGCTGCCCTGGACCACCGGCTCTACCGTGAGGTCGTCGAAGTACTGGTCCAACACGGCGTCGCGCTCCTGCGCGAGGGGCGGTCGGCAGTAGTCCTCCTCCTCCCAGGTGGCGCGGCCGTCCGGCAGTTGCCGGGCCCGGCACAGCGCCGACGAAAGCTCCCGGCCGAACGGCCGGAGGGCGACGAATTCGTCGCGGGCCAGCCGGCTCTGCAGCTCCTGAAGCCGCTGGGCTCTGGGGGAAGCCGTGACCAGGTAGTGTGCCATTGAGCTCAGGGTCGCTGGGTGGAATCCGCGGCGCTTGCCACGATCCGGGGCGCCTCATTCAGGAGCTCGCGCGTCACCGAGTCCGGCATCTCGGGCCCGCGTTCCGGGAAGCGGGTCGCGATCGTCCAGCAGGTCGCCGCGGACCGGAACGAGCAGTCGGGCTCGCGCTCGGCCCTGACGGCGGGAGACGGTGCAGCCGCAACGCACCCGGCGAGCATGCCCACTGCGAGAAATGTGAGCTTCATGGTCTCTCCGCTGGCGGAACGGATGTCGTGTCGCGAGTGTATGACATGGCGGATTTACCCCGCGGGCGTCGCAGCAATGCCACCTGCCGTCCAGAGGGCGGGCCTGAAAGGACGCGGCAACCAGCTCGGGATCGCTGGCGAGATAGAGCTCGCCCCGAAGCATCCTTGCCCGTTCACTGTCGGGGATAGCCGCCTCGCTCCGGGCTTGGCTGCGTACTCTTGCGGAGCTCAGGAAAGTCTTCCTCCCGGAACTCCATCGCCCCGCACCCACCCGACTCCGCGCGGCTCTCCTCCAGCTTCCGCAGCTCGACCCGGCGGATCTTGCCTGAAATGGTCTTGGGCAGCTCGGCGAATTCAATTCGCCGCACCCGCTTGAAGGGCGCGAGCCGGTCTCGGACGAACCGGAACAGCGCGAGCGCCGTCTCGCTGCCCGGCTCGGTGCCCGATCGGAGCACCACGAACGCCTTGGTCACCGCGAGCCGTACCGGATCCGGTGCGGGTACCACGGCCGCCTCCGCTACGCACGGGTGCTCCACCAGCGCGCTCTCGATCTCGAACGGACTGATCCGGTAGTCGGAGCTCTTGAACACGTCGTCGGCGCGGCCGACATAGGTGATGTAGCCATCTTCGTCCCGCCGGGCGACATCGCCGGTGTGGTACCAGCCGTCTCGAAAGGCCTCCGACGCGCGCGACTCGTCGTCCAGGTAGCCGGCCATGAGGCCGAGCGGAGGCGGGTCGAGCGGAAGCGCGATCTCGCCTTCGTCCGATTCCTCTCCCGCTTCGTCGAGCAGGGCGACGCGGTAGCCGGGAAGCGCTCGTCCCATCGAGCCGGCTTTGACCGGCTGGCCCGGGGGGTTGCCGACCTGGCACGTGGTCTCCGTCTGGCCGTAGCCGTCCCGCACGGTGAGGCCCCACGCCTGCCGCACGCGCTCGATCACCTCGGGGTTGAGCGGCTCGCCCGCGCTCACCACCTCGCGCAGGCGAACGGGCCAGCGGCCGAGCTCTTCGCCCACCAGCATCCGCCACACGGTCGGCGGCGCGCACAGGGTGGTGACGCCGCATCGGACCAGCACGTCGAGCACTCGTGTGGGCTCGAACCGCTCGTACTGATACCCGAACACCGTCGCCCCCGCGTTCCAGGGGGCGAAGGTGCTGCTCCAGGCGTGCTTGGCCCAGCCCGGCGAGCTGATGTTCCAGTGGACGTCGCCCTCGCGGAGCCCGATCCAGTACATGGTCGAGAGGTGCCCAACGGGATAGCTCTGATGAGTGTGGAGCACCAGCTTGGGCAGGGCGGTCGTGCCGGAAGTGAAGTAAAGCAGGAAGGGATCGGTCGCGCGGGTGATGCCGTCGGGTACGAAGCTCGCCGGCTCGGCGCAGGTCTCGTCGAAATCCTGCCATCCCGCCACCGCGGGGCCGAGCACGATGCGGGTGCAGTCCCTCGCCAGCGCGTCGATCTTGTCCGCACCTTCCGCGTCGGTGACCACGTGTCGGATCGCGCCGCGGGCGAATCGATCGGCGAGCTCCGCGCGGCCGAGCTGCGGCGTGGCCGGCACCACGACGAGGCCGAGCTTCATCGCGCCGAGCAGCGTCTCCCAGAGCGGGACCACGTTGGGCAGCATGAGGAGCAGCCGGTCGCCCCGCTGCGCGCCCACCGCCCGCAGCCGGTTGGCCACCTGGCTGCTCCGGGCCGAGAGCTCGGCGAAGGAGAGCGTGGCCTCCGCCTCCTCGTCGCGCACCAGCCGGAGCGCCGGGCGCGCGTTGTCGCGGGCATAGGGATCGAACCAGTCGAGCGCCCAGTTGAACTCGTCCAGTACCGGCCAGCGGAACTCGCGCGAGGCCTCGTCGAGCTGCCCGCGACGGGCCAGCAGCAGTGCGCGAGCCTCCAGAAATGCCTCGGCTACCACCTGTCCTCCCGCGACGGGCGACGCTCCACCAGCCGCTGCTACTCGGGAAAGAGAATCCGGCTCAGCGGCAGGGCCCAGAGGTAGAGGCCCGCTCCGAAAACGGTGTGGGTCGCCAGGCTCTTCAGCCGGGCCTGGGTGGGACGGGGCGTCTTCGAGGCGGCGATGCCGAGGCCGAGCGATGGCTGCATCACCAGATAGGGCACGAGCGTCGTCGCGATCCCGAAGGTCAGCGCGGGCAGGAGCGTCGGGTGCTCGAGCCAGCGCTCGGATGCCAGGACGATGAACAGCAATCCGAAACCGGTTCCGATGAGATAGTGGGCGGTCCACCCCGCTGCGCACTCGTACGGCTTCTGCTCGGACGCGGCGATGCTGCGATGAACGATGGTGCCGCCCGGCATGTGGAGCACCCAGCGCCCCAGGTGGCAGTAGCTCAGCGACGGGATGTTGAAGCCCCGCTTCAGGAACAGCGCCCAGAGGTCGATCAGGAGGGTGGCGCCGAGTCCGATGAGCACCGCGTCAAGGACGTACCGTGACTGCATCATCATCTGGCCAGCAGGATCGCGAGGCCCGCCGGCAGGAAGGCGCGGATGGACGAGCGAGTACGGGTCGTCATGGTCGGGTCCGGGTTGACAAGGCCGGCTTCTCCGCGAGGTAGGCATATCGCGACAGCCGCCGTTCGGTCGAGAGCGTGTGTACGCACCGCAGAAAGCGCTGGAGGCCGTCGAAATTCGCTTCGCCCTCCCGCGCGACCAGCGGCTCGCGGTGCCGCGCCCGCGCATCGTGCCACCGAACCGCGACCTCGGCGGCCTCAGCCGTCACATCCCGGACCGCGAGGACCGCCAGCCCGGCGTCGCGCAGCAGGCTCTCATTCACGCCCGGTGGCACGAAGAGGTAGAAACCGATCGAGCTCCGCGTCGCCAGCTCCTCGTGAGAGACCATGCCCGTGAGGACCATCGCGTCGGTGAACAGCGCTCGGCCGCCGGGCCTCAGGACCCGGTGCCATTCGCGAAGCGCATCGCGGCGGTTCGCGATGTGGCACATCGCGTCGTTCGAGACGACCGCATCGAAGCTGTCCTGCGGAAACGGAAGTGGTTGGCCGGCATCGACTGCTTCGAACCGGACCTGGTCCGACAGACTGCGAGACTCGGCGAGCGTCCGAGCGTTCCGCACGCCGTGCTCGTTGATGTCCACGCCGGTGACCCGGCACTTGCGGGCGGCGGCCAGGTACACGGCGGGTCCGCCGGAGCCGCTGCCTACCTCGAGCACCCGGGATCCCGGGCCGATACGAAGCTCGTCGGCGAACCCCAGCCACTCCCGCGCGGTGAGCCAGCTGCTCTGGCCCAGGTCCTCGCCGTACGCCTCCTGCCGCACCGCGTACTCGGCGCTGCTGGCGAAGTCGCCGTACACGTTGTCGTAGAGGTTGACCGAACCGGCCGTCACGCCCTCGGTCCCCGGCTGACCGCTTGCTGCACGAGCGCGCCGATCCGTGCTTCCGTGGCGGGCGTGAGCTCCGTCAGCGCGAAGGACGTCGGCCACATGGCGCCGTCGTCGAGGTTGGCCGCGTCGCTGAAGCCGAGCGTCGCATAGCGGGACTTGAACTTCTGGGCGCTCTGGAAGAAGCAGACGACCTTGCCGTCCATGGCGTAGGCGGGCATCCCATACCAGGTTCTTGGCGAGAGGGCGGGCGCGCTGGCCATGACCAGGTCATGCAGTCGGCCGGCCATGGTGCGATCGGGCTCCGGCATCTCGGCAATCTTCGCGCGCAGGTCGCGTTCCCCGTCGGCCTGATCGCCGCGCGAGCCGCGGCGCACTTCCGCCTTGAGCTCCCGGGCGCGGTCCCGCATCGCGGCGCGCTCGTCGTCCGTAAAGCTGCCGGTGGTGTGCCGCGCGGAATTCGTCGTTCGCTTCTTCGGACTCATTGGCTGGTGAACCTCAGCGCAGGTCGAACAGGTAGTGGTTCATCTGCTCGAGCGTCGCCTGCTGCTCACCCACCTTGTGCGCGAGCAGATCCCGAATGGTCACGATGCCGGTCACCTCGCCGGCCTCCTGCACCGGGATGTGGCGGACGCCCCGCGTGGTCATCAGCGCGGCGCAGTCATCGACGCTCAGGTCGGGCGGGCAGGTGAGCACGGGGGTGCTCATCACCGCCGCGACCGGGGTCGCGGCGGGGTCGAGCCCCGGTGCCACGACACGCCGCAGCACGTCCCGCTCCGTGAAGATACCGGCGAGCCGGCTGCCCTCCCGCACGACCACACCGCCGATGTTTCGCTCGTTCATGAGGTTAGCGGCATACAGGACGGTGTCCGTCGGCTGGACGGCGACGACGTCATGCCCTTTCAGCCCGAGAAGCTCATCGAGGGTCGCCATGGGGCGCTCCTGCTGGAGGGGGACTCCAGTGTACGATTGCGACCGGCGCGGCGCCACCCATGTGCCCGGATCCCCGGCATGGTATGATTGGCCCGATGGGCCCGAATTCCCGTGAAGCCCTCGTTCGCCGGCTGCACGCAGGCACGCTGACGTGGCGCGGCCCGGCACTCATGCTGTGTGCCCGCCTCGCCTTCGCCGTCGGAGCCCAGGCGATCGTCGCGGCCGTCTTCGTCCTTCGCTCATCGCCGACTCCCTGGCATGACGCCGGGCCATGGCTGCCGGTGTACGGGACGCTGATCGATGCCGCCTGTCTGGCACTGCTGTGGCACCTCACGCGGCGCGAAGGCATCGGCCTGTTGGATCTGGCCGGCTTCGAGCGGTCGCGCCTCGCCCGCGATGCCCTGCTCGGCGTGGCGCTCGTTCCGGTGAACCTCCTGTTCATCCTTGGCGGCGTCTATGCGGCTGGCTGGCTCCTGTACGGGTCGCTCACGCCACCCTACTTCTCCGGGCCACTGCCGTGGCTGGCTGCGCTCTATGGGGTTCTGGTATGGCCGTTCATCTGGGGCTTGGCCGAGCAGATGACCTACAATGGCTACCTGGTATCGCGTTTCCAGGTGCTGAGCGGGAGCACGGCCGCGGCGATCGCGGTGGTCGCGTTCGTCTGGTCGCTGCAGCACGTGTTCATGCCGCTGACGTTCGATCCGAAATTCATGGCCTTTCGGCTGTTGTCGCCGGTGCCCAATTCGGTGTTCGACACGTGGTTCTATCTGCGGTTTCGCCGGCTGATTCCGTTGGCGGTCTCGCACGCGCTGATGGATGGGACGACCGTGGTCATCGGCGCGCTGCTGCCGCTGCTGAGGGCGTGACGGGTCAGGTGGCAGCCGTTGTCGACCGCCTCGCTGACCAGGTACCCGTAACTTCGGCTCCCTCAGCGGCTCGAACGGTGCCGTCCATGGCATCCGATCGCGCCGTGCCCTCGAGCACGAGCGGATAGTCGCCGGCGCCTGGAAGCCCGAGACTCAGCACGATCGCGCGGCCGTCGAGGGTGCCCCGAATCACCTGCACCGCAGCCCAGGCTGCGTCGCCGGTACACTCTACCGACCCGCCTGCAACCTGACCGGCGATCGGCGGCCCCGCACTCTCGATCGTCAGGGTGGCATCGGTGATCGTGCAGGCTCCGCTGCTCACGGAGAGATTCACACTCAGCAGCCAATCGCCGACCGGGTCGAGCGATGGCGAGGGCTCGGTCCCGCAGGCAATCAGCAGACAGGCGAGCGCGCTGCCGGCCAGTTGGCGCGTCCATCTACGCACGAGGGTCCCTTGCATTCTGGTGGTCACGGCCCGGTCCAGGTGGCGCCCAGCCAGAACGACAGCAGGACGATAGCCGCGGCGAGCAGCACCAGCCCGATGGCGGTGGTGATCCCGGTCTCGAAGGACAGAGCAATCCCGCGATCCAGGAGCCACGTCAGCACACCCGCCAGGACGGCCGCCTCGATCCCGCCGAGTAGCGTGAACTGACGTGCACGGCGACTGATCACTGGGCCGAGGGCTATGCCGGCTGCGGCGCTCACGGCTGACCTGTCTGTGGCAGCCATCGGCAGGTCGCGAGCCATCCAGTGGCAGCCGCTCGTTCCAGGAACACTGCAGCTGCAGCATAGGTCCGCTCAACGAGAGCGTGCATGGCCTTGGCGCTCTTCCGGGCAATATCGCGGTCGGGGGCTCCGTCAAACCGCACCCGCACCCCGTACCGAGTCCATTTGCCTCCCCATCCGCCCACGACCTCGTCGGGGGTAGTAGTCACTCGGTCACGCAATACGCAGGCATGGATGTCTCGCAGGGCGGCCTGGTTCTCCTCCTTGCGCCCGCCTTCGAAGTGCAAGGCCACCTCAACGTGCGCAGCGCGCAAGACCTTCCACTCGTAATGCGCTGCCTTTCCCCCGTGTTCCAGCTGAAGGTATCGCGCTGCCGGTGCCCGTAGGGCAGCCAGCCTCGGCTTCAAAGCGCGATACTCGTCTGCAATGTCGGTGAAAAGCTGAGCGTATTCGGGATCGCGACTAGCCACGAACCAACCCCCCCGTGTGCTTGGAGTGGTGCGGATAGCATAGCGTCCACCCTCCCTGTGACGGCGGCGCCGACCGCCAAGAGATCAAGCAGGAACGTAGGTCAACCTGATCACATCCTCGCCGATCCGATCATTGGTCGTGAGGCGGAGCGGCGGCCGAGGTCCGGCGAAATATGGCTTGCCGTGACCAAGCACGACGGGGTGCAGATAGATTCGATACTCATCGATCAGGTCAAGCCCCGTGAGGCTGTGCGCCAAGTCCGGGCCGGCGACTTCGATCTCGCCCTCCCGCTCGGCCTTTAGCGCGCGGATCGCACCCTCGAGATCACCCCCGACCAGCGTGGCGTTGGGGCCGACCGACTTCAACGAGCGCGAGACGACCCATTTGGGCTGCCTCCGCCACGCCGCCGCGAAGGCGTGTTCCGCTGTATCCCATTCGGGGTGATCGTCGTCCCAGTAGCGCATGATCTCATACATGTTGCGGCCGTACACACTGCCCGCCTGCCCCCGAGCCTCCTCGATGAAGTGGCGAAAGAGCGTGGGCCCTGGCGCAAACGCCATGTGGTCGACGTAGCCGTCCAGGGACTGGTTCATTCCGAACACGAGCCTCGCCATGCCCATCTCCTTTCAGCTGGAGTCCCGGCCATTTGGAGGTCATGCCCTCGACGCCCCGTCACTCCGGCGCCGCAGGCGTGTGAGGACACGATCAAGGGCTCCGGCAAACGCCTGCTTCGCCCGAGCATCGTACGGTGGGGGCCCACCCGTGACCGCACCCGCCATTCGTGCCCGCTCCATGAAGTCTCGCACCGACAGGCGCTCGCCGATCGTTTCGGCCGTATGTTCCTCGCCGCGCGGATCCAGCACCGCCACCTGCCGGGGCACCAACAGGGCAGCCAGAGGTACGTCCTGCGTGACGACGAGGTCGCCGGGACCGGCATGCGCCGCGATGTACTGGTCGGCCACATCGGCCCCGCCATCCACCCATACGGCGGACACCAGCGGGTTTCCGGGCGGGGTCTGCAGGCGCTGGTTCGCGACGAGGACGGTTTCGATCCCGAGCCGCTTCGCGGCGCGAAACACGAGCTCCTTCACCTCCCGGGGCGCCGCATCGGCGTCGATCCAGATTTTCAGGCTGGGCTCACGTTTGTCGGCTGCATTTGCGGGTTAGGCAGCCGGTTCCGGAAATCGGCCGTGCTTGAACAGATGAAACCACACCGGCCGGTCCGTGTCGCTGAAGACCTTCAACTCCTCGAAGATCTCTCGTGCGAACTCGACGGGTCCAAGCCCGCTCGCTGTAATCAGACCATTGTCGCGCACCGCCAGCGCGTCGCGGTAGCGCGCCGCCCCCCGGTATTCCGGCACCATGCGCTCGAGGTAGGCCAGGTCATTGCTCGTGTGGGCGTGGTGGTCCAGCAGCCCGGCATGCGCGAGCGCGAGCGTGGCCCCGCAAATGGCGGCAATCGGCACCCCCGCACCGCGCAGCGCCTTCAGCGTCGGCTCGAGCTCGGCCCTGGGATGAGATCCCTCCCAGAGGTCGCCCCCGGGCAGAATCAGCAGCCGGACCGCGGCGGGATTCAAACCCTTCAGCGGGCGATCCGGCGCCACCGGCAGCCCGCCCATCGAGCGGACGGGCGCTTCACTGAAGCCGAGCGTCACGACTTCCAAGCCCCCGGAGCGACGGAGCTCGGCCATGGCGAATGCCGGCTCCCAGTCGGCGAAGCCGTCAAACACCAGGACGTGCACGGCAGGTGTCATGGTATCGCCCGTCATCGAATGGCGTATCCTCCGTCCACCACGAGCGCCGTGCCGGTGACGAAGCGTGCGGCCGCCGACGCGAGAAACACTGCGGCCCCAGCGCATTCGTCGGGGGTTCCAAAACGGCCCGCCGGCGTGCGGGTCAGGATCTCTTGGTAGAGCGGCATGCCCTTGATCGGCTCCGTAAGATCGGTATCGATCCAGCCGGGCAGAATGGCGTTCACCTGAATGTTGTGGGGTGCAAGCTCAATCGCGAGGGACTTTGTCAGTTGCATGATCGCTCCTTTGGCCGCGCTGTAGGACGGCGCGAACGCGGAGCCAAAGAGCGAGTAGGTGCTTGCGAGGTTGATGATCTTGCCCGCTTGCCGCCTCGTCATCGATTGCGCGGCGTACTTGGCAAGGAGGAAGCACGCCGTCAAGTCGGTCTCGATGACGCGATCCCAGTCCTCCGGCGAAAGGTCCAAGGCCCCGCCGAAGGCGGCCACCGCCGCGTTGTTGACGACAATGGACACTGGCCCGAGGTCGCTCTCGACGGCGGCCAGAGCCGGTTGCAACTGGCTCCGGTCGGCCACATCGACCGGCAGGGCCACCGCCCGTGGACCCACTGCCCGCAGCGCGGCGAGGGCTTCCGCTTTCTTCTCGCTATTGCGCCCCCAAATGGCAACCTGTGCCCCCGCTCCCGCCAATCCGAGCGCGATCGCACGGCCGATACCGCCATTACCGCCGGTGACAACGGCGACCTGGCCCTCGAGGCTAAAGGCTTGGAGATTTGCCATGCCGCCCTCCGGAGTGTCGTGTGAGGCCTAGCGACAAGCACGCAGCTGCAGGCCATCGTCATACCGCCCCCACAACTGAACGCTTCCGCTGCCATGCCTCGAGGAGCTCTGCGCCCGCTAGGAGTTTCGGCCAGCCCGGCCTGTCGCCTGCATTGGCGGGTTAGGCCGCGCCCCCGCCGCTGCGCGGTAAGTGAACGAGATAGTAGCTCCCGAAGACGAGCGACCCGGCCAGCGCCGCGAACCACACGGCCCAGGTGAGCGAGCCATAGCTGCGGCCGCTCGCGCCCATGACCCAGAGCCACCGCGCAGCCCGCCAGCAGGCCGAGGGCGAGCCCAGCGGCGAGCCACCAGCGGAGCGGCGTCCTACGCAGCGCGGCCGGCGCGTCGGCCAATACCGCGATCCAGAGCGCCCATACCCCGACGCCGGCAGCCGCCACCCACGCGAGCTCGAGGCCTGACGTGCTCAAGTTGGTCCACCGCTCGGCCACCGAGTGCCCCGGTTCCACCAACCCAGCGATCAATGCTAGCGCAGCACCCAGTCCGCCGGCGAAGAGCAGCGGCAGTAGCAGGACGGTCGCCGGCAGCGGCCCGAGCAGCACGCGAAGCCAGCGACCCATGGCATCCTCCTGGTTCTCGCGTCGGCCTAACGAAAAGCAAATCAGCTGCAAACGACTCGAGAGGACCCATGGTCCTTTGTCGCCGTTGGGAGAGCTTCGGCTCAGCGGAGCTCCGACCAACCCGCGTTTTTCGGCTGCATTTGCGGGTTAGGCGGCACGCCGGCGCTAGAGGTCGCGTGGGGTCAGGCCCGTGTGCCGCGCGATCCGCGCGAGCATCTTGGGGCCGATCTCCTCGTCGTCATGCAAGCTGAACACGTAGTCCGGCCAGTCCGGCCGGGCCAGCGTCTTGTGTGAGCTCGATTCGCGCTTCAGTTGCCAACCGATCCGGAGCAGGGCGGCATAGACCCGGCGCGCCTTGGCGGCGCCCCAGGTGCTCACGCGGCGTGGAACGTCACAGTAAGGAGCTCGGGAACGGCTTCGCCGTGCTCCAGGCGCTCAGCGAGCACCCGCAGCGCCAACGCTTGCACCTTGGCGACAGCATCCGTCTTGGTCACGCCGTATATCGCCACGCCAGGGAGGGCGGCGACCTCGGCAAGCCAGCGCCCGTCCGTCTCCTGCTCGAGTTCGATTTGGAAGGTCATGGAGGCTCTCCGGAGGCTCTTTCCAATTTACCATGCCCGTGCGTGACCGCCTAACGAATAGCAAATCAGCTGCAAGCGATCCTGAGAGAGCTTACGTTCCTCTGCGCGTCAGCGGAGGCCTGCCGGAGCACGGCGCTCGAGCGCTTCGCGCTTGTCAGATGCATTGGCGGGTTAGCCTCAGCGGCGCGTCTGCCAGCGATGCGGGTGCTGGCGCGTGTGGATGACGGCGAAGACCGACACGTGGTCGGATTCCACGACGTAGTAGACCGCGTAGGGAAACCGACGAGCGCCCGCCGAATATCACCCCGGACGCGTGGAAACTGCTCGGGATTGCGCCGAATGAGAGCAAAGGCGGCCCGCACGGCCCGCAGAAACTCGCTGCCGAGGCCCGCGGTCCGCCCCTCGTACCAGGTGAACGCCTCGTCGAGTTCGGCCGCGGCTTCCGGCTCGACGAAGCAAACGCGGCCTCATCGGCCGCGCTGCTCAATGTCCCGTAAGACGTCCTCTGCTGGTCGCCCACGACCAGGATCCTGCCGGTGCCGCTCGAGCCGGCGATCGAGCTCGGCCCCGAGCTCCTCTGAAACGGGCAGGTTGGTGGGTTCGAGGCTATCCCAGAGCTCCTCAGCGAGCTGGATCCGCTCTTCTGGGCTCAAGTGGGAGAAGTCGAAGATGGGAGAACTCATGCTCGGAAATCTGCCGCGTCAGAATGTCGACCGCAAGCGATGCTCGGCTGAGGCCTAACGAAAAGCAAATCAGCTGCAAACGACTTGAGAAGACTTATGGTCCTTTGTCGCCACTGGGGCCGTCTCTTTCAACGGAGCCTTGACCAGCCCGCGTTTGTCGGCTGCACTTGCGGGTTAGGCGGCGGCACGCCGACCTTTTATAACAGCTTCCGAAACGTGTCGACGGTCAGGCCCGCATCCCGGACGATGCCACCCATGGTGAGGGCGTTCACGGGATTGTGGCGAGGGATGGTGAGAATGCGGACGCCGTCCGTCATCACGATGTGCTTGCCCTGCCGCACGACGCCGAACCCGGCCTTCTCCAAGGCGCGCACGGCGTCGAGATGGTTGATCCCGGGGAGCTTCGGCACGCTCAGACAGCGACGTCGATTTCGCGCACCTCGGCGTCACTGACGAGCTCGGCCGCCACGGCCAGGTACTCGCGAATCGCGTCCTGGATGTTGTCCAGCGCCTCCTGCTCAGTGGCTCCTTGGGACCAACAGCCAGGGAGCCCCGGGACTGAGACGCTGACCCCCTCCTCCGAGCGCTGCAACGCCACCTTGTATTTCATCGGGACCTCCTCGTGCGGAGTATACCCGGATCTTGGTCCGGCCGCCTAACGAAAAGCAAACCAGCTGCAAACGACCTGAGAAAATTCACGTTCCTTATCGCCTCATGGAGGATTGAGGCGAGCGGCGCTCTGGTCGGCCCGCGTTTGTCGGCTGCATTGGCGGGTTAGGCGCTACCCCGACGCGATCTCGACCGTGGCTTGGCTGGGCGCCGCGGCGCGCGCTGCTGATCGCGGATGATGCCCGCGAGCGCGCGCAGGGCCTCGTTCACCGCTGCGGCGGTGGGGAAGACCTCCGCGACGTCGGGCTCGAGGACCACAATGTGGCCGCCCGCCATTCGCGCGGCGTAGGGGTTACGACGTCCCTGGCTGAAATCGTACTCAGGGAGGATGTCGTCGGGGGCGATACGGGTGCGGCGCTTAGCGGGCTTCTTCATAGTGGCGGCGTTCGCGACGAGTCGCGGGCCGAGCGCTGATGAGGCGAAGGCGATCACCGCGCTCGGTGAACATGACCGCCAGGAGCCGTCCGGCCTGGGAATACCCGAGGAGCACCGCGCGGGGCTCGGTCTCGGAGTGTCGCGGGTCATCGACGATGCGGCCAAATGGGTCGCCGAACGCGGTCGCGGCCTCGT
>DASUXW010000059.1:0-24377 GCA_036377715.1 Gemmatimonadales bacterium
GAATGGAAGGAAACCGGACACCCGGCGGCGTGCTGCCAACCTTCCAACCTTCAGCCTGTCCGACCTTCCGTCTTCGGGCAAGCGCCCGTTCGACATCGCCACCGCCCTCTCCCGCATCCGCCGCGCGGTGCACCCGCTTCCCAAGGCGGCGATGTTCGCGCTGGCGGAGGAGGGCTACCGCACTCTCTTCGAGCAGCTCGTCGCCTGCATCCTCTCCATTCGTACGCGGGACGAGACCAGCCTGGTGGCCGCGCGGCGGCTCTTCGCCCGCGCGCGCACCGCGCACGATGTCGCCCGGCTCGGCGCCGCCGAGATCGACGGGCTCATCGGGGACGTCACGTTTCATGAAGCGAAGGCGGGACAGATCCGCGAGATCGCGCGGCGTACCGTGGAGGAGCACGGCGGGCGGCTGCCGTGCGATGAAGCGATCCTGATCGGCTTTCGGGGCGTGGGTCCCAAGTGCGCGCACCTGGCGCTCGGTGTCGCCTGTGGTGAGCGGCTCATCAGTGTGGACGTGCACGTGCACCGGGTGACGAACCGCTGGGGCTACGTCCGCGCGCCGACGCCGGAGCGCACCATGGCCGAGTTGGCCAGGGTGTTGCCAAAGCGCTACTGGGTCGAGATCAACGCGCTGCTGGTGCCGTTCGGGAAGCACATCTGCACCGGGCGCCTGCCCAAGTGCTCGACCTGTCCGGTGCTGGACATGTGTCGGCAGGTGGGGGTGACTGCACATCGATAGGGCGGCCGCTCGGGTCACTCTGAGCGCAGCGAAGGGGGCATGCGCTAGGTAATGTCCCCTTCACTCCGTTCAGGTTGACTCCGGACTACGGGCCTACCTCCGTGCATCCGTCCGCCCGTCCGCCCGTCCGCTTCCGTCCAGCAGGCCTCCGCCTCCCCCGTCGTCCAGCTCGCCGGCACGGTGTCGAGTGCCCGGCGCAGCTCGAGCGCCGACGGGTAGCGGTCTGCCGGATCCTTCGCGATGGCGCGAAGCACGACGAGGTCCAGGCCAGCCGGCAGCGGCTCGCCCCGCAGCGCCGAGGGAGGCTGCGCCTCGCTGGTGAGCTGCATGCCGCGGACGCCGACGGGACTGTCGGCCTGGTACGGCACCCGGCCGGTCAGCAGGAAGTAGAGGGACACGCCCAGGGCGTAGATGTCGCCGCGCTCGTCGGCTTCGCTCCCGTCCCAGATCTCGGGCGCCAGGTACGCCGGTGTGCCGCACAGCATCCCCGTGGCGGTCACCCGGTCGTCGCGCGCGGCGGTCGGACGCAGGCGGGCCAGTCCGAAGTCGAGCAGCTTGATGAAGTCCGGATCGTCCCCGACCTGCGTCACGAACAGGTTCGACGGCTTCACGTCGCGGTGGATGATCCCCGCCGCGTGCGCCTCCTCGAGCGAGCGGCAGGCCTGCTTCGCGAAGTGCATCGCGCGGCCGGCCGCGAGCGGGCCGTGTCGGGTCACGAGTCGGTCCAGATCGATGCCGCACAGGTACTCCATCGCGATGTAATGGACCCCGTCGTCGCTCACACCGAAGTCGTAGATCTGGACGCTGTGCGGGATCCGCAGTTGGCTGGCGGTCTGCGCCTCCCGCTCGAATCGCCGGAACGCATCGGAGTCGGGCGCCTGGGTGGGCCGCAGCAGCTTGAGCGCGATGTCGCGCCGGAGCCGCTGGTCCCACGCCAGCCAGACCTCGCCCATGCCGCCCCGGCCGATCGGCATCCGCAGCCGATACCGCCCAAGCCTGCGCGTGCGGAACAGCTGCTGGCGCGCGGCCCAGGTCGTGTGGCCGCTGACCAGCCCCACCACCGCCGAGGCGATGACGAAGACGAAGTTGGCGCCGAACGCGAGGAGCGTATTGCCCTCCAGCGCTGCGGTGCGGCCCCCGGCGTCGGCTAGGAACCAGCCGAGCATCACCGCGGGAAAGGTGAGGCCGATCGCGGTGAAGATCGTGAGGGCGCGGCGCCAGGACTCGGGCATGACGGCCGCGCGGACCAGGAGAACGATCGAGATCCCGTGCATGTACGGGCTGCGGAGCCCGCCGAGGGGGATGGCCATGAGGGCGATGCAGAGGGCGGCGAGCGCGAACGACCCGTTCTGGGCGAGCCCGAGGGTGCGGGCGGGAACCTCCGGCCGCCAGCTGGCCCGGTAGACGCCGAGCAGCGCTGCCTCGACTACCAGCCGGCCCAGCACGAACCAGGCGAACGGCCCGCCGGGGTAGGCGACGAAGCACATGTACGCGTCCAGCAGCGCGAAGCTCGGCCAGACCCACAGGCCGATCCGCGTTGCCCGCCGGATCACGTGCCGCAGCGCCTCGTCTTCCGACTGGTCGGGCATGCTCGCCACGCAGTAGCCGCAACCGACCTATATCACCCCGGGAACGTGAGGGAATACTGAAAGCGCCATGAAGCCGTGCGCGCCGGTCCGCGCACGGTCCGCGTCGGGTGCCCAGGTCACGTCTGGATCACGACCGGGGGACGGGACCCCCGTAGCATCGCCACCCTGGTGTTCGGAGCCTGTGTCGCGATCTCGCCGCGGAGGGTGACTGCGATGATCCCCGAGCTTCCCGGGCGGGCGCGGCGCCGCCCGATCCGGTTCGCTGTTTCCGCTCTGGTGTTCTCGCTCCTGGGGTGCGGAGACGAGATCCCGATGGCGCCATCGGGCGCCCGGCTCACGCCGAGCTCGCTGGTCTCCGCCGACAGCGGGGCGCCATCATGGCCTGCAGCATTCCCCTACCTCGGCCCCGAGGTGGCAGGCCGCCCGGTCTCCGGCCGGCCCTGGGATGCCGTGCTCAAGGTCGCGAAGGCCACGTGGGCCACACCCGACTTGTGCAACAAGGACAACAAGGCGGACGCGCAGGCGCTGGCGGCCGCGCTGGTCTACGCCCGCACCGGCGATACCGCCTACCAGGTCAAAGCAATCACCGCGATCCGTGCGGCGATGGCCACCCAGCGCGACGGCTGCAGCAGCGCCGTGCTCGCGCTCGGCCGCCAACTCGGTGGGTGGGTGCTGGCCGCCGACTACGCGGGCTACCGGGATTCCACCTTCGTCCAGTGGGTGGGCCAGATCCGCACCCGCGAGATCGGCGGCCACGGCCGATGGCACCAGCTCCGCTTTACCGCGGGCAACAGCGCGAACAACTGGGGCATCTGGGCCCTTGCGTCCACCATCGCCGCCGATCGCTATCTGGGCGACACGACCGCCCTGGCCGAGGATTGGGCCATCTTCAAGGGCTACGGCGACGGGACGCACAGCTTTCAACCCACGACTGAATACCTCCCCGGCTGGAACTGCACTACCTACTTCGCCATCGAGCCCGGCCACTGCGGGAGCCCGGACCACAACGGGGCGCCGGTCGAGGACGCCTCACGCAGCGGGAACACCACCACGCCGCACGCGGGCTACGTCAACGAGGCGCTGAGTGGGCTCGTGATCCAGGCGATGCTGCTGGACCGCGCCGGCATGCCGGCCTGGTCGGTAAATGCCGGCCAACTGCATCTCGTGGCCGACTTTCTGGTACGGACGGGCAGTTGGAACACCCAGTCGGTGGCCTACTTCGCCGGGTGGATGATCAACGCCGTGTACGGGACCGCCTATCCGGCCAAGGCCGGAAACGGTGGCCGCATGTTCGCGTATACGGACTGGCTGTACGGACCGTGAATGCGGGAGGGACGAGATCATGTCGAAGACTTCAGGGCTCGCAGCCGCGATCGTACTCTCGATGCTGGGCGCGGCCTGCCGGCAGGACACATCTGCGCCGCTGGGGACCGATCCCGCGGCGGGGCAGCGTCTCGTGCACCCCGCGCCCGCGCAGCAGTCGTTCGTGCACCTCGATCCCATCGGCGAGCCGATCTGGCGGCCGGTGGATTTCCATCTGTTCTCGGCGCCGATCGGCACGCCGGAGACGGGCTTCGCCGAGTTCGCCGCCACGGCCCTCGCGCTGCTCCCGCCGCCGAACCATGCATTCCATCCACAACTGGTCGTGGGGCCGGGTGCACCGCACGCCCCGCCGTACGACACCGAGCTCGGGCAGGGTGTGGCGGCGCTCGGCTTCGATGAGAAGCGCGTATTCGACGCTTCGGAGTTTTCCGGAGGCAACGCCGTCTATCTCACCTCGATGGTGGTGCCCGACCCCGGCACGACCGGCTCCTCGCCCGATTTCGCATCGGGACCGATCATCCCGAACACGCTCTTTCCGATCAGCATCGTCGGCGTGAGCACGCGGAACAATGTGGTGTTCGACGCCGCACTGGCGAACTTCGCCGTGCCGCCACTGGACGACCCGAGCCTCACGCCGTCGTTCGACGTCGAAGGCCACAGCCACTTTCCCCTGTTCACCGCCGAGGCGAGCGTGTTCGGTCCCGGGGATGTCGGGCCGGCGGGGAACTACAAGTACGCCATGACCATGACCGACCGTGAGGGAAACGGGTGGGCGCTCGAGGTTCACTACGTCGTGCGGAAGAAGAACTGAGACAGGGCCGCCTGGCCCTCACGGCAACCGCGTCGCTCCTGCTCCTGCCGGCCTGCTCCCAGGAGCGAGCGGACCACGGGTGAGCGCTGCGCGGTCAACCAGCAGGGGCACGTGTGGTTCCTGGCCGGCGCGTTCGGCCCTCAGGACATCATCTATCACCTGACCGTGACGGCGGGGCGGAACTGAGCGCCCGGGGCTCGCGCGTCAGTGATGGCCTCGGTCTGAGGCTGAATCGTTGCTGCTGTTGTCGGACCTGAATCCGTGCGCCGCGTAGGTCGATGTCGCCGGGTCGTATCGTCCCGGACCCGGGCGTACGGCGCTTGCTTCGGTGAGATCGTCCCGGCGGGGGCCGGATTGAACGTGGCGTTCCCGACATCTCACCCGACGCGCTCGGTGCAGTGGTGCGCCTGCGCCATATCTCGCCCGCGCATCCGATACGATGTCATCCGCCGGGTAAATCGTCGGCGCTCTGCCCGGCGCGATGCGTGCCGCTGGACGTTCGTCCGCGGCTCGGTTGTACGATGCTTTCCGTCGCCGGTATTCTGCCGGCGGGTCCGGTGCGATGCTTCTCTCGTTCGATATTCAGGGCACGCGATCGGTACGGAGCTGATGGCGACAGACGTCCCGGCGGCACCGCGGGTACGGTTTCCACCGCCGGAAATCCCGGGTCGCACCGGCGGGTACGAGGCGCAAGTCGGGTGAGACGCGGGCGGACTCACCGATCGGGCGCGGTCGCACACGATACACCCGCGGATGATTTCTTTCGGCGCCGACCGCGCCCGATCTACTCCCGACACGGTCGGTACGCTGGCGCGCACGCTCGACGCGCGGGCCCGGGGAAGAATACGGCGCCGCGTGTGTCCGATCCGGGTGCGCTACGCGTCGGGCGGAACTCAGCGGCGCCTGGGACGCCCCGCCCGCTTCTACGGGTGGCGAGCGCTCGATCGTTTGGACCTCGTCGCCTCAATACCACCGCGACCGCGGTCCATATCCGATCGCTCCGTTGAGCCACCGAACCAGCGGCAGCAGCAGGGCAAAGTCGCGCTCCAGCATCCGCGGGAGCCGCGGGCTCGTCGCGTCCCGCTCGGACAATATTCGCGTCGCGGTGAACGATTTGTACCGCAGCCACTCCTCCGCCGGGTGCCCCGGCGCATACCCGCGCGGGAGGCGCGTTATCATCGCCTCCCGGTCGAGCGTGCCGAACCGCCGCCGGAACGCCGGGGCACGGACGATCCGGCCGAGCGGGCCGGGATCGTCCGCCACCGCCTGCCGGATCTTCTCGAGCGCCGGACGCGCCGGCATCCAGATCCCGCCCGCCACGAAGCACTCGCCGTCGGCGAGCTGGAAGTAGAGCCCGGCTCCCGCGCCCTCCGCATCCTGCCCCGCGCCCCGCCCGGCGTCCTGGTGGTAGAACTGGCACGCGGCGTTCGTCTTGTAGGGTGACTTGTCCGTCGAGAAGCGCACGTCGCGGTTGATCCGGAAGATCGAGCGCCTCGGGTCCCCGGTGATCTCGGGAGCGATGCGCGCGAGCCTCACGTCCATCTCCTCCACCAGCGCGCGCAGCGGTCCGCGCACCTCAATTTCGTACACCGCGCGGTGCCGCTCGAACCACTCCCGGTCGTTGTGCCGCGCCAGCCGGCGCAGGAAGGCCAATGCCCCCGGACCGAACCCCCGGAACTCACCGGCCGGGGTCGCCCGTCCCGATCGCTGCTTCGATGCCGCCACCAACCGCTCCTTCTCGCCCCGCGACAACTGCTTGATCGCCCACTCGCGCTGGAGCGCCGCCCCACGATCCCCGGCCGGCTCAATGTGTACCAGCCGGACCGGCCGCCGCGAGCGAGTATACGCCGCCCCCCGGCCCGCGTTGTGGGCCGCTTCGCGCCGGGCGGGGTCGGTCGTGACCCCGGTGTAGAGGGTGCCGTCGCCGCACCGGGCGACGTAGACGTGCCATGGCATACAGATTGTAATGATACGTCCCCCTTTCTATCTTCGGCGAAACCCCCGTGCATAGGCCGAGTCCAGCGAGAGACGATGCCTGACCGCCGCAGGGCCGGCCAGAGCACCTTGCCCGACCAGCGCACCCTGCTGTCCTGGCTGTTCGTCGGGCGGCTGGTGCTGGCCGTGGGCATCCTGCTGGGCGCGGGGCTGGTCTGGACCGACCGGCCGCAGGAAGCGTTTCTCGTCACGGTCGCCGTCGTCGTCGCCCTGCTCATCACCGGGTACGGCGCCTGGCAGGTGTTCGTCCGGCAGCGGCGGAGCGGCAACGCGTTCCTCATGGTGCAGGCGCTGGTGGACCTCGGCGTCATCACCACCATCGTCCACTTCGCGGGGCAGCCGCAGTCGGCGTTCCCGGCGCTTTACGTCCTTGCGGTGGCGGGCTACGCGCTGCTCCTGCCGCCCTTCTGGGGCGCGGTCACCGCCATCACCGCCTCCGCGCTGTTCCTGGGCGACGCGTTCTGGAGCTGGGCCGGGCCGCCCGACGCGGCCTTCTGGGCGCAGATGATCGTGTTCAATGTCGTCTTCGCCATCGTGGCGGCGCTGGGCCACCGGCTGCGCGAGGCGGGGATGGAGCAGGAGACCCTCGCCACCGAGCTCAAGCGGGTCCGGCTCGAGGCCGACGACATCCTGCGCAACATCCGATCAGGCGTGATGACGGTGGACGGCGTGGGCCGGCTCGCCTTTCTCAATCCGACCGGGCAGCGCCTGCTCGACCTCGACGGCGAGGAGCTGATGGGCCAGCCGGTGCTCGACCAGCTCAAGGCGCGCTCGCCCGAGCTGTGGGCGGCGGTCGTGGCCGGTATCCGAAATGGGCGGAAGATCAGCCGTGGGGAAGGAATGGTCCGGCACCAGGACGACCGGGTGTTCCCGATCGGCTTGAGCACGACGACCTTTCGCCAGGAGGCGCAGGACGCCCTGTCGGTGACGGCGATCTTCACCGACATCTCCGACCTGAAGGACGTGCAGGAGCTCCAGGCCCGCGCCGAGCGGCTGGAGTCGGTGGCGGCGCTGAGCGCGTCGCTGGCGCACGAGATCCGGAACCCGCTGGCCTCGATCCGGAGCTCGGTCGAGCAGCTCGCCCGCTCCAAGCACGCCGACGACGACGAGCGGTTCCTGGCGGGGCTGATCGTCCGGGAGAGCGACCGCTTGAGTCGCATTCTGAGCGAATTTCTGGATTTTGCCCGGGTCCGGGCGGCCCATCTGGTGCCACTCGACCTCCACTCGGTGGTGGTGACCGTGGTCCGGCTGATCCGGGCCCACCCCGACTGCCGGGCCGACGCGGTGATCACGGTCGAGGGCGGCCGCACCATGCTCGAGGGCGACGAGGACCTGCTGCACCGGGTCATCGCCAACCTGGTGCTCAACGCGGTGCAGGCGGCGCGCGGACCAGTGCGGGTGGCGGTGAGCGTGGCGGCGGTCCACGGCGGGGAGATCCCGCACGGGACCAACCTCGAGCACGCCGTCCGGCTACAGGTGCGGGACGACGGGCCGGGGATTCCGTCGGACATCCGCGACCGGCTGTTCGACCCATTCGTGTCGGGGCGCGTGGGCGGGAGCGGGCTGGGGCTCGCGATCGTGCAGCGCTGCGTGCAGGCGCACCAGGGGCTGGTGCTGGTGGACTCGGGGCCGGGGCAGGGCACCACCTTCACAATCTTTCTGCCCGCCAGGATGATGGCGGAGGATGCCGCATGAGCCAGAAGCCGTCGGTACTGGTGGTGGATGACGAGTCCGGGATCCTGGACACGCTGAGGATCCTGCTCCGGAACGAGGGCTTCGAGGTCACCACCGCCCAGGGCGGGAAGGCGGGCCTCGAGCAGATCCGATCGGGGACGCACGACATCGTGCTCTCGGACGTGCGGATGCCGCAGGTCTCGGGGATCGACATCCTGAACGCCGCGCGGGAGCAGGACCCGATGACACCGGTCATTCTCATGACCGCGCAGGCCTCGCTCCAGAGCGCCATCGCCGGGCTCAACGCCGGCGCCTTCCACTACATCCAGAAGCCGTTCAGCAACGACGAGCTGGTGGCGATCCTCCGGCGCGCCTGCGAGTTCCGCGCGGTACGGGTGGAGAACAAGCAGCTCAAGCAGGAGATCCGCCGGCGCGACCGCACGACCGTGACCCGGCCGATCGGCAAGTCCAAGCGGTTCCTCGAGGTGCTCAAGCTGGCGGAGCACGTCGCACCAACTGACTCGACCGTGCTCATTCAGGGCGAGAGCGGGACGGGCAAGGAGGTGGTCGCCCGGTACGTGCACAACCTCTCCAACCGGGTGGACGGCCCGTTCCTCTCGATCAACTGCGGCGCGCTGCCCGAGAACCTGCTCGAGAGCGAGCTGTTCGGGCACGTGAAGGGGAGCTTCACGGGCGCGGTGCGGGACAAGCAGGGGCTGTTCGCGGCAGCCCGGGGCGGGAGCTTCTTCCTCGACGAGGTGGGCGAGATGCCGCCGTCGCTGCAGGTGAAGCTCTTGCGCGTGCTGCAGGAGCGCGAGGCGATCCCGGTGGGCGCCACCGAGCCGATCCCGGTGGACGTGCGGATCATCGCGGCCACCAACCGCGATCTCGAGGAGGAGATTCGGCGGGGCAATTTCCGCTCCGACCTGTTCTACCGGCTCAACGTCATCGCGCTCAACCTGCCTGCGCTGCGGGAGCGGCGGGACGATCTGCTCCTGCTGATCGAGGCCTTCCTCCAGCAGCTCGGTGCCGAGGCCGGCAGCGAGCCCAAGGCGCTGGCCGCCGAGGCGCTCGACGCGGTGATGGTGTACGAGTGGCCGGGCAACGTGCGCGAGCTGGAGAACGCGCTGGAGCACGCCACGGTGCTGAGCCGCGGCAACGTGATCGAGGCCGCATCGCTGCCCGAGCGGATCACCAAGCGGCGCAAGGAGCCGCTGGTGGCGGAGCGCTCGTATCGGAACCCCACCCTCGAGGTAATCGAGCGGGCCTACATCATGTGGGTGCTGCAGGCCGAGGGCGGGAACAAGACCCGGGCGGCGGAGGTGCTGGGGATCGATCCGAGCACGCTGTATCGGAAGCTGAGTCGGTACGAGGAGCAGGTGACGGTGGGGGCGGGGACGGTGAGCGGTGAACGCGAACTGCGGTGAGCGGTAAGCCGTGAGCGGTAAACGGGTGGCGGCCGGCGCTGGAGCGGTCGGGGCGCTCGGGCTGGCCGTGTATACGGCGGTCACCGAGTCGATGCCGGAGCTCCGGATCTACGATGGGTATTGGATGCTGCTCGGCGCGGCGGTGGCGGTCGCGGTGGTGGCGCCGCTGGTCTGGTCGTGGCGGCGGGAGTGGTCGCTCGGCGTAGTGGTCGCGGCGGCGGTGGTGGGGTGCTGGCTGCCGATCGTGTGGCTGGCGATGCGGCGGGGCTCACAGGTCATGCCGCGGATCGAGGGAACGTGGCACCTGATGGGCGGCGACGTGGTGGCCGCCGCGGTCCCGGTGGGCGTGGCCTGCCTCTGGATGGCGTTGAGAGACGCCGATCCCGACCGACAGCTCCGGCACTGAGCCGCAATCCGAACTGAACTCACACGGCCACCTGAAAGGGTGGCCGTCGCGTTTCCCGGGCCCGCGTTCGGGCGAATGGGTGCAGGGCCTGCCGATCCGCGCTCTAGCTTTGCATCGGGCGGGAACGCAACGATTTGCGCAGCTGCAGCCGGCGCTCCCCCGATCTTGCAAAATCCTGTTCCGGGGCATTGGCGGGGCCTCGCGCAATCAGTTTCGTGGGCTCCGTAACCACCGCCTGTGCAATGCATTGACCCGACACCCCGAGGGGTGGCATAGGCGTTGCCTTACCCCCGGCCAGTCCGACGCCCACACCATGATCCGTCGGCTCGGCCACGTCGCCGCTCACTCACCCGGAGGAAGTATGCAGAATCGTAAGGGCTTCACCCTGATCGAGCTGTTGATCGTGGTCGTGATCATCGGCATCCTGGCGGCTATCGCCATTCCGAAGTTCGCCAGCACGAAGGAGAAGGCGTACCTGGCGTCGATGAAGTCGGACCTGCGGAACCTCGCGACGGCCGAGGAAGGCTACTTCGCGGACAACCAGGTGTACACCAACATCTCGGCGTCTAATCTCGCGGGTGTCGCCACCGCGGATGCTGCCACCGGCTTCGTTCCTTCGGCCGGCGTGACCATCACCGGCACGGCCACCGGCGGCACCGGCTGGAGCGCTACTACCAGCCACAGCGCCACCGCCAAGACCTGCGCCATCTTCATCGGCGTCGCCGCGGTGGCTCCGGCCACGGTCGAGGGCGAGCCGAAGTGCGATCCGTGATCTGACGAAGTACCCAGCAGGGAGACGGGCGGCGGTCTTCGGGTCGCCGCCCGTTCTCTATCCACACTCGGGACCATCAGCCAAACGGGGCGAGGCATGCCGGCACACGGGAAGCGACACGGGTTCACCCTGATCGAGTTGCTGATCGTGGTTGTGATCATCGGCATCCTGACTGCGATCGCCATCCCGAAGTTCGGGCAGACGAAAGAGCGCACTTACATCGCAACGATGAAGAGCGACTTGCACAATCTGATCACGATCCAGGAAGGCTATCTCGCGGACAACGGGACGTACTACTCCGGGGCGATCCCGAACGCGGCGTTCCCCTACCGCCCGTCGTCGGGGACTACGGTCACCATGGTCTCGGCGACGGTGAGCGGCTGGCAGGCCACCGCGAGCTATACCGGGACCACCAAAACCTGCGCCCTCTACTACGGGAACATCGCGGCGCTGGCGCCGGCGAACGTCAACGGCGAGCCGAAGTGCACCTGAGCGGGCCTCGCTCGCTCCGCACCGAGCTCCTGGTCGAACTCGGCTTTGTCACGTCGGCGGCGGTCCTGCTGGTCGGCCTCACCACGATGCTGCTTCTGGGCGGCGACGTGCGCGAGGCCTTCTGGCCGCTGATGGCGCTCTGGGGCGGCAGCACGGTGATCTTCGTGCTCTTCGGTGCGTATGTGGTTCACCGATTGGTGATCCAGCCACTCGGGGAACTGGCGGGGGAGGCGGATCAGCTCGCAGCGGGTGAGCCGCTCCGCACGCCGGTCGCCTACCAGACTCGCGAGCTGGGTGAGCTGGCGGGCCGCTATCGGAGCATGGCGGAAGATCTGCTCGACATGCGGAGCCACGCCGTGCGGGTCGAGAAGCTCGCAGGCATCGGCTGCCTGGCCGCCGGCGTTGCGCATGAGGTTCGCAACCCCCTCGGCGCGCTCGGCACCTATGTGGAGGTACTCCGCCAGCGGGGCAGCGATCCTGACGTAACGTCCGAAATGCACACGGCCATCGGCCGGGTCGATCGAATTGTGCAGGGATTGCTGGACTATGCCCGACCTTCGGATCGTGGCCCGGGGTGCGCGGACCTCAGTGCGGTGGTCGAGACGGCGGTCGGATTTCTGGAACGGCAGGGGCTGCTGGAAGGGCGCAAGCTGAGCCTGAACGTGATTTCCGGCCTGCCTCCGGTCCAGGGAGATCGGCATGGCCTCGAGCAGGTGGTCATCAATTTGCTGTTGAACGCCCATCAGGCTTCGGTCGGCACTATTGCGTTGGGCGCCGTGGGCAAGGTGTTCGAGCCGGCGCACCGACAACAGGCTCGGAGTGCGGACAAGTACGGGTCGCCGGGTACTAGGCAACGGACGAGAGCGCCGGAGCCCCGCCGCCGCGATCTGGAGCCAGGCATGCCCGGCGCCCTGATCTACGTCGCTGACGATGGGCCTGGGGTTCCCGACCGCGACCGCGAGCGAATCTTCGATCCGTTCTTCACGACCAAGCCCCCCGGCCGGGGGACTGGGCTCGGCCTCGCGATCGTTGCCCGGACCGTGTACGACGCCGGTGGGGTGGTGTGGGTGGACCGCGCGCGCGAAGGCGGCGCGGTATTCAAAGTCTTCCTGCCTCTCGCGGGTGCTACCGATGCGCGTGCTGATCGTTGACGACGACGCGGGACTCCGCCAGTCGCTCTCCCTGCTGCTGCACGAGGCCGGCTACGATGCCGTGGGTGAAGGTGACGCCGAGCAGGCGCTACGGCAGGCCTCGGGAGGCGGCTTCGATCTGATCCTCTGTGACGTCCGCATGCCCAGCATGGACGGCCTGAGTTTCCTGCGGCGGTACCGCGCCGACGGCGGCCAAGCGCTGCTCATCATGATGAGCGCGTACGGCTGCGAAGACACCGCGATCGCCGCCATGCGCGAGGGCGCCTACGACTACCTGCACAAGCCTTTCCGCCCTGATGAAGTCACCTTGACCCTTCGCAAGGCGGAGGAGCGTGAGAAGCTTCGGCGCGAGATCGAGGCCCTGCGCAGCAGCCTGGGCGCCGGTGCCGCGGGCGACCTCGTGGTGTGCGAGAGCCGCGTCATGCGCGACCTGCTCGAGCTCGCGAGCCGGGTGGCCCGTCACAGCACCACGGTGCTCCTCACCGGCGAGAGTGGCACCGGCAAGGAAGTCCTCGCCCGCGCCATCCACCGGATGAGTCCACGCGCCGAGGCCAGCTTTACCGCGATCAACTGCGCCGCGATCCCGGAACAGCTCCTCGAGAGCGAGCTGTTCGGTCACGTCCGGGGCTCCTTCACCGGGGCCACCGCCGACCGCGCCGGCCTCTTCGAGCTGGCGCACGAGGGTACACTGCTCCTCGACGAGATCGGCGACCTGCCTTTGGACCTCCAGGCCAAACTGCTTCGCGTGCTCGAGGAAGGCGAGGTCCGGCGGGTCGGTGGCCGGGAGCCGCGCAAGGTGGACGTGCGCGTGTTGGCGGCGACCGCCAAGCCCCTCGAGGAGGCCGTGGAGCGGGGTGAGTTCCGGAGCGATCTGTTCTATCGCCTCAACGTGGTGCGGCTGCACCTCGCACCGCTGCGAGAGCGGCCGGAGGACATCCCCGCGCTCCTGACCCATTTCGCGGGTCAGGCCGCGGCACGTCTCGGTCATCCCGTGAGCATCACCCCTGCGGCCCTGGACGCGCTGACACACCACGTGTGGCCCGGCAACGTACGCGAGCTCCGGAACGCCGTCGAGCGGGCGGCCGTGCTCGGCACCGGTGGTCCGCTCGAGCCCCGGGATTTCGCGCTCGGCAACGGGACGCGACCCGCTGACACGAACGGCAAAATCCCGCACCTGAATGGCGACTCGGCTCCGCTGGACCTCAAGAGCCAAGTCGAAGCAGTCGAGCGGCAGGCCATTCTTCGTGCGCTCGAGGCCTCCGGCGGCAACCGGCGTCAGGCGGCAGGGCTGCTCGGGATCAGCCTCCGCACGCTGTTCTACAAGATGCGGCGCCTGCCCGTCCACGGGACCTGACCGCGCAAGGCGCTGCGGCAGGGTGCAGGCCGCTGCATCTGACATCGCCCGGCCTTCATCTTCAAGTCGTTCTCGCGCAGTGACTTCACTTCTGGTACGAGAGCTGCCTTACCCGCCGCCGAACCGCCGGCGGGAGCCGGTGACGCCGAGAAGGGGGGCCAGGTGAGCCGCAGAGGATTCACAATGATCGAGATGCTGATGGTCATAGTCATCATCAGCATCATGGTGCTCATCGCCTATCCAAAGGTGACCAGCGCCATGGTCCAGAACAACGTCCGGAGCGCGCGGACCACGTTGGCGAACATGTTTGCGAAGGGGCGGACGGTGGCCACGCAGACCAGCCGGAAGACGCGGCTCGTGTTCAACGGGAACCAGGTTTGGGTCGTGGCCACACCCAGGCTCACCGGAGCCGGAACGTTCGACACGGTGGGCGCGATCGAGAACCTGAACGCCGTTTACGGAGTCACGGTTACCTCGCCGGTTGATTCCATCAAGTTCGATCCACGCGGTCTGGCCGCGGGTTTCGGCGTCCCGGTGACGTTCAAGGTCGCCAAGAGCGGGCACACCGACTCGATCGTGGTGGACGGCCTGGGGAGGGTGACCAAGTGAGGCGCGCCAAGGGGGGATTCACCCTGGTCGAGGTGCTCGTCGCAGTCGTGGTGCTCGGCGTGGGGATCACCGCGCTCGTGAGCTCATCGGCGATGGTCACGCGCATGATCGGTCGGGGGCAGATCTCCACCCGCGCCGCCCAACGGGCATCGGTGCGACTGGAGACGCTGCGGCGCGTCGCGTACTCGACTTCGCCCAAGTGCACGTCCGGGTCCTTCGCGAACGGCGGCCCGGTTACAAGCCGCGGGATCACGGAGAGCTGGCAGGTCGTGGCCGGCACGCCTCGGACGGCGCGGGTGATCGTCTCGTATCCGACTGCCAGCGGGACCCACACCGACACCCTCACCACCCTCATCTGGTGCTGACCGCCATGCGCAACCGCCGGGGCTTCACTCTCGTCGAGCTGATGATCGGCATGATCATCATGCTGGTGGTAACCGGGGCAGTGTACAAGCTGCTGACCACCACACAGCGCCTCTCACGCGCGCAGGCAGAGCGGACGGATCTCCAGTCGAACGTGCGCACCACGTCCATCGTGGTGCCGAACGAGCTGCGGGAGATCAACACCGTCGAAGGCTCGGCCATCGCGTCGCAGAATGACATTCTGGCGGCCTCCGGCACCAGCATTACGTATCGCGCCATGCGGGGCATGGGGTACGTGTGCCAGTCGCCCACGAGCACCGACCTTCGCATTACGAAGAGCACCTTCGACGGCACTCGCACCCCCGTTGCCGGTCGGGACAGCGCCTACGTCTTCATGGAAGGCGCCGATCCTGACCAGGGCAGCGACGACACCTGGCAGCCGGTGCCGATCAGCGCGGTGGACCCGAACTCCACTTGCGGTGCCACTGCCGCGTACAAGTTCACGATCAACCCGTCTGTCGCCACGCTCACCGCCGCCAACGTGCCCGTGGGCACCCCGGTCCGTGTGTACGAGGTGATGCAACTCAGTCTGTATGCCAACGGGGGCCAATCCTGGCTCGGTGCCCGCAGCGTGAGCGCCAACGAGGCCTCGCAGCCGGTGCTGGGACCTCTGGTGTCCGGGACCGGCCTGTCTTTCGAGTACCTCGACAAGAACGCGGGCAACTCCATGGGGACGCTCAACGGCGTGAAGACTGTCCGAATGACCGTCCGCGGCATCACCGACGATGCTATCGTGACCGGCGCCAGTTCGGCGATGGCACACGTACAGGACTCGCTGGTGAGCGAGGTCCAGCTCAGAAACGCGTTCCGGCCGTGAGCGACTCACTCCAACAGGAGATCGGCATGCGGGCATCGCGGGTGTCCAACGAGGGCGGGATGGCGCTGGCCGTGGCCATCTTCGCGCTGGTCGTGATCGGGGCGCTGGTGGCGGGGACGTTCTTCGCCGGCCGGCTCGAGCAGCAGACCGGGCAGAACACTTTTTACGTCGGTCAGGCGGCCGAGGGTGCTGAGGCGGCGCTGGCCCAAACCCTGGGCGGGTCGCTGAGCTCGAGCACCATGCTGGACCTCGCTACCAATGGGGGCAGCACCACGCTGGGTACCGTCTCGCTGGGCGGGAACGTGTATGGCACCCCGACGGTCACGCGCCTCACCAATAGCGTGTGGCTGGTGTCTGCGCTGGGCGAGCGCCGGAGGCCGGACGGTACCCCGCTCGCGCAGCGCCAGCTGGGCCAGCTCATCCGGCTCAACCAGGCCAACATCAAGGTGAAGGCAGGTCTGACGGCGATCGGTAAGGTCACCGTGAGCGGCAACTCGACCGTGAGTGGCTTCGACCAGACGCCACCCCAATGGGTCGACGAGGACTGCCCCACGCCCGATAGCGTGACGGGCGTGCTCTACAACGGGCAGCTGACTCAGCAAGGTAGCGCGGTCATCAAGGGCGATCCCAATCGGCAGCAGGACAATACGTTGACGGCGGGGAACATGCTTGGCGGCGGCACCTTCGCGCAGCTTAAGGCCATGGCGACCCTCGTCCTGACGAGCGATATCAGCGGCCTCGGCCCGGTGACGGTCGGCAATCCGCCGGTCTGCAACGCCGCGGTGCAGAACAACTGGGGCGCACCCACGGACACGAGCAGCGCCTGCTTCGACTACTTCCCGATCATCTACCACAACGGCGACCTCTCCGTCTCCGGGACGGGTGAAGGGCAGGGCATCCTGCTGGTCGAGGGGAACCTGAACGTGCAGGGGCGGATCGACTTCTACGGTCCGGTGATCGTCACCGGCGGCGTGAACATTCGCGGTACGGGCTCCGACGACGTCAAGTTCTACGGCGGCGTCATGGCCCAGGACATCACGCTCGACGACTCCAAACTCACCGGTAACGCCATGGTGAACTACTCGTCGTGCGCCATCAAGCGCGCCATCCAGGGCTCGGCCACGCCGATCCCGCTGCAGGAGCGGAGCTGGGTGCAGCTCTACAACTGAGCTGCCGCAGGACCCCGGTTGGAGTCACCCTGGACGCAGTGAAGGGGACATGCCCTTGGGCATGTCCCCTTCGCTTCGCTCAGGATGACTCGGGAGGGTAGCCACCTCGCTATCCTCCGCCAGTGCCAGCGGTTGCACCATCTTCGCCCGACCCCCGGTGCTGCATCCCGAGAGAGGGGTTGCGAAAGAGAAGAACACCCACCCGCCACCGGCTGCAGAACCCCGCTCCGGCACGCAACAAGAGGCTCCGACCAAAGCACTTAGCGATGTGCAATTTGTGTGGCACATCGGTTGCCCTCAGACCTCCGGAATTCCTCCACCCTCACCCAAGCGGACACCTATGGGACTCTTCGGGCGCAACGCGACCACGGTCGGCCTGGACATCGGAAGCGGCCTGATCAAGCTCGTCGCCATCTCGCACGCCTCCGGCGGCCCGGTCCTCACCAAGGTCGCGTTCACCTCGGTGGTGAACGACGCCATCGTCGAGGGCGAGGTCATGGACCCGGCTATCGTGGCCGACTCCATCAAGGGCCTCCTGGCCTCCGCCGGCATCAAGTCCAAGAAGGTCGTCACCGCCGTCGGCGGCCGCGACGTGATCATCAAGAAGATCTCGATGGACCGGATGAAAGAGACCGAGGCCCGCGAGGTCATCCGCTGGGAAGCCGAGCAGCACGTCCCGTTCGACATGGACAACGTCGAGCTCGATTTCCAGATCCTGGACCCTGAGTCCGAGGGGCTCCAGATGACCGTCCTCCTGGTGGCGGCCAAGCGTGAGCTGGTGGAGCACAAGCTGGCGCTCCTCTCCGATATCGGGCTCGAGGCGTCCGTGGTGGACGTGGACGCCTTCGCGCTGCACAACGCGTTCGAGGTGAACTACCCCGAGGCGATGCAGGGCGTAGTCGGGCTGGTCAACATCGGCCACGAGACCACCAACATCAACATCCTGGACGACGGCGTGCCGGTGCTCACCCGGGACATCCCGATCGGCACCCGGCGCTTCAAGGAAGACCTCCAGCGCGAGCGCGGCCTCTCGGCCGAAACGGCCGACGCGGTGCTCGCCGGCACCGAGGCCAACGACGCGCTCGAGCCGCTGCTCGAGTCGCGTGGCGAGGAGCTGGCGGTCGGGATCGAGCGCGCCGCCGCGTTCCTGCAGTCGGCCAGCCGGTCGGCCGCGGGGATCTCGCGGATCTTCACCACCGGCGGGGGCGCCCGGATCCCGCGCATCAACAAGGTGCTTTCCGACCGGCTGCGGATCCCGGTCCAGCTCGCCAACCCCATCGAGAAGCTCCAGGTGGCCGACGGCGTCTTCGACCAGTTCTCGGTCGACGAGGTCGCGCCGCTCCTGATGCTGCCGATCGGCCTCGCGCTGCGGAACGCCGCGTAACCCCGACCCGGACCGACGACCGATGATCACCGTCAATCTCCGCCCCAACCTGAAGCGCAAGCGCTCGCGGCGGCCCCTTAGCGGGGCGCTCGAAGGCGTGCGTGGGCTCGGGGGCCGGGTCAAGGACCCGATCCTCATGGTGGCCGTGCTGAGCTGGGTGGGCGTGCTCGGGTGGCTGGGCTTCGTCTTCCTGAGCACCTCGCACCAGTTGAGCGCGCTCGAGCCGCAACTTGAGCAGAGCCGCGCCGAGAACAAGCGGTTCAAGACCTTCCTGGCCGAGAAGCGGCACCAGGAGACGATCCGCGACTCGCTGGTCGCCCAGATCGCCACCATCCGCTCCGTGGATGGGGACCGCTACGTGTGGCCGCACCTGCTGGACGAGGTCACCCGCGCGCTGCCGGCCTATACCTGGCTGGTGAACGTGGGCACTGCAGCGCCAGCGCCTGTTGCGCACACCTCTGCGCCAGTGGCTGCCAAGCCCGCCGACAAGGCCAAGCCGGACACCACCAAGTCGATGCCTGCGCCGCCGCCGCCTGTCCAGTTCGAGGTGAATGGCCGGACAGTGGACATCCAGGCATATACCCGCTTTCTCCGTCAGCTCGAGGCTTCGCCCTGGATCGTCGATGTCACGCCGGTTTCGGCGCAGACCATCGTAGAGAAGGAGCGGCCGGTCACGGCATTCGTCATCCGGGCCACGTACCGCCAGGCGGACTCGGCGTACGTCCGCACGGTTCCCCTCAGTCAGTCGATCAGGTAGGCGTCCATGGCTCTCTCATCTCAGAAATCCACGCCCATTCTGGTCATCGTACTCGCCGGTCTCGCGGGGTACGTCGCCTACACGGGCACGGGGATCGATGCAGTAGGGCTCCAGGGAATGTCCGCACGTCATTCCCGCATCGAGGCGATTCAGGACACCATCGCCAAGCTTGACGCGGCCACCGACAGCGCCAAGAAGGAGCTGGCCCGCGGCACCGTCGCCGATCTGCGGCAGCGGCTCGAGACCTATCGCGGGAGTCTTGCCCTGCTGCGGCGGCTGGTGCCGGAGCGCAACGAGGTCCCCAACCTCCTCGACGACATCTCCACGCGCAGCAAGATCCGCGGCGTGGTGCTGTCGCAGGTGGTGCCGCTCCCGGTGGAGTCCGGTCCCGCGCCGTTCGACACCTACAAGTACAACATGTCCGTCATCGGCCACTACGATCAGATCGGCGCGTTCATGGCCGACGTGGCGAGCCTGCAGCGGATCATCGTGCCCTACGACCTCGCCGTCGCCGCTGCCAGCCAGGGCGCCGCCAAGGCGCTGAACGACACCAGCGGCTCGCTGCTCGAGGCCAAGTTCCAGGTTCGGACCTACGTCAAGTCTTCCAGTGCGGAGGGTGAGGCCAGTGGCACCTAACCGGGGGTTCGGACTCGCGCTCCTCGCGCTGGCGGCAGTGGCTGCCTCCGCCGGCGGCACGGCGGCCCAGGCGCAGTCGGTTGCGACGGCCCACGCGCAGGTCGTGAAGGTGCGCGCCACGACGGACAGCATCCAGCGCGACCGGAATGCGCGCTCGGCGATCGCCCTGAACGGCGGGGCGCCTGCCGTCACTGCCGGCCGGGACTCACTCGCGGCCACGACGCCGGCCGCAGCGGCCCCCGCGGGCGCTGCCTCGAACTCCGACTCGCTCAAGCCGGAGGTCGAGGCGGCCGTCGCCGACTCGGTCCAGCGAGTGCGGGAGATCGACGTGATGCGCGAGACCTTCGCCTACGCCGGCGGCACGCGCGATCCGTTCGCCTCTTTGATCGATACGGACAAGACGGGCCCCGAGATCGCCGATCTGGATCTCGTGGGCGTCTATCTGGACGTCCGCACGCCGGCCAACAATCTGGTCGTGTTGCGGGAGAAGGTCTCCGCCAAGCGTCACAAGATGCGGGTGGGCGACCAGCTGGGCCGGGCGCGGCTGGTGCAGATCCGCTCCCGTGACGCGGTGTTCAGGATTCAGGACTTCGGGTTCGAGCGCCAGGAAACCCTCTCGCTGCGCAAGCAGGAGGTCGAGACACCATGACGGGATTGTATCGCTGGATGCTGGTCGCCGCCGCGGCCGTCGCGACCGCGGCACCGCTCCGGGCTGAAGGCCCGGGGAGCGGCGAGGTGACTGCCGTGAGCCTCGCGCCGGCCGGCGACAAGACCGAGGTGGTGGTCGCGGTCCGCGGCGCGGTAGACGTGCGCGACTTCCTCCTCACCTCGCCCGACCGGCTGGTGCTGGACGTGGTCGGCGCCACGCTCGGGTCCACCTCCGCGAGCGTGTACGACGGCGTGAAGCGCGGCGGCGTGCTGAACCTGCGCTATTCGCAGTTCCGGCCCGACATCGTGCGCGTGGTGATCGATCTCGAAGGCCCGGAGACCTACACGGTCGACCGGACGGATGGTGCCATCCGGGTGCGCTTCGACGACGGCGAGCCGTTCGTTGCCTGGTCGTCCAAAGCCGCGGCGGCGCGGCAGCCCGAGGTGGCGGTGCACACCGCTGCCAACCTGGCCCGGGCCGATGAGCCCAGGATCACCGTCACCTGGGACCGCGCGAGCGTCGCCGACGTGGTCGCCGGATTCGCGGCCTTCAGCGGCCGTACTATCATCCTCGGCAAGGACGTGAAGGGCGAGGTCAACGCCGAGATCAAGAACCAACCGTGGCCGCAGGCGTTCCAGGCCGTCCTGGCCTCGCAGGGACTCTCCGCGCAGGAGATGCCCGGCGGGATCATCCGGGTGGACGCGCCCTCGGCGCTGGCCGCGCTCGACTCGCTCGAGCCGCTCGAGACCAGCATCGTCCGGGTCAACTACGCCCAGGCGGGCTCGCTGGCCAAGACGGTCGAGAGCATCCTCACCAAGAACCGCGGCCGGGTGGTAGCCGATACCGGGTCCAACTCTCTGATCCTCACGGACACCCGGAGCCGCATCGCGAGCGTCACGGACTTCGTGCGCGGGCTCGACGTGCGCACGCCGCAGCTCTCGATCCAGGCCAAGATCATCTTCGTCGACCGGACCGACATCGAGCAGCTCGGCATCAAGTACGACCTGGGCAGCCGGACCCAGTTCTTCAACAAACTGGTGCAGCGCCCGGATGCCAGCGGCGAGCCTTTCGACAAGGACGTGAACATCATTGACCTGGGCGGCAACTCGGTTTCGGCCATCGGCAACGCCAATTCCGACATCAACGGCTCGGCCCTCGACCTGATCTACTCGACGGCGATCGGCGGCTTCTCGCTGACCACGTTCCTGAGCGCCCTCGAGCGCACCGAGCTGGCCGACATCCAGGCCGAGCCGGTGATCACCACGCTCGATAACCGCCAGGCCGACATCCTCGTGGGTGAGGAGACGCCGGTCCGCGTGATCGACGCCAACTCCAGCGCCAGCGGCGTCGCCCGTGCCAACGTGCAGTTCAAGGAGACCGGTATCCGCCTCACGGTCACCCCGCACGTGACCAACAACCGCCAGGTGCTGATGCAGCTCCACACCGAGCGGTCGGCGATCCAGCCGCTCGCCGCGGCCGACCTCGGCTTCATCTTCCAGAAGCAGAAGGCCGACAACCAGCTCCTGGTGAACGACGGCGAGACCGCGGTGATCGGCGGACTGACCGTCACCCAGGTCAACAAGACCCGGTCGGGGATCCCGCTGCTCGGCAGCCTGCCGATCGTGGGCAAGCTGTTCAGCTTCAGCAACGACACGGAAAACCGGCGCGACCTCATTATCTTGGTCACGCCCCGGATCACCGACGACGGCACCTCGGCCCAGTAGCCGCTCCGCGCGGCCGGACCAGGGAGCACGACGGGAGCGAGCCCGGCGCAGGCCGGGCTCGTTCGCTTGGGGGGCCTCGGAGTCACGCCGGAGGCCACGGAGCCTCGCGGGCGGGATCGGAGCTACGCTGGCGGGATCGGGGCACGCGGGCGGATACGGAGTCATCCTGAGCGAAGCAGGGCGACTCGGGGGAGGGCGCTCACTCGTGCACCTGAAATTCAGCACCGCCGGTGAATCCCACGGCACGGCGCTCGTGGCCCTGGTCGAAGGGCTGCCCGCCGGCCTGCCCGTCACCGCCGAGTGCGTGGACCGCGAGCTCGTCCGCCGCATGCAGGGCTACGGCCGCGGCGCCCGGATGAAGATCGAGCGCGACCACATCGAGTGGCTCGCCGGCGTCCGCGCCGGCGAGACGCTCGGCACACCGGTCGCCATGCTCATCCCCAATCGCGACTGGGCCAACTGGGAAGACGTGATGGCCCACGAGGCTGCCGAGCCGGGCGAGCTCCGGCGCCGCCGCGTCACGCGCCCGCGCCCGGGCCACGCCGATCTCGCCGGCGTGCTCAAGTACGACCGGGTGGACGCCCGCGACATCCTGGAGCGCGCCAGCGCGCGCGAGACCACCGCCCGGGTCGCGGCCGGCGCGCTCGCGAGGCGGCTGCTCGAGGAGTTCGGAGTCGAGATCGGGAGCCACGTCGTCTCGCTGGGCGGGATCGACGCCGTACCACCCGCCGGGCTCCCCGTGCCGCTCAACGAGGCCGCCGACCGCTCCGAGGTTCGGGTGCTCGACTCCGCGGTCGAGGCCGCCATCGTCCGCCGCATCGACCAGGCAAAGAAGGCGGGCGACACTCTTGGCGGCGAGGTCGAGGTGGTGGCCCGCGGGGTGGTCGTGGGGCTGGGCAGCCACGTGAGCTGGGACCGGAAGCTGGACGGCCGCCTCGCGGGCATGCTGATGTCCATCCCGGCCGTCAAGGCGGTAGGCATCGGACTGGGCGTGGAGGCGGCGCGCCGCCCCGGATCCGAAGTCCACGATCCGATCGTGTCCGAATCCAACGTCACCCCGCCCGAGCCCGGCGACCGCCGCGCCGGTTTCCGCCGCAGCACCAACAACGCCGGCGGTCTCGAGGGCGGGATCACCACCGGCGAGCCCCTGGTGCTCCGGGTGGCGATGAAGCCGATCAGCACCCTCATGTCGCCGCTCCCCACCGTGGACCTCACCACGGGCGTCCCCGCCAATGCCCAGAGCGAGCGCTCCGACGTAACCGCGGTCCCCGCCATGGGCGTCATCGCGGAGGCGCTCACCGCGCTGGTCCTGGCCGACGCCATGCTCGAGAAGTTCGGCGGCGATTCCCTGGGCGAGATGCGCCGCAACTACGACGGCTACGTGGCGGCGCTGGGCGCGCGCTGGGCCGCCCTCAGGGAACCGGACGGGGGCTGATGTGAGACGGCACGTCCTGCTCGTGGGCCTTCCGGGCTGCGGGAAAAGCACGGTGGGCCGGCTCGTCGCCGAGTCGCTGGGCGCGCCGCTGCTGGACATCGACTCCATCCTGGTGCGGCAGATGGGAATGCCGGTGGAGCAGATCTTCGGGATGGTGGGCGAGACCCGGTTCCGGGCCATGGAGCGGGACGCGGTGGCCACCGCCAGGGCCCGCGATCCCGCCGTCATCGTCCCGGGCGCCGGCTGGGCCGCCCAGCCAGGGCAGCTGGAGAGCGCCCGGGCCAACAGCCTCATCATCTATCTAAGGTGCGGGGCCGCCACGGCGGCCCGGCGGACCGAGGATGGCGAGGTGCGCCCGCTCCTGGCCGGTGATGCCCCGGGAAAGGTCCGCTCGCTCCTCGCGGAGCGGGAACCGTTCTACCGCCTTGCCGATTATGTGGTCGCGGCAGAGCCCGCGCCGGCCGCCGGGGTTGCAGGCGAGGTGGTGAAGCTGGCGCGGGCGCACGGGGGGTGGGGATAAGGCGGACGGGCGGACAGGCGGACCGCGGGATCGGTGTCCTAAGTTGTTGATCTGCACTATATTACAACTTACCGCCTTGCGTTGGACCGTCCGTGCGGATTTTCTTGCACCTCCGAAGTTGACCCTTGGGTGACCTCAGCAGGCACTGTGTATTCATGGCGACACGATCAAAGCGTTCGACAAAAACGTCCAAGAAAGCCGCTCCCAAGGCCAAGGCCGCCCCAGCACCAGGCGGAGCCGAGGGGGTTGCGCCCAAGCAGGGCAAGGCGCCCGCCGCACGGAAACGGCAGGCGCCTGCCCGGAGCAAAGGCGGCGGCAAGGCGACCGCGGCCCCACGAAACGGCAGGGGCGGCGCCCTCGTGATCGTCGAGTCGCCCACCAAGGCCAAGACCATCGGGAAGTACCTGGGCTCGGGTTACGACGTGCGCGCCACGATCGGCCACCTGCGCGACCTCCCCACCCGCGAGCTGGGGGTGGATGTGGAGCGGGGGTTCGAGCCGAAGTACGTCACCATCAAGGGC
>DASUXW010000060.1:0-2966 GCA_036377715.1 Gemmatimonadales bacterium
ACGGGGCGGCAGTTCACCTCGTCCGAGCTCGAGCGGCTCACCCGGGGCGCGAGCGAGGAGGACCTGGTGAACTCGGGGCTCGAAGAGACGATGATCGCCGCCTACCATCCGATCAGGGAGCGATGGAAGCAGCGCGGGAGCCAGGTGAACCTGCGCACCGCCGCGATGATCGTGGCGATCGACAAGGTGGCGCTGAGCTATGAGCAGCTGGGGATCTTTCCGTAAGGCGGCGCTCCCGCTGATGCTGCTCCTGACGCCGCACCCGGCCGCGGCGCAGCGCACCGCGACGCCGGACGATTTCCAGGGGCTGACCCGGTGCGAGGCGGGGCGAGCGGTGAGCCGGCTCCGGGAGGACGTGCGCGATTCGCTGATCCGGCTTCAGCTGCACGCGCACGAGGCCGTCCACCGCGCCCAGGCGGAGACGTTTCCGTCCTGCGAGGCGTTCCTCGCGAGCCTCACCTCGGCGCGGCGCATCATCGACGTCGAGCTTCCCGCCTATTGCGCGCAGTGGCGCGTGGCCGTGGGGCAGGGGGCCGAGCCGGTCGAGACCCGCCGGGAGTACGCCTGGCGCATCGCGGCGCAGTCGGGCGCGATGGAGAACCGGCTCGAAGTGCTCCAGCGCTTCGCGCGGGAGTGCACTCTGTAGAAGGGAGAAAACGATGAACACATGGCGATGGGCCGGCGCGGCCGGCCTCATCCTCGGGATGGCCGCATGCGGCCGACCGTCCGGGGAGGCCGCCGCCTCGCAGCAGGAGGCCGGGACGGCAGTACGCGCGGCGCTGTCGCACGACCTGCCGCACCTCAACGGCGAGCACCTCTCGGTCAAGCTGGTCGAAGTGAGCTACGCCCCCGGCGACTCGTCGCCGCCGCACAGTCACCCGTGCCCGGTGGTGGCGCACGTGGTCGAGGGCTCGATCCGTTCGCAGGTGCGCGGCGAGCCGGAGTCCACCTACACCGCGGGCCAGAGCTTCTACGAGGCGCCGAACGGGGTGCACCAGGTCTCGGCCAACGCCAGCCGGACCGAGCCCGCCAAACTCCTCGCGTATTTCGTGTGCGACGGAGATGCCCCGCTGACCAGGCCTGCCCAATGAAACCCAGGCTGCAGTACGAGGCCGCGGCCCCCGGCGTGTACACGGCGATGCGCGCGCTCGAGCAATACCTTCACAAATCGTCGCTGGAGGAGCCGCTCATCCATCTGATCAAGCTCCGGGCGTCGCAGATCAACGGCTGCGCGTATTGCATCGACATGCACTGGAAGGACCTGCGCGCGCTGGGCGAGACCGAGCAGCGGCTCTACTCGCTCGACGCCTGGCGCGAGTGCCCCTGGTACTCCGACCGCGAGCGGGCGGCGCTGGCGTGGACCGAGGCGGTGACCCTCATCGCTCGCGACCGGGTGCCGGATGCGGTGCATGAGTCGGTACGCCCGCACTTCACCGAGACGGAGCTGGCCGATCTCACGCTGGCCGTGGCCACGATCAACGCCTGGAATCGTCTGTGCATTTCGGCGCGGTCGGAGCCGGGGACCTACGAGCCGAAGCGGTAGAGCGGGAGACGATCCGGAGCGCGCCGAGCTGCTCGAGCGCCTGGGGCAGCTCGAGCGCGCGGCCCGGCCGCTCGAGCCCGGCACGACGCGCCGCAAGCGGCTGCGCCAGGTCATCGCCGCCGCGACGGAGCGGTTTCTCCGGAAGATCGAGACGCTCCCGGCGTACGTGGAAACTCCGGATAAGGGGGCCGGGCTCGCTCGGCTCGCCATCTCGGAGCACGGTCACGCGCTCGAGGACGCGATCGCGACGCTCGAGCACGACGTGGTCCGCCCCGGCGGGCACCCCGCCGCGCCCGGCTACCTCGCCTACATCCCCGGCGGCGGCCTGTACCACTCCGCGCTGGGCGACTTCTACGCGGCGGTCACCAACAAGTACGCGAGCGTGTTCTTCGCCGGGCCCGGCGCGGTCCGCATGGAGAACATGCTGCTGCGCTGGGTGGCCGACCTGGTCGGGTATCCGGCGTCGGCGGGCGGGAACATCGCGTCGGGCGGGAGCATCGCCACGCTGGCGGCCGTGGCCGCGGCGCGCGATGCGCACGGGCTCAGGGCCGCGGACTACGGTTCGGCGGTCGTCTACCTCACCACGCAGGCCCACTCTTCGATCGAGAAGGCGCTCCGCATCGCCGGGCTGGGCGAGGCTCCGCTCCGATACGTCGCGATGGACGAGCGCTTCCGCATGCGGCCGGACGCGCTGGCGGAGGCGATCGCGGCCGATCGAGTCGCCGGGCTCAGGCCATGGCTCGTCGTCGCGGCCGCCGGGACGACCGACACCGGGGCCGTAGACCCGCTCGACGCCATCGCCGGCGTGGCGGAACGCGAGCGGTGCTGGTTCCATGTGGACGCGGCGTACGGCGGCTTCTTCCTGCTGACCGAGGAGGGACGCCGGCTGCTCCGGGGAATCGAGCGCTCGGACACCGCGGTGCTCGACCCGCACAAGGGGCTCTTCCTGCCGTACGGCTCCGGGATCGTGGTGGCGCGCGACGGGGCGACCCTGGCCGCCGCCCACCATTACTTCGGCAACTACATGCAGGACGCGCTGCGCGAGCCGGGGGAGATCTCCCCGGCCGACGTGTCGCCCGAGCTCACGAAGCACTTCCGCGCGCTCCGGATGTGGCTGCCGCTGGTGCTGCTGGGGGTGCGACCGTTCCGCGCCGCGCTGGAGGAGAAGCTGCTCCTGGCGCGGTACTTCCAGGCGGAGGCCGAGGCGGCGGGGTTCGAGGTCGGGCCCCCGCCCGAGCTCAGCATCGCCACCTACCGCTGGGTGCCTCCCGGCGCGACGCCGGACGAAGCCGACCGGTTCAACCAGGCGCTGATCGACGCGACCAGGCGGGACGGCCGGGTCTTTCTCTCCTCCACCCTGCTGGACGGCCGCTTCACCCTGCGCATGGCCGCGCTCGCCTTCCGGACCCACCGGCGCACCATC
>DASUXW010000061.1:0-7172 GCA_036377715.1 Gemmatimonadales bacterium
AGCCGGTAGGGGAGGGAGCGAACCGGACGCGGGGAGCCGTCATGACAGCGGAGCGGGAGGGATTCGAACCCTCGATAGGGGTTTACCCCCTATGCCGGTTTAGCAAACCGGTGCCTTCAGCCACTCGGCCACCACTCCGAACGCGCGGTAACTTCGCCGGTTCGGGGAGGATAGGCAAGAGCGGCCGAGCCGGGGCTTGCGGCTGTTTCGGGATGCGGCAAGCTTTGACCGCCGACACCCTTCAGACCGAATATCGAGGGTCTTCCCCGTTGAACACTCGCTCAGACTGGAGCGATCGCCCGCCCGGCGGGTACACCGTCCTGGTCGTTGACGATGAGGAGGCAGTACGCCGGCTGGCGGTGCGGATGCTGACCTGGACGGGATTCCAGGCGATCGAGGCACGGCACGGGCGCGAAGCGCTGGCGGCGATCGAGCAGCACAGCGGGCCCGTCCACCTCGTGCTGACCGACATCAAGATGCCCGGCATGAACGGCCGGGAGCTGGGGCGGCAGGTGGAGGCGCGGTGGCCGGGCAAGCCCATCCTGTACATGTCGGGGTTCGCCTCGGAAGTGTTCCGGGGAGGGTTGCTGGAGCCGGACGCGCCCTTCCTGGCGAAGCCGTTCACCCAGGAGGACCTGGCTGCCAAGGTCCGGTCGCTGCTCGAGCCGGAGCGAGGGCGCGCCGGCCCGACGTGATGCCACAGCCGGGTGTTGCGGCGCCCCGGCACCGGGGCGCGCTCAGGGGTCGGCCGCCGGGGGGCAGGGGGAATATCTCGCACCTGCCGGTGGCATAAATGTTGATCTTTCAGGGGCGTTCCCGTAGCCTTCGCTCATCGGGCGCTCTGTTCGAGGCAGTGTGATGACGTCACTCGGAGTGGCGGTCCAGGCGGCGAAGCGGCCTTCGCTTCCCGCGGCGGCCTCCAGATCATCTTTGCGGATCGTCTGCCCCACCTACTGGTACCCCCAGCACGCCGCCGACACCCAGGCTACGTACGTCCACGATATCAACCGCCATCTGGTGCGTCGTGGACATCGAGTGACGGTGGTGACCCCGGGCAGCCCGTCCATGGCCGCGAGCGAGAGCTTCGACGGGGTCGATGTCGTGCGGTTCCCGATGGAGCTGCCGGTCGATCTCACCTACGGGCGCGTGGCCCAGAGCCGCGTGGACTTCTGGGGCAAGCTCGCGCGCGTGGCCGTCATGGCGCACTACCTCGAAGCGCAATACCGGGCCACACTGGCGGTCGTGCGCGAGCGGGGAGCCGACGTCATCCACGCGCACTGGGCCATCCCGACCGGGCCGGCCGCGGTGCACGCCGCGCGGCGGCTCAACCTGCCCAGTGTCATCACGATGCACGGCGGTGACGTGTACGTGAATCCCGAACAGGGCTACGACTTCCCGACCCGCTGGTACGTCCGGCCGGCGCTCCGCTGGACCCTTCGCCATGCGGGTGCCCTGACCGCGATCACTGAGGACTGTCGGCAGCACGCGCTCCGGGCGGGCGCGCCCGACCGGTCGGTACACCTGGTGTTCAACGGCACCGATCTCCGCCGCTTCAGCCCCGCCGCGTCCGGCAACGGCGCCGTGGACCCGCGCTTCGGGCCGCACATGATCTTCGCCTGCCGCCAGCTCTTTCCGCGCAAGGGCATCCGCTTTCTCATCGAAGCGGCGGCACAGCTCGCGCCCCGGTTCCCCGATCTCAAGGTCGTCATCGCGGGCGACGGGTTCGAGCGGCCGGAGCTGCTCCGGCTGGCCGAGACGCTCGGCATCTCGAACCGCGTGACGTTCCTGGGTTGGGTGCCCAACACCGACCTGCCGCCTTACTACCGGGCCGCCGCGGTGTCGGTCATCCCTTCGCTCGAAGAGGGATTCGGCATCCCCGCCGCGGAGGCGATGGGCTGCCAGACGCCCGTGGTGGCAAGCGACGCGGGCGGCCTGCCGGAGGTGGTCGAGCATGGGGTCACCGGCCTCGTCGTGCCCCGGGGCGACTCGTCGGCGCTGGCGACCGCGATCGGGGCGCTCCTGGCCGATCCGGTCAAGCGCACGCAGATGGGCTTCGCCGGCCGAGAGCGCGCGCTTCGGCTGTTCGACTGGGACCGCACCGCCGAGCAGCTCGAGCAGATCTATGCGGAGGTCACGCCGAGGACTGGGCGGTGACCGATCGGCTGTTCTCGTTTCGCTGGGACATCGATCACCGGGTCTGCATCACCGACGGGCTCCCGCGCATTCGCGCGGTGTGTCGCGACTTCGGCGTCCCCAACACCTTCTTCGTCAATCTCGGCCGTTCCACCAACCTCCGGGAATGGCTGGGGGCCGGGCTCGCGCGCTCCAAGGCCAAGCTCGCCGATCGCGAGGCGGTCCACCTCATCCAGAAGACCGGCTGGCCCCGCTTCGTGATGGAGACGGCCCTCGCGCGGCCGGTCGGCCTCCGGTTCATTCCCGAGCTGCAGGCGCTCCAGGCCGAGGGACACGAGCTCGGCCTGCACGGCGGCATGGACCACGTGATCTGGAGCCGCCGGTTCCAGGCGCTGCCGGAGGACGATCTGCGGGCCGACGTCGAGGAGTCGTACGGGCACTTCGTGCGCCACTTCGGCCGGCCGGCCGGCTTCTCCTCGCCCGGGTTCTACTCCGATGAGCGTGTCATGCTGCTGCTCGACCGGCTCGGCTTCCAGTACAACGGCGACGCGATCGGGGGCGAGCCGCGACGCGCCACGGCGGGTGGGCGCACGCTCCGGCACTGGACCATTCCCGTCACCCTCTCGGGCCCACGTACCATTCCCTTCCTCGAGTACCACGGCGCGCGCGCCACGCCGGACGATGAGGTGTTCCGTGCGCTCGACGAGCACCTCGACGCCAACGATCAGGTCGTGCTCTACGGCCACCCGTGCTACGAGGGCGTGCGCGAGGACATCCTCCGCCGGGTCTTCGCTCGGGTGGTGGAGCACGGTTTCCGGTTCGTGACGATGCAGACGATGGCGGAGCGGCTGCAGGCGGACGCTCCGACTCGATGATTCGCGTCCTGAGCGTCTTCGGCACCCGGCCGGAGGCGATCAAGATGGCGCCTGTCGTGCGTGCGCTTCGCGCCGCGCCCGAGCGCTTCGAGAGCCTGGTCTGCGTCACGGCGCAGCACCGCGCCATGCTCGACCAGGTCCTCGAGGTTTTCGGGCTCCAGACCGACGCCGACCTGGACCTGATGGTCCCGGGCCAATCACCGGGCGGGATCGTGGCGGGGGTCCTCCAGGGGCTGCCGCCCCTGCTGCGCCGGCTCAAGCCCGACGTGATCCTGGTGCAGGGCGACACCATGACCACGTTCGCGGCGGCGTTCGCCGCGTTCCTCGAGCGCATTCCCGCCGGGCACGTGGAGGCCGGGCTCCGCACCGGCGACCGCTGGCAGCCGTTCCCCGAAGAGATGAACCGGGTGCTCACCACCCGGGTCGCGGCGATCCATTTCCCCCCCACGCCCGCCTCGCGCGACGCGCTCCTTGCCGAGGGGATTCCGCCGGCCGACGTGCACCTCACCGGCAACACCGTCATCGACGCCCTGCTGCAGACGGTTCGGCCCGACTACCGCTTTCGCACCCCGTCGCTCGCCACGCTCGATCCGTCCCGCCGGGTCGTGCTGGTAACGGCCCACCGGCGCGAGAGCTTCGGGGCGCCGCTGCGCGCGATCTGCGCGGCCATCCGAGAGCTCGGCGGCCGGTTTCCCGACCTGCAGTTCGTCCTTCCGGTGCACCCCAATCCGCAGGTGAAGTCCACCGTCGAGGAGCTGCTCTGCGATCTGCCGGGAATGCACCTCGTCCCGCCCGTGGACTACCTGGAATTCGTGCACCTGCTCCAGCGGGCCGACCTCGTGCTCACCGACAGCGGCGGCGTGCAGGAGGAGGCGCCCTCGCTGGGCAAGCCGGTGCTCGTCCTGCGCGAGGTGACCGAGCGACCGGAGGGCGTCGCGGCCGGAACGGCCAAGGTGGTCGGTACCCGGACGGACCACATCGTGGCTGCCGCCAGCGAGCTGCTCACGTCGGCCGAGGCGTACGCCCGCATGGCCAACGCGGTCAATCCCTACGGCGACGGTCGCGCGAGCGAGCGGATCGCGGCGGCGCTGGCGGCGCGGTTCGGGTGAGACTGCTCGTCACCGGCGGCACCGGCTTCATCGGCTCGCACCTGGCGGAGGAGGGCCGGCGACGAGGCGCGGACGTGGTGGTGCTCGGCCTGACCGACCGGCCCGAGGAGCGCGCCACCGCCGAGCTGCTGGCAGGGCGCGGGGTCGAGATCCTCGCCGGCAGCATCACCGACGCCGGCCTCTGCGCCCGCGCGATGGCGGGCGCGACGCACGTGTTTCACCTCGCCGTCGCGATGCGGGAGGGCGGCAAGCGCGACGAGTTCTTCGAGACGGTCAATCTCGACGGCACGCGGCGGCTGCTCGAGGCGGCCGGACGCGGGCGGGTGGAGCGGTTCGTCTACTGCAGCACGATCGGAATCTACGGGCACCGCGCGCCCGGGATCACCAACGAGGAGTCGCCGCTCCGGCCCGGCAACATCTACGAGCGGACCAAGGTCGCGGCCGAGCGGATGGTCCGCGAGCTGGCTCCCGCGGCCGGGGTGCCCTACACGATCCTCCGGCCGGCCGACGTTTATGGTCCGCGCGACCAGCGGCTGCTCAAGCTGTTCCGGGGAGTCGCCGCGGAGCGGTTCCCGCTGTTCGGCGAGGGCAATGGGCGCCGGCACATGGTGTACGTGGACGACGTGGTCGCGGCCTTCTTCGCCGCGTGCGAGCGGCCGGAAGCGGTCGGGCAGGACATGATCATCGCCGGCCCCGGGTCGTGCACGCTGCGCGACCTCATCGAAGAGGTGCGACGGGCTTCGGGCAGCGCCCGCTTCGGCCGCCGCCTTCCGCTCGCCCCCATGCTCGGGGCGGCGGCGGTGGTCGAGGACGTGTGCCAGGTGCTCCACCTCGACCCGCCGATCTACCGCCGCCGGATGGACTTCTTCACCAGCGACTCCGAGTTCGACACGTCGCGCGCGCGCCGGCTCCTCGACTGGTCCCCGCAGGTCGGACTGAGCGACGGCGTGCGGCGAACCTACGAGGCATACCGGGCGGCGGGAGCGCTTGGGTAAGTCGTGAGTCGTGGGATCCCCACGCACGACCCACGACCCACGACTCACGACCCACGACCCACGACTGGCTATCATTCATCGGCGACATGAACGGAGATCTTTAGTGCCCGAGCCCTGGCAGCTGCAGCTTTTCCGGCGCTCGCTCAAGAAGCGGCAGACGGTGAACGCGCTCATGGAGCACCTGCCGCCGGTCGACGGCCGCCTCTGCCTCGAGCTCGGCTGCGGGACCGGCCTCACCTCCCACTTCCTGCGCGAGCGGGGCGGGACCTGGGTGAGCTGCGACTTCGAGCGCGACCACGTGCGCTCCGCCAGGGCGCTGGTGGGCGACCGGGTCGTCCAGATCGGCGAGCGCGAGCTGCCGTTCCGCTCGGCGTCGGTGGACCTGGTGGCCGCCATCAACTTCCTCGAGCACATCGAGGACGACGAGACCTTCTTCGCCGAGATGGTGCGGGTGCTCAAGCCCGGCGGCGACTTCCTGTTCATGGCGCCCCGCGGCGACCACGACCGGCCGGGGTTCATGCTCAAGCGCGCGCTGGGCTTTACCGCCGACCAGGAAGGGTTCGGGCACGCGCGCGACGGCTATCCGCTGCCGGCGGCGCGCGCGCTCATGGAGCGCCACGGCCTCGAGGTGCGGGGACAGACGAGCTACTGCCGGCTGTTCACCGAATCGCTCGAGGACCTGCTCAACTATGCGTACCACCGCAAGGCGATGAAGGGCAAGGACACCACCCAGCAGGACTTCCACGGCGACACCGCACCGATGTCGGCGGAGGCGCTGAACAACGTCGGAACCGCCTACAAGGTCTACTCGGCGGTGTTTCCCGCGCTCCACGCGTGGACCATGCTCGACCATCTGATCCCGTTCACCGGGGGATACATGATGGTCGCCTGGGGAAAGAAGGTGCGCTGAGATGTGCGGCATCGTGGGGATCGCGGGTGCGGGGCCGATCGCCGAGCCCGAGCTGCTCCGGATGTGCGATGCCATCCGGCACCGCGGGCCCGATGATTGGGGCACCCTCGTGGGCGAAGGGATCGGGCTCGGGATGCGGCGGCTCAGCATCATCGACCTGGCGGGCGGCCACCAGCCGATCGCCAATGAGGACGGCACCATCCAGGTGGTGCTCAACGGCGAGATCTACAACCACGAGGAACTCCGCCGCGAGCTCGTGGCGCGCGGCCACCAGTTCCGCACCCGGTCGGACACCGAGGTCCTGGTCCATCTGTACGAGGACGAGGGCGAGCGGCTGCTGCAGCGGCTCCGCGGGATGTTCGCGATGGCGCTGTGGGACCGGACGCGGCGGCGCCTGCTCGTGGCACGGGACCACTTCGGCCAGAAGCCGCTGTTTTACACCGAGCGGAACGGGCGGCTCGTCTTCGCCTCCGAGATCAAGGCCCTCCTGGCCGACGATCCGTCGCTCGCCGAGCTCTCGCCCTTCGCGCTCGACCAGTATCTCACCCTTCGCTTCGTCCAGCCGCCGGACACGTTCTTCAGCCGGATCCGCGCGCTCCCGCCGGCGCATTTCATGGTGTGGGAGGGCGGACGCCTGCGAGTCGAGCGCTACTGGGACCTGTCGTATGGTCCCAAGTGGGAGTACGGCGAGGCCGAGACACTCGAGCGGGCCGACGCGCTGCTGCGCGAGGCCGTCACCCTGCACCTGACGAGCGACGTGCCGGTGGGCGCGTTCCTGAGCGGCGGGCTCGACTCGACGCTGGTGGCGTCGTACGCGGCCGGGGTCCTGGGGCCGGAGCTCCGCACCTTTTCAATGGGGATTCCGTACCGCGATCTGAACGAGCTGCCGGCCGCCGCCGCCGTCGCGCGCCGCTACGGGACGCGGCACTTCGCGGAGGAGGTGACGCCCTCGGTGGGCGCCGACCTGCCGCGACTCATCGCCGCGCTGGACGAGCCGGCCGACCCGCTGTCGATCTGCCTCCTCCACCTGGCCCGCATGACCGCGCGCGAGGTCAAGGTGGTGCTCGGCGGCGACGGGGGCGACGAGCTGTTCGGCGGCTACGACCGTTACGCGGCCGACCGGTGGCTGGACGCGTATCGCGCCGTCCCG
>DASUXW010000062.1:0-22768 GCA_036377715.1 Gemmatimonadales bacterium
CTTCCCGCTCACCGCTTACCGCTCACCGCTCACCGCTTACCGCTTCCCGCTGCTCACCGCCCCCTTCTCCGCGAACACCCGCACCATCTCTCGATTGAACGCCGGGATGTCGCTCGGCTGGCGGCTGGTGACGAGCTTGCCGTCGACCACGACTTCCTGGTCCACCCAATCGGCGCCGGCGTTCTTGAGGTCGTCCTGGATGGTGTGATAGCTCGTGAGGCGCCGCCCTTCGGCCAGTCCGGCGCTGACGAGCTCCCAGGGGGCGTGGCAGATGACGGCGAAGGGTCGGCCCTGCTCCCACATCGCGCGCAGGAACCGCTTGGATTCGGGCACCACCCGCAGCGCGTCGGCGTTGAGGGCGCCGCCGGGCAGCAGGACGGCGTCGTATTCCTCGGGTTTCACCTCCCCGAGGGTGCGATCCACCTTCACCTTGATGGTCTTGTCGTGGTGCCGGAAGGCTTGGACCTCGCCGCCCTTGGGCGCGATGACGTCGGTCCGCGCGCCCGCCTCCTCCAGCGCGCGCTTCGGCTCGGTCAGCTCGCTCTCTTCGAAGCCGTCGGTCGCGAGGATCGCGACCCGGAAATTGTTGAGCTCTGTCATCGTATTCTCCTGTGCGCTGTGTGAACGACTGAAGGTCGGAAGGACTGAGAGGCGAGAGTTTCTCGGTGTGCTCCTACCGTCCGCCCGTCCGCCCGTCCGCCCGTCCGCCCTGCTCCACCTCCCGCGCCGCGCGCACCGCAAAGTTGCGCACCCCCGCGCGGATCATCGGCTCCGGATCGCCCTTGAGCTCGATGGAGTCGTCCAGCACGATCTCGCCGGTCTGCGCGTTGATGAGCTGGCCGGTGAGGAGCCAGATCAGATTGCTGGTCTTGCTCACCTTGGCCATCACCACCCAGCGGGCGCCCAGCGACTGCGCGACGGACCGGGTGCAGGCGACGATCACGTTGCACGTATGGTCGCCGGCGAGCCGGTCGGCGTCAGGCCGGGCCACCTGCGCGGCGACCGCGGCGGAGTCCACCAGCGCGGGTCCGATCAGGCTGTCGAGCGAGCGGCGGAGCACGGCGGTGGCGAGCTCGGCGTGCCCGGTGTCGCTCGCCTCCTGGACGTTGGCGCCGGCGGTGTAGAGCGCGACGTTGAAGGCGGCCACCGAGCGCGGGGCGGGGCCGGCCTGGGCCGATGCAGCCGCGGGCGCGGCGAACAGGATGGCGGCGAGTGCCACGGCGGTCGAACGCACAATGTCTCCTCTCGGGCGGGGCGCACGACCCCTGTCGGACTATCGACCCATGGCCCCTCGCGTGCAACCCGGGCCACGGAGATATTCCCGCATGCCCGTGGACGTTCTGGCGATCGCCGCCCACCGAGACGACGTGGAGCTCACCTGCGCCGGCACCCTGCTGCGCGCCGTGGATGCCGGCCACCGCACCGGGATCCTGGACCTCACCGCCGGGGAGAGCGGCACCCGAGGCAGCGCCGAGCTGCGAGCGCGCGAGGCCGAGGCGGCGGCCGGGATCCTGGCCGTCGCCGAGCGGCGCAACGCGGGGCTCCCGGACGCACACCTGGCCAACACCGACGAGACCCGCCGCGCGGTTGTGGAGCACATCCGCCACTTCGCGCCGCGCGTGGTGATTCTCCCCTTCCCCGTCGGCCGGCACCCGGATCACCGCGTGGCCAGCGAGCTCGGCCGCGACGCGTGCTTCCTCGCGGGACTGGCCCGGTATGACGCGCCCGGCGAGCCGCACCGGCCGTTCAAGGTCCTGTACGCGCTCTCGTACCGCGAAGACCCGGTCAAGCCGACGTTCGTGGTGGACATCAGCGCGCAGTTCGAGCGCAAGCTGGCCGCGATCCGCTGCTACGCGAGCCAGTTCGACGGGGCCCAGGCGGCGGGCGAGATCTTCCCCACCGGCCAGGACCTCTACACGCTGGTGGAGACGCAGAACGCCCACTACGGCTCGCTCATCCGCGCCCGCTACGGCGAGCCGTTCTTCACCCACGAGACGATGGCCGTGGACGACGTGACCGCGCTCGCCGTGCGCAGTATGTGACGGTCGGTCCGATCTCGCGCTATCTTTCGCCCATGCCGACCCGACCCGTCTACCTCGACTACGCCGCCACGACCCCGGTCCGGCCGGAGGTCCTGGAGGCGATGCTGCCCTACCTCACCGAGCAGGCGTTCGGCAATCCCTCCAGCGCCCACCGGTTCGGCCGCGCCGCGCGCGCCGGGATCGAGCAGGCGCGGCGCGAGGTGGCCCAGGCCGCCGGCGCCGAGCCCAATCAGGTGATCTTCACCTCGGGCGGCACCGAGGCGGACAACCTCGGCATCATGGGTGCGGCGCTCGCCGCGCGCGATCGGGACGCCGCCATGTGCGCGGTCGTCTCGGCCATCGAGCACAAGGCGGTGCTCGCGGCGGCGCACGCCGTCTGCCACCTGGGCGGACGGGAGGTCGTGCTTCCGGTAGACGGGAACGGCCGGGTGGACCTCGATGCGCTCGACGCGGCGCTGCGGGAGCGTCCCGCGGTGGTCTCGATCATGTGGGTCAACAACGAAGTCGGCGTGGTGCAGCCGGTGAAGGAGATCGCGGGCCGCTGCTGCGCTGCCGGCGTGGCGTTCCACACCGATGCGGTGCAGGCGTTCGGCAAGGTGCCGGTGAACCTGGCCGCGCTCGGGTGCACGCTCGCGAGCCTGTCCGGCCATAAGATCGGCGCGCCCAAGGGTATCGGTGCGCTGGTCGTGCGCGACCGGAAGGCGATCGAGGCGATCATCCACGGTGGCGGCCAGCAGTTCGGCATTCGCCCCGGCACCGAGAACGTGCCCGGTGCCGTAGCGATGGGGCGGGCGGCCGCGCTCGCCGCCGCCGAGCAGGAGCGCGAGGCCGAGCGGCTGCGTGCGCTCAGGGACGCGCTGGCCGCGCGGCTCCGGGCCGCCGTCACCGACATCGTGATCAACGCCGAAGCCGCCGAGCGGGCGCCGCACGTGCTGAACGTCGCCGTGCCGGGCGCCGACAGCGAGGCGCTGCTCATGCACCTCGATCTCGCCGGCGTGGCGTGCTCGAGCGGCTCGGCGTGTTCCACGGGCGCAGTGGAACCGTCGCACGTGCTCACGGCCATGGGCGTCCCGCGCGAGTTCGCCCTCGGCGCGGTACGTATGAGCCTGGGCCACGGCACCACCGAGGACGACGTGGCGCGCGCGGCCGAGGTCATGCCGGGCGTCGTCGCCAAGGTGCGGAAGCTCGCGGGGGTGCTCGGCCGTGCCTGAGCGGGTGCTGGTGGCAATGTCGGGCGGCGTGGACAGCTCCGTGGCCGCGGCACGGCTGGTCGAGGCGGGCTACGAGGTGGTGGGCGCCACCATGAAGCTCTTCTGCTACGGCGACGAGGTCCCCGATCGCCCGTGCTGCTCGCTCGACTCGATCAACGACGCGCGCGACGTCGCCCATCGGCTCGGCATCCCGCATTACGTGCTCAATCTCGAGGACCGGTTCGACCTGCACGTCATCCAGAACTTCGTGAGCGAGTACAGCCGCGGGCGCACTCCGATCCCGTGCGTGCGGTGCAACTCGTTCACCAAGTTCCGCGACCTGCTGGCCCATGCCGACGCACTCGATTGCCGCTACCTCGCGACCGGGCATTACGCGGTGGCGCGTGACGGCGCGCTCTACCGCGGCCGCGACCCTCGCAAGGATCAGAGCTACTTCCTGTGGGGTATCGACCGCGCGGTGGTGGCCCGGATGCTCACCCCCGTGGGCGAGCTCACCAAGGCGGAGACCCGCTCCTACGCCCGGCAGCTTGGGCTGGTCACGGCGGAGAAGCCCGAGTCGGTCGAGATCTGCTTCGTCCCCGACGACGACTACGTCGGCGTGCTCGAGCGGCATCTCCCGCCTGACGCGCCCGCGCTGGTCCCGGGGCCGCTCGTGAGCACCGCCGGCAAGGTGATCGGCGAGCATCAGGGGTACGCCCGGTACACCATCGGGCAGCGGAAGGGGCTCCCGGGCGGGTTCGCCGAGCCGCGCTACGTGGTGGCGATCCGCCCCGAGCGGCGCGAAGTGGTGATCGGCACCATGGAGGAGCTCGAGGGCCATCGCGTGCGGCTCGAGGAGCTGAACTGGCTGGCCGATCCGCTCGCCCCGGGCGACGCCTGCGAGGTGCAGGTGCGCCATCGCGCCCGTGCGGTGCCGGCCACCGTACTCGGGATGGATGGCGATGCGCTCGAGCTGGCGCTGGCCACGCCGGTCCGCGCGATCACCCCGGGGCAGTCCGGGGTGCTCTACGGCGCGGCCGGTCGGGTGCTCGGCGGCGGCATCATCGGCGTGACGAGCTGAGCGCGGTGCGCTCGCTCCTGCTGCACTGGATCTGCGACGCCGTCGCCCTGTGGGTGGCGGCCGCGATCGTGCCTGGGCTCGGCTTCAGCGGCGGGCTTGTGCGGCTGCTGCTGGTGGCGGCGGTGTTCGGGATTGTGAACAGCATCCTGCGACCGCTGCTTACGGTCCTCACCTGCCCGCTCATCGTGCTCACGCTGGGCCTCTTCACGCTGGTCATCAATGCCCTGATGCTCATGCTCACCGGCTGGGTGTCGGCGCGGTGGGACCTCGGCTTTACCGTGGCGGGATTCTGGGCGGCGTTCTGGGGCGGGCTGGTGGTGGGCCTGGTGAGCCTGGGGCTCTCGATGGCGCTGCCGAAGCCGGAGCGCTGACCCAGGTCACTCGCGCGCATCCCCCGCGCGACCCCGCCCATTCACCACGGAGACACGGAGGGCACGGAGGCAGCACGGAGCCCGCGTGGGTACCGGGGCCCATCGGGGAGCGGAGCCGACACCAACAAGTTTGATGTTGTCCGGGTCCAAGGAGCCCTCCCGGACCCGAATCCCTCCGTAGCCGTTTCCGTGTCCTCCGTGTCTCCGTGGTGAATGGGCGGGGGTGAATCCGATGCCGGCGATCAGTACGGCAGCCCCGCCGAGTCGGCCAGCTTCCGCATGAGCTCCTGCTGCTCCGGGGTGAGATCGTCCGGCAGCGCGACCTGCACCTGCACGAGCTGGTCTCCCTTCACGCCGTTCTTCTCGATCCCCTGCCCCTTGATGCGGAACTTGCGCCCGGGCTGCGTGCCGGGAGGGATGCGCAGCACCACCTTCTTCCCATCCAGCGTGCGCACTCGGAGCTTCGTGCCCAGCGTGGCCTGCGCCAGATTCAGCGGCACCTCACACACGATGTCGAGCCCCTCGCGGCGGAAGAAGCGGTCGGGCTGAACCTGAAAGGTCACGATGAGGTCGCCGGAGGGCGCCCCGGGCCGGCCGGGCTCGCCCTGACCGCGGATGCGAACCCGGGTGCCGGTCTCGGTGGCGGGCGGCACCGTGATCACCACCCGCCGCTCGGTACGCACCTCGCCGGCACCGTGGCAGGTGGGGCACGGCTGCGAAGGGATGCGGCCGCGGCCCCGGCACTGAGGGCACGGCCGGTTGACCGCGAAGCCGCCCTGCCCAAACGAGATGGTGCCGCGCCCGCTGCACTCCGGACAGGTGGACCACGTCGCCCCGGGGGCGCCACCCGAGCCCGCACAGGTGGGGCACGGCTCGGTGACCGAGAGCGCCACCGGGACTTTCCCCCCGAGCATCGCGACGCGGAACGGCACCTCCACCACTGTCTCCAGCGTCTCCGCCCGGGGCGCTTCCTGCCGGCCGCGTCCGAAGATGGACGAGAAGATGTCGCCCAACCCGCCGAAGTCGCCGAACTCGACATTGCCGAAATCGACATCGGGCCCGCGCGCACCGGGGCCGCCCGCTCCGGCACCGGCCCCACGCCGGAACCCGCCAGCCGCGGCACCGTCGAACGCGCCCAGCCGCCGCATCTGGTCGTACTGCTTCCGCTTCTCCGCGTCGGAGAGCACGCTGTGCGCCTCCGAGATCTCCTTGAACCGCTCGGCGGCGGACGCGTTGTTGGGGTTCGCGTCGGGATGGTACTGCTTCGCGAGCCGACGATAGGCCTTCTTGATCTCGTCCTGGCTCGCCGAGTCGGAGACGCCCAGGACCTGATAGAAGTCCTTCGCAGCCACCTCAGGCCGCTCCCTGCTCGGAGTAGACCTGGACCCGGGCGGGCCGCACGAGCGCGCCCTTGAAGAGGTAGCCGACCTGGAACGTGGCGCTCACCGTGTGGTCCAGCTCGGGACGCGGCGGCGGCGTGGTCGAGACCGCCTCGTGCAGGTTGGGGTCGAACGGTGCGCCGACCGGATCGATGCGCTCGAGCCCCGCGCTCTGCAGCTCCTTCCGGAATTTCCGGTCGATGAGCTCGACGGCCTGGTGCAGGGTCTCCGCCGAGGACGAGGCGCCCTCGGCCGCGAGGCGGTCGAGGTCGTCGAGCACGTCGAGCAGCCGGGTCACGAGCGTGGCCTGAGCCCGCTCGCCCAGCTCGCCACGCTCGCGGAGCACCCGCTTGCGATAGTTGTCGTACTCGGCGGCGAGCCGAAGATGGCGGTCCTGCGCGTCCTCGAGCTGCTGTTCGAGCCGGCGGACCGCCTCTCCCTGCGGCTCCATCGGCACGCCGGCCGCACCGCCGCGGAACACCGGCTCGGTGTCCGGCTCGCGCGAGGAGGGCTCCTGGGACATATCGGTCGAGGCCAGGTCCGCACCGTCGGCGCTCCGCCCGACGCGGGCGGCGGGATCGGTCATCCCCGCGGGAGTGTGGAGGGTCTCGGTATCATCGGCATACTCGCCGCTAAATCTGCGCTTGTCAGTCACTTCCGACCTCGTCGGTTCGAGAGCTGAGCGAAAGATAATCATTGCCCTCGAGACCGAGCGACGAGGCGTCGCAGCTCGGGGTCGCCGGTCTGCCACGCCCGCTCCACCGTCTTCCGGAGCACGGTGGCTGTCCTCCGGTCTCCCAATCGTGCCAACGCCGTCCCCCGCTCCAACGTGAAGATCAGCTCCATCGGGGTCAGGAACGGCACCAGCCGTTCGTTCAGGACCCGCAGCGCCTCGCGGTCGCGCCGGCGCGCCGAGAGCAGCCGGGCCCGCGTGAGCCGGTCGAGATAACATCGCGTGCAGGCGGAGTCGGGAAGTGCGAGAAAACGGTCCAGCGATGTCGCCGAGTCCCCTCGGACCAGCGCGAGGTGGGCCGCCGCAGCCGCGGTGTCGTACACGGCCTCCAGGCGCTCGACCGGAGTGCGGGCAGCCCTGGTGCGTGACCGGGCCCGGGCCGCGAACGCCGCCAGCGAGGCGCTGTCGCCGTGCAGCGACCACCAGGCAAGCCCCCAGCGCGCCGCGGGCCGGCCCTCCGCAAGCCACTGCCGAAAGGTGTCTCGGGCCCGGCCGTACGGCACCGCACCGAGGTAGGCCAGATCGACGTAGAGACCCGTTGGCTCGGTGCCGAGCAGGGCGGCGGCCTGGTGCAGGTGTCCGCGATACGCCAGCGTCTCCGCCAGACGGCGGCGCATCAGCGCGGTGTCGGCAAAGAGTTCGTACTCCGCGTGGCGGCCGCCCGCGAGGATGCGTCCCAGCTGCACGGCGGTCTCCGAGCTGTCCAGCCACCGGCGAAGCCGTGTCCTGGTGGGCACCAGCACGTCCGCGCTCGCCGTATCCAGCAGTGCGCGGGGCTCGTCGCCCGGGCGCATCGAGACCAACCGTTCGAGCAGCATGACCCCGGGATGCGCGCCATCGGTCGGCTGCAGCGCGAGGTACGCCCGCGCGTAGCGCAGTCCGAGCTCACGCCCGTCCAGGGTGAAGCCCAGCTCGATCGGGTGGAGATACGCCGGTGCGAACCCGGAGTCGAGCGCGATCGCGCGGTCGAACGCGTCGAGCGTGGCCCGGTAGCTCACGCTCACGCCGGGGCCCGCGCCGAAGTGGTAGCGGGCCTCGCCGACCGCGTACCACACCTCGGGATCGCCGGGGTAGCGCTCGGCGGCCTGCGAGACGGTGAGAAAGAGCTGCCGGATCGCGTTCCAGGAGACCAGCGGGTCGTCGGTGGCATTCTCGGCCGCGGTCAGTGAGTCGGCTCGCAGCAGCAGACTGTCGCGCGGCGAGAGGCCGCGATTGAGCGCGCCGGCGCGCAGCAGATACACGGAGGCCAGCGAATCGTAGTTGACGCGGCGCCAGCCGAGGACTTCGCCCAGACGGTGATAGGCGAGCGCGAAGCCGGTGTCGCGTGCGATCACCTGCTCGTAGCTTGCCTGCGCCGAGTCCCACTGCGTCCGGCGGAAGAACTGCTCACCCTGCAGGAAGAGCTTGGTCGCTTCCATCGATGCGGCCGCAATGCCGGATCTCGGCACCGCGCCCTGCGGCAGCTCCCGCCTCAACTCCCTCACGATGCCCAGGGTGATGGAGTCCGCGAGCCGGTCCATGCGCGCGACCGCGTCGTGCCGCGCCACGTCGGCCACGACCCGGCCGCTCGCCGCGTCGATGAGCGAAGCCGTCAGCCGAACCGAGTCCTGGCCCGCGCGCACCAGGGTGCCCACCACGGCGATGCCCGCGCCGGTCTCGCGTGCAAGCCGGGCCGCGGATGCGGCATCGGGGGGACCGTCCCAGCGATCGAGCACGACGCTGGGTGAGACCGTCCGGAGCGGCCCAGCACCATCGAGCTCGTGCGACAGCACGTCGACCAACCCTTCGCGCCAGAGCTCGAGCCCGGGATCGAAGACCCCGAAAGGCGCGATGGCCACGAGCGAGGGATCGAGCCGGTGTCGGGGCGCGCCGCCGCGAAACCGGGTGACGACGAGATAGCCGCCGACCGCCAGGACCAGCGCGAGCGCCAGCGGTTGCACCCATCGGCGAGATCGGGCGGCGGGCGGCGGGCCCGCGCTGCCAGCAGCAGCGGGAGGCGTCGACGCCCGGGCAGGCGGCCGCGGAGAGCGGCGGCGCCGGGGAGGCGTGGGCTCGCGGGCGAGGCGCTCGGCCAGTTCGGCCAGCGCCGGGTCGGCGGGCACCGAGAGCTCGCCTTCGAGCAGCTTTCGATACGCGCGGAACTGTCGCACGGCCCCCGCCGCGTCGCCGCTCGCCGCGAGGATCTCCATCAACCGGCGGGTGTAGCCGGCGTTGAGCGGATCTGCCGCGACGAGCCGTCGCCACCACACGATGGCGGCGCCAGGGTCGCTCTGGCGCTCGGCTTCGCCGGCCAGCCGCTCAAGGGCGAGGAGATGATCACCCGCCAGCTCCGCCCGCTCCGTATCGGTCCACCGCTCGAACACCTCGGCGTCGTGACCGAGGTGGAAGCCGTCGAGGAAGGGGCCCCGGTACAGCTCCACGGCCTCCGCGGGCCGTCCCTCCGCCAGGGCCAGCTCGAAGGCGGTGGTGTCGCACCGGATCAGGGTCGGATTGAGCCGAAGCTCGGCGCCGCCGGTCACCGCCTCGGTCCCGAGCTCGCGGCGGAGCACGAACACCGCCTGTTTCAGGAGGTTGCGGGCGCTCGCCTCGTCGCGCTCGGGCCACAGGGTCGCCAGGATGCGCTCCCGAGGCACGCCGCCGCGCGGGGAGCGGGCGAGCAGCGCGAGCAACGCCAGGCGGTGTCGCTGGGCCGCCGGCCCGGTGACGGGAGCTCCGTTGCGCTCGAGCGCGCAGCCGCCCAGCAGCTTGAGGTCCACCATATCTACTGTTAACGGACAGTTAACCCGTGCTTCACGCCCGCGCCCTACCGTCCTTGGGTTCCTGTCCGACATCCGGCCGGTTCTGATTACCTGACGCGCTCCCGCCGACAGTGACGTCGCTGGAGCCCCCCGAGGCACTCGCAAAGCCATGCCGTCCTGCTGCGACACCCCCCAGAACGCGCCGACCCCCGCGCCGCCGGCCGAAGTCTCCAATCTGCTCCTGGAGAGCGATTCGGGCGACCCGGAGCGCGCCTGGGCAGCGTTCCTGGAACGGCACACCAGACTGCTCCTGCAGGTCGCCTTCAGGTTCGCGGGGGGATCCTATGATGAGGCCATGGATGCATACGCCTACATGCTCGACGAGCTCCGGCGCAATGACTATGCGCGGCTCCGCGCGTACGTGGCCTCCGAGCAGTGCACCTTCACCCACTGGCTCGTAGTGGTCTGCCGGCGCCTGTGCCTCGACCACTATCGACGGAAGTACGGCCGCCAGCGGAGCACGGGAGGCGCCCGGGCACGGTCGGTGGCGCGCAGGAATGCGCGCCGCCGGCTGGCCGAGCTGTCATCGCACGCGCACGAGCTGGCCGGCCTGGCCGACCTCGCGACGCCCGACCCGAGCCTCGCACTGGAAGCGCTGCTCGAGACCGGCGCCCTTCGCGCCGCCGTCGCGCGACTCGGCCCGGACGACCGCATGTTGCTGGAGCTTCGATTCGAGCAGGACCTGACCGCCCGCGAGATCGCGACGGTGCTCGGCCTGCCTTCGCCCTTTGCCGTTTATCGGCGGCTCAAGCGGGTGTGCGGTGAGCTGCGCAGCCACGTCGCCGCGTAGCGGCGACGGGAGCATGGAAGGGAGACCTTCATGAGCTGAGCGACGTCTGCCGGAGCCGCCGCAGCAGCAGGTAGAGTGCCATCTGTGCGGCGCGCGCCCGAATCTCCTGGCGATCACCCGACAGGACGGCGTGGCGGGCCTCTACCCGACCACCGGCGGCCACGCCGACCCAGACCGTCCCGACGGGCTTGGCCTCGCTGCCGCCCCCCGGCCCCGCGATCCCGGTCACCGAGACCGCGGCGCCGGCGCCCAGCCGCTGGAGCGCTCCCTGGGCCATGGCACGAGCCACGGGCTCACTCACCGCGCCATGGTCTGCCAGCAACCCCGGTTCGACCCCCAGCAGCAGCGTCTTGAGCTCATCGGCGTAGCAGACCACACCGCCGAGATACACCTCGGAGCTCCCAGGGATGGCGGTCAGTCGTCCACCGACGAGTCCACCCGTGCACGACTCCGCCGTGGCGAGTGTCAGGCCCCGCGCGCGCGAAGCCTGGAGCACCACGGCGGCCAGGTCGGAGTCGTCCTTGCCGTAGACGTGCTCGCCGGCGCGCTCCTGCAGCAGTACGGCGGCGTCATCGAGGCGATGGTCGGCGTCCTGCGGGAGGAGTTGCCAGGCGCTCAGTCGCAGGTCCACCCCGTCGGGGCCGGGCAGATAGGCCAGCGTGAGCGGTGCGATTTCGACTTCGATTTCGCCCATCCGTTCGGCCAGAGCGGACTCGGCAATCCCCGTAGTGCGAACCAGTCGGGAGCGAACCACCCGCCCGCCGGCCCGCGCTGCGAGTCGGGGCACGACCTCGTGCTCCAGCAGCCGGCGCATCTCGCCGGGCACGCCGGGGAGCAGGATCGCGAGCCCGGGAGGACCTTCCAGCCAAAGGCCCGGCGCCGTACCCCACCGGTTCGGCAGGACCACGCCCCCGCGGGGGACTTCGGCCTGCGCCCGGTTGCTCTCGGGCGGTGTGCGACCCATGCGGACGAAGCGGGCGACCAGCGCGGTCCACACGGCCGGGTCGAACTCGAGCGGCGCGTCGAAGACTTCGGCCACCGCGTGCTTGGTCACATCGTCCCGGGTCGGGCCGAGTCCGCCGGTGGCAAGCACCGCTCCGGTGCGCCCGAGCGCCTCGCGGACGGCGCTCCGGATGTCTTCCGCGTTGTCACCCACGCTCACGTGCCGGACGACGCGTACTCCCGCCGCCGAGAGGATGCGTCCGATCTCGGCCGCGTTGGTATCCGTGGTGAAACCGAGCAGGAGCTCATTGCCGATCGTCAGGAGCTCGAGCGGAAGGCCATCACGGGCGCTGGGCTGCGACATGCTCTGCTCTCCTCGATTCGCGCGCCGCTGTGGAGTGAGCGCAGTAGCGGCGGCGCCTCAGTCTTGCGGTCACGCCGCCGGCTGGCCGGCGGAAGCCCGGGGGACCCGTGGGCACGCAAATCGCAGCGCACCGGGGCCACTCCCGAAAGAAGGCCAGTATGCACGTCGCGCGCGCCGTCAGCGGCGCCGTGTTCGCTGCCGTCCTCGCGGGCTGTGGGCCGACCGAGCCCAACGGCCCCGGGACGAATCCCGCCCAGCCGCCGGAGCTTCCGCAGTTCGCGGCCACGCTATCATCCTACTTCCCCCCACCCGAGACCGCCGGCGGCTGGCGCAAGCCGACTGATCGGAGCGCGACGCTTGCGCTCGGCATGGACCCCGGAAAGCTCGATGCGCTCGGCAGCTACGTGACGTCGCTGCCCTACGAGCACTACAACACGGGGGTGACCGGCTACAACGAGACCGACAAGGCCGCGCTGGTGGTCAAGAACGGCTGGCTGGTCGGCGAGTACTACAATCAGCCCAGCGCCGCCACTGATGTGTACTACCTCGCGTCGAACGGCAAGACGTTCGCCATCATGCTGCTCGGCCGACTCCAGCTCGACTACCCGGCGCTGGGGATCGGCCCTGGAAGCCGGCTGTACGACGTGCGCTGGCTTCCGGAGGGACAACCGCTCAGCGATCCGCGGAAAGCGGGGATCACGCTCGAGCAGGTGTTCCGTCACGTCTCGGGGATCGTGCCCGAGGACGAGGCAAGCATCGCCTCGGGCGCGGTGCCCGGAGGCGCCGGCTGGAATTTCGTCCCCTTCACGGTGGGCCACGACTCCGACTGGCCGGTGAGCGCCCCACTCTACTTCACGCCGGGCGACCCCTCCAGCTACACCAAGGGACGCACGTATTCGAGCGTCGCGTTCAACCACTTCAGCATCCTGTTCCGCAACGTCACGCAGCTCGAGCCTGGGGCGTACCTGCGGCGCGGAATCCTGGATCCGATCGGGGTCGGACGCATGGCGTACAAGCAGCGGAGCGGGATGGGAACCTACCAGTGGGCCACCGCGGGGAACGGCCTCACCAGCGCCCGCGACTTCGCCCGGCTGGCGTACCTGCTGCTGCACGAAGGGAACTGGGCCGGACACCAGCTCTTCACCGTGGATTGGATCCGGCACTTCACCTCGACGCCGGTCTACCCGAACATCCGCTCCAATCAGGATTGCGTGTACGGCACCGCGTACCCCGCGGACATGTATCTCACCGTGGGCTCGGGCGTGAACCGGGCGGTCGTGGTGCCGTCGCTCGACCTGGTGGCCACCCTCAACGGCCGCACGCCGACCGGCCTCAAGGACTCGGTGACGGCGGAGTTCCTCCGGCGCCTGTTCGCGGCGGTGACCCAGCGCTACGTGACCTGTGACGGCCGGGTGATGAACCCGCTGCGGGTGACGGGCCTGACCTTGATCGACGCCGACACCGACCAGCCGATCGGATCGCTCACCGACGGGTTGGCGCTCGATCTGAACACGCTGCCGAGCCGGCGACTCAATGTCCGGGCCGAGACGGCGCCGGCCGTCGTCGGCAGCGTGCGCTTCGGACTCGATGCCAAGGCGAACTATCGAACGGAAGGAGCGGCGCCCTACGCGCTCGCCGGCGATGACGGCGGCGACTACCGCGCGTGGACGCCCGCCGCCGGCACGCACACGCTCACCGCCACCGCCTACACCGGCGCGAACGCCACCGGGACCGCCAGCGTCCCGCTCGTCGTTCGCTTCACGGTACGGTAACGGGGTCACCACGGAAGCACGGAGGCATCACGGAGGGCTTCCTCTCGCGGAAGATTCCTTGAGGCGGGACAACAGCACATTTCTTGGTGTGGGCTCCGGTTGCCGATCGGCTTCCGTGTCCCTTCCGTGCCTTCCGTGCTTCCGTGGTGAGTCCGCGGTGACCCGGCAACCGAGGGTCGCCGGCTCAGCGAGCACGATGGTAGAAGAGCGCGCGATTGCGGTACAGGTACAGGACGAACGAGTAGACCGTGAGCAGCGTCGCCACGGCCAGGGTGACCGCCACGAAACCGCCGTGGAACTCGTTCCAGTACCCGGCGAAGCGGCTGTGCTCCCAGCCGAGCGGTTTGCGCGCGTCGCGGAAGGCGAACCAGAGGATGATCGCCCCGATGAAGATGTTCTGGATGGTCGTCTTGAGCTTGCCCGCGCTTCCCGCGGGGATCACCACGCCCCGCCGGCTGGCCCACCACCGGAACACCGTCATTGCGACCTCGCGGCCGATGAGGAGGAGGCACACCCAGAGCGGAATGCTGCCCCACAGCGGGATGTCGTAGAGGTCGTGCCGCTGGCGGGAGATCCAGTAGATCGGGATCAGTGTGGCGAAGAGGAGCAGCTTGTCGGCGATCGGGTCGAGCAGCTTGCCGAGGTCGGTGACCTCGTTGCGGGTGCGGGCGAGATGGCCGTCGTACACGTCGCTGATGGCCGCCGCGAGGAAGACGAAGAACGCGATCAGCTTGGGCCAGTAGCCCTCGATGAAGGGGAGGAGCGCGATGACCGGGGTGAAGCAGATCCGGACGAGGGTGATGATGTTCGGGAGCGTCCACATGCCGACCGCTACCCCAGCGTCTTTACGACGTTCTTGCTGATCGCCTTGAGGGTATCGAAGACGCCTTCACCGGTCAGCGCGACGGCCTCGAAGTAGGGCGCCCGCTCGATCCACTGCCCGTCCTCCTGCGCCACCAGGAACTCCGCGTCCCGGTTCGGGTCGGGCATGGGCCGCTGCCGCGCGGGCTCGTCCACCGGCCAGCCCGGGTTGAGCGCCGCCTGGAGCTCGGTCACGGATGCCGCGTTGGGGAGGTCGCGCTTGTTGTACTGGATGGCGAACGGAATCTTCGTGAGGTCGTAGCCGTGCTGGGCCATGTTCTCGTACAGATTCTGCATGGCCTCGATGTTGGCGTCCATCCGCTCGATCTGGCTGTCGGCGACGAACACCACGCCGTCCACGCCCTTGAGGATCAGCTTGCGCGAGGCGTTGTAGTACACCTGCCCCGGCACGGTGTAGAGGTGGAACTTCACCTTGAACCCGCGGATCGTGCCCAGGTCCACGGGAAGAAAGTCGAAGAACAGGGTGCGCTCGGTCTCGGTGGCGAGCGAGATCATCTTCCCGCGCGACGCCGGCGCCACCTTGTTGTACACGAACTCGAGGTTGGTGGTCTTGCCCCCCAGCCCCGGCCCGTAGTACACGAGCTTGCAGTTGATCTCCCGCGAGGCGTAGTTGATCATCGACATGCTGGCGGTCTCCCTCAGGCCCCGAAGAGTTTGTCGATCTCGTCTTCCGCCTCGCCGAGGAACCCGGACTCCACCCCCGGCGCCGCCGTCCCGTCCCGGTTGAACATGTCGGTGAACACCTGGTTGAGCTGGCCGACGGCCGTCTTGACCCGCAGCTTCACCAGGCCGAGCGTCGTGCGGTTGTCGAACAGCACGACGAGGATCACCCGACGCGCCACGTCGGCCAGGTACATCGACTCGCGCTCGCCCTGGTGGAACAGCGCGCCGAACTCGGGCTCGCCGAGCATGCGGGCGAGCTGGTCGTTGGCGCTGAAATCGGCCGCCGTGAGCGATGCGAACGCGGTGGGATCGAACCGCGGGGACTCGCCCGCGGTGGCCACCATCTGCCCGGTACGGTCGACGATCAGCGCGGTCCGGGCGTTCGACTCGCCGAGGAACCCGCTCAGGATCGTCTGAATGGCCCGGGCGTCGTCTTCCCGGAACGACCAGCTCGAGGCTCCGCTCATCGACTCCGTCTCAGGCGAGGGTAGCTTCCAGTGTGCGCAGGATGGCCTGCGCCCGCCGGCGGAGCATCGGCTTCCGTTCCCACGCGAGATAGTCCCGCAGCAGCCGCACGGTGCCGACCCCTTCCTGGCCCGCGAGATACCCGAGCGCCGCCAGCCGGCGAAGCGGCCGCGGGCTGAACAGGTCCCGCTGGTGGATGGCAAGCCGGCGCTGGGCCAGCATCCAGCCGCCCACCGCTCCCGCCGCGATCCCTCCGGTGAACACCCATCCGCGCGAGCGCATCAGGATACCTCCTGCCGGGCCACCAGCGCATGGGCCAGCGTGACGCCGTCCACGTACTCGAGGTCGCCTCCCATCGGGAGGCCGCGGGCCAGCCGGGTGACCCGGACGCCCAGTCCGGCGAGCAGTTGCTGCACGTACGTCGCCGTGGCCTCGCCCTCCATGGAGGGGTTGGTCGCCAGGATGACCTCGCGCACGCCGCCTTCGCGCACCCGGGCCACCAGGTGCTCCAGCCGCAGCGACTCGGGCCCGACCCCGTCCAGGGGCGAGAGCCGGCCTCCCAGCACGTGATACCGCCCCCGGAAGTCGGTCGATCGGTCCACCACCTGGACCGTGGAGGCTTCCTCCACGACGCAAAGCACCGCCGCGTCGCGCCGCGGATCGCGGCAGATGCCGCACGGCTGCTCCTCGGTCAGGTTGCCGCACTCCTGGCACGGGCGCACGCGCTGGCCCACCGTGACCAGCGCGGCGGCCAGCCGCTCCGCCTGCTCGGGCGGCTGCTGCAGGAGATGGAACGTGAGACGTTGGGCCGTTTTGCGGCCGATCCCCGGGAGCCGGGCCAGCTCGGTGATCAGCGCGTCTATGGCGCTCACCGTCAGCCGGCGATGAACGGCAGCGAGGGGACCTTTCGCATTTCGGCCTGCAAGAGATCGGCCGCCCGGCGCTGCGCCTCGGAGACGGCGGCGAGCACGAGGTCGCCGAGGAACTCGGCGTCGTGCGATTGGAAGACGGCGGGGTCGATGGTGACAGCCCGGACGGTGCCCCGGCCGTCGGCCGTGACCCGGACCATCCCGCCACCGGCGGTGGTCTCGATGATCCGGCCGGCGAGCTCGGACTGCAATTGCTGAAGCCGGCCCTGCATCTGCTGGCCGAGCTGAAAGAGCTGCTGAAGGTCTGCCATGCTGTCGGGTAATCCGGCCATGTTAGCGGGCCAAAGGTAAGGAGCCTAGTCGACGATCTCCAAATCTAACGCATCGGCCGCGGTGTCGAGGGCCGGGTCGCGCGCGCGGAAGCCCTTGAGGCGATCGGCCTTGAGGTCGGCTTCCGTGAGCTTCCGGGGCCCGGGCGGGGCGCCGCTCCCACCGCCGGCCGCCTCGGTCACCCGCAGCCGGAGCGCCTGTCCGACCGCCTCCCTTAGCACCTCTTCAACTACTTGAGCCTGCGCCTGCAACCGCTCGGCAAACAACTGGTTGGACTCGGTGAGCTCGACGGTAAGCCAAGGTGTTTCCAGTCGCGCCGGCGTGGTGTGCGAGAGCGCCTCGCCCAGGAATCGGCTCCGCTCACGCACCTGCCCGACGATGCCATTCCAGCCCGCCTTGATGGCCTCGAGCTCCGCGGGCAGGGAGGCGGACGGACGGTCAGGCGGACGGACGGACGGACGGTCAGGCGGACGGGCGGACGGGTCCTCGGGAGTGCTCTCCCGAGCCGAGCCGGCGGACCGTCCGCCCGTCAACACCTGTTCCAGGTCCACGATCCGGTCCAGCATCGTCCATCGCAGCAGGAGCGTCTCGACGATCAGGCGCGGGTTACCGCTCCGGCGGATGGCGCCCTCGCTCTCGGCCAGGAGGCGGAGCATGCGTAGCACGTCGCCCTGCTCGAGCCGATCGCGATTGGCCTGGAGTGCATGGCGCAGGCCCTCCGTCAGCCCCTCGGGCTCATGGCCGAGCTGCAGCATGAGCAGCGCGCGGAGCGTCTCGCCCGCGCCGGCCATGAACTCGGTCAAGTCGGCGCCCGCGTCGCTCAGCCGGTCGACGAGGGGGAAGACCCCCTCCGGCCGGCGCATCGCGACCAGCTCGAGCAGCTCGGCATAGAGCTCGTCACCCACCAGGCCGAGCACGTCACGGACGCGCTCGGCCGTGACAGTCCCCTCGCCGGCGCTCAGGCACTGGTCGAGCACGCTCAGCGCGTCGCGCATCCCGCCGTCGGCATGGCGGGCGATGAGCGTGAGCGCGTCGTCGTCGGCCATGATGCCCTCGGCCGCGAGCACCTGGCGCAGCCGATCGCGGATGGCCGCGGGGCCGATCCGCCGGAAATCGAACCGCTGGAGCCGCGAGAGCACCGGGGCCGCCGCCGCGGCGATCTTCTGCGGCTCGGTCGTGGCGAAGACGAAGACGACCCCGGGCGGCGGCTCCTCGAGCACCTTGAGCAGCGCGTTCCACGCCTCGCGGGTGAGCATGTGCGCCTCGTCCACGATGTAGACCTTGAAGCGGCCTTCCGCGGAGGCGGCATACATGGCCCGTTCGCGCAGCTCGCGCGCGTCGTCCACGCCGCGGTTGCTGGCGGCGTCGATCTCGACCACGTCGAGGTTCGCGGCCCCGCTCCAGACCCGGACGCAGTTCTCGCACTCGCCGCACGGATCGCCGGCGGCGTCGCGGTTGGGACAGTTGAGCGCCATCGCGAGGATCCGCGCGGCCGTGGTCTTCCCCACCCCGCGGGGGCCCGTGAGCAGGTATCCGTGACCCACACGCCCGCGGGCCACGGCGCCGCGGAGCACGGCGGCCACGTGGTCCTGCACCAGCAGATCGGCGAAGCGTCTGGGACGGTAGCGGCGAGCGAGAGCGATAGTCATGGCTGGTAGGCGCTGGGAGGCAAAGAAAAGTGCCTCAGGCTCCCCGAAGCGACACCGGGCATCGCTTAGCGCTGCTACCGGCGAGGTCCTGACGCGGTTCACGCGCCGGCGCCCTTCGGACCTGAGGCACCCGGAATATACAGCCGCGGCCGTCCGGATGGAACCGCTATTGGGGCTTCGGCGCGGGCTGGTTCGGGCTGTACATGTCCACCACGTAGCCCCAGCTCCCGTCGGGCTGGCGACGCAGGACCTCGAGGAACTTGCCCTCCTCGCGGAACCCCGCGCCTTTGGCCTTAGGGGTCGCCTCCAGGGTGTAGTGGCCGCGGGCGTAGGCCAGGTCGCCCCGGCCCTCGATGTCGTCCGAGCCCATCGTGATCTTCACCTGGTAGGCATCGAACAGCCCGCTCCAGAACTTCCGAATGTCCTCGCGCCCCTTGATCGCCTCCGCGCTCGGCGGCATGAGATGGGCATCCTCGTGGTAGACCGCCGCGACCGCGGCGGCATCGCCCGCGTTGGCGGCCGCGGCAAAGGCCGAGTCGGCCCGATGGATGGCGGCGACCTCGCTGGAGGTGAGCGGCTCGGCGCCGGCGCTGGTGCCGGCCAGCTCGGGCGAGCCCTTGCACCCCGCCACCGCGGCGCCGACCACCGTCGCGAACATCAAAGCGAACGAACGCATCATGGGACCTCCTGCGCTGTTGGGGTGACTTCCCGGCCCGCCCCGCCAAAATTTCACCACGGAAGCACGGAAGGCACGGAGGTTACACGGACACCGGAGACGTTCGGGGAGCGGAGCCAACACCAACAAATTTGCTGTTGTCCGGGTCCAGGGAACCGTCCCGAACCCGAGTCCCTCCGTGGCTGTTTCCGTGCCCTCCGTGTCTCCGTGGTGAAACGGCAATGGCAGATGGCCAGGCTCCATGGATGCCGGCCGATCCGCGATGCCGTAAGGCGTCGGCGCGCCAAGTCATCCGAGGATGATCCGCTGCCGCTGCTGCATGCGGCGGAGCTCCCAGGTCTCGGCCACCACGCCGCCGAGCAGGAACACGATCGCCGTGTAGTACACCCAGAGGACGAACAGCACCGCCGCCCCGATGTTGGCGTCGCCGGCTGCGCCCTGCACCGACGCGAAGTGAGCCAGGTAGAGGCCGTACAGGCGCTTGGCGATCTCGAACAGGACCGCCGTGAAGGTGGAGGCCAGCAGCGCCGTGCGCCAGGGGAGCCGGCGCACCGAGGCGTAGCGGTAGGTGATGTAGAACAGCGAGACCGAGAACGCGAAGGCGACCAGGTCGCCCAGGAGGCGGCCCGCGGTGGAGAAGAAGAAGGCGAACTGCGGGATGACCCGCTCCGAGCCGCGGGCCCACGCGATCGTTACCAGGGTGGTGATGATGGTATTGGCGAGGAACAGCACGACCGTGGCCACCACCATCGCGATGTCGCGCAGCTTGCCGGCCAGCCAGTTGAGCAGGAAGTGCCGCCGGGGCGCCGGGCGGGCAGACACGTCGTACACGTCGTTGAGCGAGGTGCGCACGCCCGCGAACAGCCGGGTGCTGAACCAGATGAACGCCGGAATGGCGTAGAGCGAGATCTGCCCCCGGTTGCGCGCGACGCCCACCAGCAGCCGCTGCACCTGCGCGAAGGTCTCGGAGCTGTGCGGGGGAAAGAAGCGTTCGAACAGCGTGACCGGATCCACCGACGGGCCGCCCGCCACCGCCTGGGCGAGGTGGGTCAGCCCGATCAGCACCAGCAGCACGAACGGCACGGCCGCGAGCAGCGCGTCGAAGGTCAGCGCGCTCGCGAGAAAGGGAATGTTGTTTTCGTCGGCGGCCTGGAGGGTGCGGCGGAGAAAGCCGGCGGGGGTGCGGTGCCACCCGCCGGGCCGGACCTTTTTCAGGCGAGCGGCTCCTCGTCGCCTACCGCGCGGCGGCGGGCGCGGGCCTCCGCCAGGCGCCGCTCGAGCTCCTCACGCGCCGAGGGGCCGGACGCGCGCGGCCGGAGCGGGACCTCGTCGGCCTCCTCGAGCTCGTCCTCGTCCTCGTCGCCCAGCTCGTCCAGCGCTTCCCTGCCGCTGCCGAACTGCTGGGACAGCTCGTCGAGCTTTTCCTCGGTGATCGCGCGGAGCTTCCACAGCCTGCGCTGCAGCACGCGGCGGGTCTCCTCGCCGGTGCGCGGCGCGTAGAGCAGCGCCAGCCCGGCGCCCAGGACCGCGCCCCAGAACAGCCACTTGGCGGACGCATCGCCGCCGCGCTCGACGTACACTATCTCCCGCTTGCTGCGACGTGCCATCGGCTCCTCCTATTCCCCGGCGTCGGGGTCGTCGGCCGCGGACACCAGCACCGGCCGGAGCGCCGCGTGATGCTGCACGGGCGCCTCGACGAACCGGTGGATGTCCTTCTCGGTCCCGTTCACGTTGAGCTGCTCGAACAAAAAGCCGAAGGTGCGCTCGAGATCGGCCGCGACCGCGGTGCGGATCGACTGGTCGAGCGACCACAGCTCGCGCTTGAAGGGGCCGATGGCCTTCTTGCGTGACTTGTAATAGAACTGCTCGGCGGTGTCGCCGCTCTTCCGCTCGCCCGCCGCGTTCTCGTCCACCCAGCGGCGCAGGCGCTCGCGCAGCTCGGCGGGAAGCGCGGGGTGGTCGAAGACGATGTTCTGGAAGTTGGTGGCAAGGTGGATCTCGGCGGTCTCGATCCGGGGAAAGTTCCCGAAGGCGTCGGGCGGCAGCGTGCTCGCGCCGTGCTGGACCGCGCCCGCCAGCCCGTACTCGTCGCGCGCCACGCGGGAGAGGACCGCGAGCGTCTCGAGATCGAGCTTCACCTCGGCGATCGAGCCGTCGGCCAGGACCACGCCGCCGTGCGAGGTGCCGGTCTGGACCGAGATCTTGCTGATCCCGGCCGGCGAGCCCTCGTAGGCCGCCAGGCTCCGGTTGTACCCCTGCATGAAGGCGTGCAGCTCCTCGACGGTGCTGTTCTTCATGCCGACTTCGCCGATCTCGCCGCCCACCGAGACGGTCACGCCCTCGGGCTCGTGCGCCCGGATGTAGGCGGTGATCTCGGCCGCCCGCTCGAAGTTGAGGCGCTGCTGCTCGGCCAGCGTCGGCCGGCCCAGATCCACCAGCGTGGAGGTGTCCACGTCGATGTTGTAGAAGCCGGCGCCGACCTCCTCGGCGATGAGCTTCTTGACTTCGCCCACCTCGCCCTCGGGATCGGCCTGATACTTCTTGGCGTTCACCTGGCAGTGATCGCCCTGGATGAAGAGCGGGAGGGTGTAGCCTTCGCGGAGCGCGGCCCCGATGATGACCGCGACGTATTCGGCCGGGCGCTGGTCGGTGTAGGCGATCTCGCTGCGCGCGATCTCGAGAATGATCGCGCCCGCCTTCCCCGCGCGGGCCGCCCGGAAGACGGCCCGCGCGGTGTCGTAGGCCATCATGCGGACGTTGATGGCCGGCACGGTGAAGCCGCCCACCTCGCCCCGGCCGCGCGCCGCGTACAGCCCCTGGATGGAGGCCGGCCGCGCGCCCGTGACCTGCCCCAGCTCCCAGAGCAGCCACCGCGCGGCCTCCCGCGCTTCGCCCTGGCCGAAGACCGCCTGCCACACCAGTCGGTCGGTCGCGGACGAGCGGAGCTTCGCCGTGTCGCGCACCCTGACGCCCCCCGGCACCAGTTCCACCGCCCCCCCGTACAGCTCGACCGCCCGCCGAGTCTCGTCAGCCATGAATCAGGATCCTCACACTTGTGGGTCGAAACATCCCGGAAAGGTACGGCGCCGCCGAAGGACCGTCAAACGAATCGCGGGGCGCGGGCGCTCACACGACGTCCTCGTCCGATGGCCCGGCGCCGGCCGACGGCGCGTCGTAGCCGGGGCGGCCCATCGCCGCGTACGTCAGGCGCTTGCCCAGCTCCACGCCGGGCTGGTCGAACGGATCGATCCCGTACCACGCGCCCGCGTAGCCGGCAGCGAGCTGATAGAACATGAGCAGCTCGCCCATCGTCTGCGCGCCGAGATCGGGCAGCCGCAGCGTGCAGCTCATCCGCCCCGCCTGGGCCAGCGCGGCCGCCGTGGCTTCGTATTCCGCGCGCAGCAGCTCGCCCATGGTGTGGCCGGCCAGATACGAGAGCTCCGCGGGGAGCGGCCGCGAGCCCAGCAGGTCCTCGGCGGGCGGGATCGGCACGTCCTCGCCCAGATCGTCCACTACCGCGAAGGTGATCACCTTGTCGAACGGGCCTTCCATGAAGAGCTGCACCTGGCTGTGCTGGTCGGTAGCTCCGAGGGCGGCTAACGGCGTCGGTCCAACCGATCCGCCGGCCGGGAGAATCTTTCCGAGACTCTCCGCCCAGAGCTGAACGAACCACGCCGCGAAATCGCGGAGCGAATCTGCATACGGCATCATGACGTGGATGTGCGCGCCCGAGCGCGTGTCGGCGAGCCACTGGAGCAGTGCGTACGCTCCC
>DASUXW010000063.1:0-11237 GCA_036377715.1 Gemmatimonadales bacterium
CTGCCCGAACGACCATTCGTAGGGGTAGGAGATGAACGGGACCGGCTCGGGCTCGAGCACCGCGACGGCGTCCGCGCTCGCGGCCAGGTCGAGCCCGACCTGCCGGTGGGGGACGAGCAGCCGGTTCCCGGCCAGCTCCTCGTAGAGGCCGGAGGCGGCGACGGCTTCGAACTCATCGCGGAAGACCCGGTTGACCTGCCGGTAGAGGACCCCGTCGCGGGTATAGACGAACCCGCTGGGGTCCCGGAACGAGCTGCCTAGCGGCTGCTCGTCCACCGTCGGCCGCGCGAGACCAGGCTCCGGAAGAAGGTTTTGGTGGCCTCGCGCGCGCGGCTCATCATGGCCGCCGCCGAAAGCACCGCCGCCGCAAGCACTTGGAGCGCGAGGCTCCCGCTCGTGGGATCGATATACATGGGAAGCCCCCGCTGAGGTCACGAGTATGTCACGACTGGGAATATGAAGTTATGAACGCAGTTGTGAACAGGGGGTGGTACAGATCACAGACGGGCGGACGGGCGGACGGGCGGTAACGGCACTCCGGGCGGTGTGCCGGGCGTCACGAGGGCTCTCGGCGAGTGAATCGGGTTGCCGACCCACCGGAGGAAGCCGATACTGTTGACGCATGAAGGCTTTCGAGCGCTTGCAGGCCTGGCAGACCGCGCATGGGCTGGCGCTGGCGGTGTTCGCGCAAACCGACCGGTGGCCCCGCACCGAGCTCTACGGCGTGATGGCGCAGGTCCGCCGCGCGGCGCTTTCGGTTCCAACCAATATTGCGGAAGGATCCGCCAAAAGGGGCGAGCGTGAGTTCGGCCGCTTTCTCGATATAACCCTGGGCTCGCTTTCCGAGCTCTGTTACCTGCTCCGTTTCAGCCATGACCGAGGCCTGCTGTCCGACAGCGAGTGGCAGGCGCTTGAGGAGCAACGAGACCTGACCGGCCGCCTCGTCTACGGCCTCTACCGAAAAATGCGCTCCCGATCCCGCGAGTAGGTCGGCCCGTCCGCCCGTCTGCCCGTCTGCCCGTCTACATCCACACCGTCTTCGCATTCACGAACTCGCGAATCCCCTGCCGCGCCAGCTCCCGCCCGTACCCGCTCTGCTTGACCCCCCCGAACGGCAGCCGCGGATCCGACGCGACCATCGCGTTGACGAACACCATCCCCGCCTCGATGTCCTCGACGAACCGCTCCCGCTCCGCCGCATCACGGGTCCACACGCTCGCGCCGAGTCCGAAGGGGGTGTCGTTGGCGAGCTCGATGGCTTCGTCCAGGGTCTGCACCCGAAACAGCAGCGCGACGGGACCGAATACCTCGTCGTGCCATGCGGGCGATTCGGGCGTGATGCCGGTGAGGATCGTAGGCTGATACCAGCACCCCGCCCGATCGATCCGATGCCCGCCCGTGAGCACCTTCGCCCCCGCCGCCACCGTGCCCTCCACCTGGTCCACGATCGTCCGCACCTGCGCCTCGTTGGCGAGCGGGCCCACGTCGGTGGCGGGGTCCATCGGATCGCCCACGCGCAGCGCCTCGAAGCCCGCCACGAACCGCCGCTCGAACTCGTCGGCGATCGGCTCGGCGACGATGAACCGTTTGGCCGCGATGCACGACTGGCCGTTGTTGATGTTGCGCGCCCTGACGCCGGTGCTCACCGCGGCGTCGAGGTCCGCGCTCGGCATCACGATGAACGGATCGCTGCCGCCGAGCTCGAGCACCGTCTTCTTGATGACCCGCCCCGCCTGGCTGGCGACGGCGCTCCCGGCCCGGTTGCTCCCGGTCAGGGTGACGGCCACGACCCGCGGATCCTCGATGATCGCCTTCACCTGCTCGTTCTCGACCAGCAGGCTCTGGAAGCAGCCTTCGCCGAACCCGGCGCGGCGGAAGATCTCCTCGATTGCGAGCGCGCACTGGGGGACGTTGGACGCGTGCTTGAGCAGCCCCACGTTCCCCGCCATCAGCGCCGGCGCGGCGAAGCGGAAGACCTGCCAGAAGGGAAAGTTCCATGGCATGATCGCGAGCACCGGGCCGAGTGGGCGGTACGCGACCCAGCTGCGCGACGCGCTGGTCTCGATCACTTCGTCCGCGAGGAATCGCTCGGCGTTCTCGGCGTAGTAGCGGCAGCCGAGCGCGCTTTTGGCGGCTTCCCCGATGGCGGCCTCGATGGGCTTCCCCATCTCGGTCACCATGAGGCGCCCGAAGCGCTCCTTCTCCGCCTCGAGAATCCGCGCCGCCTCGAGCATCATGCGGCGGCGGTCGTCGAAGGAGCTGCGGCGGTGCCGCCGGAAGCCGTCCGCGGCGCACCGGAGGCGGTGCTCGATCTCTTCGGGTGTGAGGGGCTCGAAGGTCCGGAGCGTCTGGCCGGTGGCGGGGTTGATGGTTGCGATGGCCATGTCGGAATCTAGTCGCTAGTCGTTGGTCATTAGTCGTTGGAGTCGTCTAGCGACCAGCGACTAGCGACTAGCGACTAGCGACTACATTCCACCATGCCTCCCCTCCCGCGCTCCCTCCTCGCCCACGCCATCGACTACGCCGGCCTCTTCCCGCCCGCGGCCCTAGGCATGGCCGACGCGGTCCGGCGGTATGCGGACTACCTGCACGGCCCCGACGCCTGGGCGCTCGGCCGCTTCGTCGTGCCCGCGTCGCGCCTCGAGGAATTCGAGCGCGAGGCCGACGACCTGGCCCCACGCGCGCCGGCCGCCCCCTGGCGCCTGAGCGTGCTGCTCGGCGCCGACGCGGCGGGAGAGCTCGAGGCCCTGGGCGAGTTCAACTGCCGCCACGCCGCGGACGGCGCGGCCGCATTCTCGGGCGACGTGATCGAGGCCAAGGCCGATTCTGTCGCCGCCGTGGATCGCCTGCTGGCGGCGGTGCCGCGCTGGGCCGAGGCGTACGTGGAGGTCCCGCTCGACCCTGACCCCGCGCCGCTGATCGCGGCAATCGCGAAGCGAGGGGCCAGGGCCAAGGTGCGCACCGGCGGGGTCACCCCGGAGGCGTTTCCATCCCCCGCACAGCTCCTGCGCTTTCTCCGCGCCTGCACCAGCGCGAACATTCCCTTCAAGGCCACTGCCGGCCTGCACCACGCGAGTCGCGCCGAGTATCCGCTGACCTACGCCGCCGACAGCCCGCGCGGCACGATGTACGGCTTTCTCAACCTGTTCCTCGCCTCCGCCTTCCTCCGCCAGGGGATGAGCGACAAGGACGCGGTCGAGCTGCTCGAGGAGCGCTCCCGCTCTGCCTTCCGCTTCACCCCCGACGCGATCGAATGGCGCACGCACCGCCTCGACCAGAAGGATGTCGACGCCGCCCGCGCGCAGGGGATCCAGTCGTTCGGCTCGTGCTCGTTCGAGGAGCCCGTGACCGAGCTCGGACGGTAACCGCACGGGCCATCACGGCCCGACTACCGCTTTTGCCACCGAGCTTCTCGTCAGCGTCCCGTCGCCCAGCAGTCCCCCGCTGCCCCGCTGCCCCAGCACCAGGAGCGATCGTCGGTGGTGATGGCGCAGGAGTGCTGCAGCCCCGCGCTCATCTGCTGGAACCCGTGGCCGCCCGCGATGAGCGAAGGCCTCGAACGGTCGGTGAACGTGCCGTCGCCGAGCTGGCCGTGGACGTTCTCGCCCAGCGTGCCCCAGGGTGTACGGCCTCGGCGATGTTAGCGGAGGGATCTCATGTGGATTTCAAGGCGCCCGGGAGCCCTGCCGCTCCGGCGCCACCCTGTTGTGGCACGTGGACGGATGGCGGACGCCCCGGCGGCCGGCAGGGCGATGAGCGGGACGGCCCGGGCGATCCGGAGGAGCCGCCGGGCGGACGCTAAGCGTGTGTGCGTCCACACCTTGCCGGTGGGCATGCGCCAACGGCGCCCCGGCGCCGGAGCCGCGCGGTTCGTGGCGCGGCTCTGGCATGGCGCCAGGCCGTCCCCGAGCCCGACCAGACCCGTTCGCCACATCGCCACCCGCCTGCCGCGGGGCGGCTACGCCGGAGCATTCCCATCACCCACGCCCCTGCTCCTCCCTTCGACCCGCGCGCCGCGCTCGAGCACGGGCTCCGGGCCAGCTACGCGCTCGACCGCGAGCTCGGCCGCGGCGGGATGGCCACCGTCTATCTCGCCCGCGACCTCAAGCACGATCGCCCCGTCGCCCTCAAGCTCCTCCGCCCCGCCCTCGCCGCCACGCTGAGCGCCGACCGCTTCCGCCGCGAGATCACCACCGCGGCGCGGCTGCAGCATCCGCATATTCTGTCGGTGCATGATTCGGGTGAGGTAGTCTTGAGTCGTGAGTCCTGTGGCGTGAGTGAGTCCCCCACGACTCATGACCCACGACTCACGACTCTCCTCTGGTACACCATGCCCTACGTCCCCGGCCAGACCCTCCGCGAGCGGCTCGCGCGCGAGGGGGCGCTGGCCGTGGAGGAGGCGCTCCGGATCACCGGGGAGGCGGGACGGGCGCTGCACTACGCCCACCGCGAGGGGGTGATCCACCGCGACGTGAAGCCGGAGAACATCCTGCTCACGCTCGACGGCGACACGCTGGTGGCCGACTTCGGGATCGCGCGCGCCGTCGGCAGCATCGGCGATGCCGACCAGGTGCGGCTCACGCAGGCCGGGATCGCGCTCGGCACGCCGGCCTACATGGCGCCGGAGCAGGCCACCGGCCAGCGGATGATGGACGCGCGCACCGATCAGTACTCGCTTGCCGTGGTGTGCTACGAGATGCTCACGGGAAAGAAGCCGTTCACCGGCTCCTCCGCCGCGGCGATCATCGCCAGCCGGTTCACCTCGCCGCCGCCGCGCGCCCGCGCCCATCGCGCCGGCGTCCCGGAGCGCGCCGAGCAGGCGATCCTCCGGGCCCTGTCGCTCGACCCGGCCGAGCGGTTCGAGTCGGTGCTCGACTTCGTCCGCGCGCTCGGCGCCCCCGGCCTGACCCCGGCGGCCGGGATGCCGGCGATCCGGGACGCGGCGCTCCCCGTGCACCCGGCGATTTCCATCGACCTGCCTCCGGCGGCGCCGGCACCCGCGGCCCTCAAGCGGTCCTGGATCATCCTCGCCGGCCTGGCGCTGCTGGCGCTCGTGGTGGCGGGGATCGTGGCGATGAGTAGATAGCAACGCACCGACCCCGCCCCTTCACCACGGAGACACGGAAGGCACAGAGGTGACACGGAGGCGGAGAGGTTCGGCGAGCGGGGCCAACACCACCAATTTGTTGTTGTCCGGGTCCGAGGGACCCTCCCGAACCCGAATCCCTCCGTGTCACCTCCGTGCCTTCCGTGTCTCCGTGGTGAGCTCTTGCGGAGCGCCGCGCCTCGACGATGCTCCCCGCGCGCCTCACCCATTGCCAGGCCGGATGGAATGACGGATTTTGCCAGATCCGACCGCCCGTCCGGAGCCACTGTGGACCCTACGCTCTCCCCCGAACTTTCCTCCTGGGTCGCATCGGCCAACGGCCACCCGGACTTTCCCATCCAGAATCTCCCCTTCGGCGTGTTCCGGCCGCGTGGCGATGAGGACGAGACGGCGCGCGTCGGGATGGCGATCGGCGACCGGATCCTCGACCTCACCGCGTGCCACGACGAGGGCTTCTTCAGCGGCAGCGCCGAAGCCGCAGGCGACGCCTGCGCCGCGCCGCTGCTCAATCCGCTCCTGGCGCGCGGGCGGGAGACCTGGGTCGAGCTCCGCCGCCAGGCCAGCGCGCTGCTCGCGCGCGACTCGGCCGCGTATCGCGCCAACCGACGCCTGGGCGACCGGATCCTGATTCCCATGCAGGATGCCGAGCTGCTCCTCCCCGCCGCGATCGGCGACTACACCGATTTCTACGCCTCGGTCCACCACGCCACCAACGTCGGGAGCATGTTCCGGCCCGACAATCCGCTGCTCCCCAACTACAAGTGGGTGCCGATCGGCTATCACGGCCGCGCGTCGTCCATCGTGCCGAGCGGAACCCCGGTGCGCCGGCCGAGCGGCCAGCTCAAGGATGCGAAGGCCGACGCGCCGACCGTCGGCCCATCGCGCCAGCTCGACTACGAGCTCGAGCTCGGCTTTCTCGTGGGGACGGGCAACCCGCCCGGCGAACCGGTCCCCGTGGGCGACGCGGTCTCCCACCTCTTCGGCCTCTGCCTGGTGAACGACTGGTCCGCGCGCGACATCCAGAGCTGGGAATACCAGCCGCTCGGCCCGTTTCTGGCCAAGAGCTTCGCCACCACGATCTCGCCCTGGGTCGTGACGCTCGAGGCGCTCGAGCCGTTCCGCGTCCCCGCCTTCGAGCGGCCCGCCGGCGACCCGGCGCCGCTGCCGTATCTGGCTTCCCCCGAAGACCAGGCGCGCGGCGGGTTCGGCATCACGGTGGAGGTCTACCTCTCGTCCGAGCAGATGCGCGCTCGACGCCTCGAGCCGATCCGCCTCACCCGCGGCAGCGCCGCCGGCCTCTACTGGACCGCCGCCCAGATGCTCGCGCACCATACCAGCAACGGCTGCAATCTCCGCCCCGGCGACCTGCTCGCGAGCGGCACCATCTCGAACGAGACGAAGGACTCGGTCGGCTCGCTGCTCGAGCTCACCCGCCGCGGCGCGGAGCCGCTCACGCTGCCGACGGGCGAGCAGCGCGGATTCCTGGAGAATGGCGACGAGGTGATCCTGCGCGGGCACGCCGAGCGCGCCGGCGCCGTGCGCATCGGCCTCGGGGAGTGCCGGGGGACCGTGGTTCCGCTATACTGAAGCCCTCGTGCCGTCTTCCCTCCGCCGCGCGATCGCCCGCCGCCTGGGCGGCCGCCCCGAAATCCGCGAAGAGCTGCTCACCGGCCCCATCCGGGGCGAGCTTCTTGGCGCCGAGCACCTGGCCGAGCGCGCCCGCGAGCTCGCGGCCGGCGAGCGGATCGCCCGCCGCGAGCACCGCCGCCGCACCCCGCTCCTCGCCCGTCTCGACGACAGCCGCCGCGTCCTCGAGCGCGCCCACGCCCGGCTCTCCGCCGCGTCCGACGCGGGCGCCGACGTCGGGCCCGCCGGCGAATGGCTGCTCGACAACTATCACGTCGTGCAGGAGCACATCGAGGAGGTGCGCGAGAGCCTGCCCCAGGGCTACTACCGCGAGCTGCCCGTGCTCGCGACCGGGCCGCTGGCGGGCTATCCGCGGGTCTACGAGCTCGCCATCACGCTGATCTCCCACAGCGAGGGCCGGATCGGGCTCGACAACCTGGGCGGGTTCATCGCCGCGTTCCAGGAGACGGTCGCCCTCACGATCGGCGAGCTGTGGGCCATCCCCGCCATGCTCCGCCTCGGCCTGATCGAGAACGTCCGGCGCATGACGCTCCGCACCGTGCAGCGGCTGGACGAGCTCGAGGCGGCCGACGCCGCCGCGGTCCGGCTGGTCCGCGCGGGCGAACGGGGCGCGCCCGCGCTCGAGGCCGAGCTGGGGCGGCTGACCGGGGACGCGCGGACCTTCACCCCCACGTTCGTCGCCCGCTTCCTCCAGCAGCTCCATATCGAGGGCGGGGCGCTCCCGTCCGTGCTGCGGCTGGAGCAGTGGATCGCCGACGAGGCCCTGAGCGCCGAAGAGGCCGCTGCCCGCGCGACCCACCGCCTGGCCCTCACCAAGGTCGGCATGGCGAACAGCATCACCAGCCTTCGCGCGCTGGCGCGGATGGACTGGCGCACGTTCGTCGAACGGCAGAGCCGGATGGAGGCGGTGCTGCGGGAAGACCCGTCGGGGTTCTACCCGCGGATGACCTTCGCCACCCGCGACCGGTACCGCCACGAGGTGGAGCGCATCGCCAAGCGCACCCGGCGGCGCGAGGAGGCGGTGGCGCGGCTCGCGGTGGACCGGGCCCGTGCCGCGGCCGCGACCGACGCGAACGACCCCCGGCGCACCCATGTCGGCTACTACCTGGTAGACGCAGGGCTCGCGGGCCTCGAGCAGGAGACCGGCTATCGCCCGTCGCCGGGCGAGCGGGTCGAGCGCTGGGTCCACCGCCACCCCAACGTGGTGTTCGTCGGCGGCGTAGTCGCGACCACCGTCGCCGCGCTGGCCGCGCTGCTCTGGCTGGCGGGACCGGCGGCGCGCGCGCACTGGGTGCCCGTCGTGCTGCTCGGCCTGCTCCCGGCGAGCGAGATCGCGGTCAGCGTCGTCAACCAGCTCGTGACCGCATTCCTCCCGCCGCGCGCGCTCCCCAAGCTCGATCTCCACGAGCACGGCGTCCCGCCGGAGTATCGCACCGCCGTGGTGGTGCCCACGCTGTTCGGCAGCGTGGAGGCGGTCGAGGAGGCGCTCGAGCACCTCGAGGTCCAGTTCCTCGCCAATCGCGAAGCCCACCTCCATTTCGCCGTCTTGAGCGACTTCACCGACGCGCCCACCGAGACCCGCGAGAGCGACGAGGCGATCGTGACCGCCGCGGTCGAGGGTGTGCGCGCGCTCAACGCGCGCTACGCCGCCGGCGGCGAGGACGCCTTCTATCTCTTCCACCGCCCCCGCCGCCGGAACCCGCACGAGGGCGTCTGGATGGGCTGGGAGCGGAAGCGGGGCAAGCTCGCCGAGTTCAACCGGTTCGTGCTCACCGGCAAGCGGGACGGCTTCAGCGTCCTGATCGGCGACCCGGCCCCGCTCCGGAGCGTGCGCTACGTCATCACCCTCGACGCCGACACCGTGCTCCCGCCCGATGCCGCGCCGGACCTGGTCGGCGCGCTGGCGCACCCGCTCAACCGCGCCGTGTACGACGCCGAGCTGGGCCGGGTGGTGCGGGGGTACGGGATCCTCCAACCGAGGGTCGGCGTCTCGCTGCCGAGCGCCAACCGCTCGGTGTTCGCGTCGATTCAGTCGGGCCACCCGGGCGTGGATCCCTACACCACCGCGGTGTCGGACGTCTACCAGGACCTCTACGGCGAGGGGAGCTTCACCGGAAAGGGCGTCTATGACGTGGAGGCGTTCGAGCGCGCGACGCGCGGACGGTTCCCCGAGAACGCGCTCCTGTCCCACGACCTCATCGAGGGCAGCTACGCGCGCGCCGGCCTCGCGACCGACGTCATCGTCTACGACGAGTACCCCGCACGCTACCTGAGCTTCACCCGGCGCAAGCACCGCTGGATCCGGGGCGACTGGCAACTGCTCCCGTGGCTCACGGGGACCGTGCCCGGTCCGGGGGGGCAGGAGCCGAACCGGCTGTCGCTGCTCTCGCGCTGGAAGATCCTCGACAACCTGCGCCGGAGCCTGATCGAGCCGGCCCAGCTCCTCTTCCTCCTCGTCGGCTGGACGCTGCTCCCGGTCCCGCCGCTCCGCTGGACCCTGCTCGGCCTCGGCGCGGTGGCCGCGCCCTGGATCGTGGCGCTGCTGCTGGCCGCGGTCCGTCCGCCGTTCGACAAATCGTGGCGCGCCTATTACGCCGCCGTGGGGCGGGACGCGGTGACCAGCGCGCAGCAGCTCGGGCTCGCGGTCGTCTTCCTGGCGCATCAGGCCTGCGTCGCGGTGGACGCGATCGCGCGGACGCTGTGGCGGATGGGCGTGTCGCACCGCCACCTGCTCCAGTGGCAGACCGCCTCGCAGGTGGAGCGCGCCATGTCCGCGTCGCCCTGGGTCTCGTGGCGGGCGATGTGGCCCGCCGCCGCCATCGCGCTGCTGGCGGTCGCGGGCGCATGGTGGCACGCCGGCGGGATGCACTGGCAGCTCGCGCTCGCGGTGCTGCCGCCGGCCACGCTCTGGGCCGCGTCGCCCTGGATCGCGCACGCGCTCCGGCGGCCGGCGGTGCGCCGCGAGCACCGGCTGCCGGCCGACCTCCGCCGCCGCGCGCTGCGCTACGCGCTGCTGCACTGGCGGTTCTTCGAGCGCTTCGTGGGCGAGGACACCCAGTGGCTCCCGCCCGACAACTTCCAGGCGACGCCCGAGCCGGTGGTCGCACTGCGCACCTCGCCCACCAACATCGGGCTCCAGCTCCTGGCCACGGTGAGCGCGCACGACCTGGGCTTCATCACGCTGGCCGAGGCGGTGCGCCGCCTGGAGCTCGCCTTCCGCGCGCTCGAGCGGATGCGGCGCTTCAATGGCCACTTCTACAACTGGTACGACCTGCGCGACCTGAGCGTGCTGGAGCCGGCCTACATCTCGACGGTGGACAGCGGCAACCTGGCCGGGCACCTCATCGCGCTGCGCCAGGCCTGCCTCGAGCTGATCGAGTCGCCCCGGCAGCCGCGGCTCTGGCCCGTGGTCGAGGCCGGCCTGGAGCTCGCGGGCGACGCGGCCCCACTCCGGCCCGCGCACGAAGCGCTGGCCGCCGTGCGGGACTTGCTGCCGACGCCCGAGCTGTTCGAGCGGGTGGCGAAGCCGCTCCGCGCGGCCGCGCCCGCGCTCGCCGGCACGCCCGCCGCCGAGTGGGTCGAGTGGACGCTGCGGTTCCTGAAGGAGCGCTCGGCGCCCCTGGATGAGACCGCAGCCGTCATTCCGCGGCTCCAGGCCATCGCCGAGCGCGCCTATGCCTACGCGATGGAGATGGACTTCCGCTTCCTGTTCGATCCGGAGCGGCGGCTGTTCGCCATCGGCTTCCAGCAGGCGACCCACTCGCTGGACGCGTCGTACTACGATCTCCTGGCCTCCGAGGCGCGGCTCGCGAGCTTCCTCGCCGTGGCAAAGAACGACGTGCCGGCCGAGCACTGGTTCCGGCTGGGCCGCACGCTCACGTTCGCGACGCGCCGGCCGGTGCTGGTGTCGTGGAGCGGAAGCATGTTCGAGTACCTGATGCCGGTACTGGTCATGCGCTCGTTCCCGTTCACGCTGCTCGCGCAGACCTACGACTCGGCGCTCGCACGCCACGTGGCGTACGGCGGCGAGCGCGGCGTGCCGTGGGGCGTGAGCGAGAGCGCGTACAACGTGCGCGACCGGCACCAGGTCTATCAGTACCGCGCGTTCGGCGTGCCCGACCTGGCGCTCAAGCGCGGGCTGGGCCGCGAGCTGGTCGTGGCGCCGTATGCGGCCGCGCTCGCCGCGATGATCGACCCGGCGCAGGCCATCCAGAACCTCGAGCGGCTGGAGACCGTCGGCGCGCTCGGCCCCTGGGGCTTCCGCGACGCGGTGGACTACACCCGACCCGAGCCCGGCAAGCGCTACGCGGTGGTGGACGCGTACATGGCGCACCACATCGGGATGGGGCTGGTGGCACTCACCAACGCGCTCACCGCGCAGTCGTGGCAGCGCCGGTTCCACGACGATCCGGTGGTCCGCTCGGCGGAGCTGCTGCTGCACGAGCGCATCCCCCGCCGCCTGGTGCCGCGCGAGCTCGCGATC
>DASUXW010000064.1:0-2136 GCA_036377715.1 Gemmatimonadales bacterium
CTCCTGAACACCGTTCAACTCTTCCGAATTGCGCCGCCGGCGCACGTCCCCCATGGTGAGCAGGCCCAAGTGCGGAGGGGAGCGTGAGCGAGGGTTGGGCTCTCACCGTAGTGATGGTGCACAGGAGGCGGCATGCGCAGCGTGTCCCGCTGGATCCCCCCGGTAGTTACCGCGTTCGCCCTTACCGCTCTGGCCGGCTGCAGCGACGAGGCCACGAGCCCGGCCGCGAGTACGATGCCTCCCCCGGCGCTCGGGGTGAGCACGACCGGCAACGGCGCGCCGAGCGGCGCGCACTACACCCTCAACATCATCGGGGTGCCCAAGGACAAGGCGGCCAACTTCGACGGCGGCAACGGCAGCCGCATCTTCGTCGATCTCGGCAGGAACGGCACGCCCGCCAATACCCGTATCAACCTGATCGAGGGCGACTTCGGGGTGATCGACGCCAACGGCACCGACGGCACGGCGGCGTTCCAGCTTCCCAACCCCGACCCCGACGGCGATGGCACCACGGCCTACTCGGTCTACGTGCGGGCGCTGGGCAAGCCGGGCGGCAAGGCGTCGCTGCAGTCGTGTTACGAGGACGAGCTCGGCACCTGGTGCGCGGTGAGCTTCGCGGGCGGGGTCGAGCCGATCACACTCGAACGCACCAAGAGCGGCGTGGCCAAGTTCACCAACGTGTCGAAGGATCTGCTCTACGTGGACTACTGCACCGCCTGGGACGCCGGGCTCGACGGCACGCTCGGCACCACCGACGACGTGTGCACGAGCGTGGACCAGGTCCCGCTGTTCGGCAGTGACCTGCTCTCCTACTACTGGTCGTACGACAATCAGGGGCTCAAGCTGGCGCAGTTGCGGTTCTACGAAGTGCCGACGGACACGCCGTTCTAGGCTGGGGTGGGGTCGTCCTGAGCGAAGCGAAGGAGCGGTGCGTTACGGCATGCCCCTTCGCTTCGTTCAGGGTGACTCGCCTCCCGAGCCGACGGAACCACTACTGAGCCGGCGACGCCGCCGGCGCCTGCCGTCCCACCAGCCGCACGGCCGCGTGCTGATCGAGATCGCCGCGCTTGAGGAACAGCCATTCGTAGTCGCCGAGCGGCGCCGAGATTCGCCTGAGCGCCAGGAAGTCGCCGGCGACCCACGAGCCCGTCGTGGCGCGGTCGGAGATCTCCACCTCCCACACCCGGCCATCCTGCAGCGTGAGATAGCGGCCACCGTCGGTCACCGCGACCACGTCGAGACCTACCGGGAGCCGGTCGGTCCGGAGCACCTCCTGCGCCGCCGCGGAGCGGAGCGGAACCACGGCCGTGAGCGCGAGCAGGGCGACAACTACGCGAAGCGTCTGCATCGGGATATCCCCCACCAAGTGTATGTGGGAGATACTATGGCTTTGGTGACAGGGGAAGGACAGGCGGGCGGGCGGACAGTGACAGCACACCGCAGCGGTGTGCCGTTTCCGTCCGTCCGCCCGTCCGTCCGCCCGTCCGTCCGCCCGTCCGCCTCAGCTCATGCCCGGCCCGGCGGCGCCGGCGGGCGATCGCGGCCGCCGGCCATGAGCCGGAGCGCGAGCGCCTTCCGGGAGTGCAGATCGAGCCGGTCGAGCACCCGCTCCAGGTAGTGCCGCACGGTGTGCGCGCTGAGCCGGAGCCGCTCCGCGATCGCCGCGTTGGTGAGCCCTTCGGCGGCGAGCAGCGCGACCTGGGGCTCGCGGCCGCGCAGCCCGAAGCTGACCCGGAGCTCGCGGGTGGTCGGCAGGCCGCCGCTCAGCCGGTCGAGCAGCACGAGCACCGCCGACTCGGGCAGCAGGGTCCCCGACGCCGCGCGGCTGGCCGAGACGCGATAGGTCCCGCCCGCCAACGTCAGCTCCCGGTCACTCTCCGCGAGGCAGGCGCCCGCGGCGCCCGCCTGCGCCGCCTGGCGGGCGATAGCCTGCACCAGCCGGTCGCGCTCGGACTCCTCGCCGAGCAGCTCGGTCCAGCGTGCGTTGCGGGTCACCTCCCTGAGGCCGCCGCCTCCGAAGATCGCCATCCCGGTGTCCACGTCGTCGAACGCTTGCGCGAGCGTGGTGCGCCACGCGCCCAGGCGATCGAGCGTCGCCAGACCGGCCGCGAGCGCGCAGCGGAGCGAGAGCGCGGG
>DASUXW010000065.1:0-5950 GCA_036377715.1 Gemmatimonadales bacterium
GCGTCGCCCAGGCCGTCGAGGCTGTGGAGGCGCACGCGGAGCCCGGCGCGGGCGGCGGGAATCGGATCGAGCCGCCACTCCGCGGCCGTGACCAGGCCGAGGGTTCCCTCGCCGCCGACGACGAGATCGAGCAGGTCACCCGAGTCGAGCCAGGCGTCGAGTGCATAGCCCGAGGCGTTCTTGCGGGTGCGGGGAAAGCGGCTCCGAATCAGCTCGGCGGCGGCGCGGATGGCGGGTCCCGCCTCCGCCTCGAACCGCGTCACGGCGCGGACCCGCGGGCTCGGCGGTGCGCCGCGGCGAAGTTCGGTGATCTCGCCGTCCGCCGTCACCAGCTCGACTGCCTCGACCCAGCGCCGCACGCTTCCGTAGCGGACCGTCCGCGCGCCCGCCGCATTGGTCGAGAGCATCCCGCCGAGCGTGGCCCAGCGCCCGCTCGAGGGATCGGGCGGGAGTCGGAGGCCGGCGGCATCGGCCGCCACGTTGAGCTCGGCCAGCGTGACGCTCGCGCCGGCGCGCGCCCGGCGGGACGGGCCGTCCACCACCAGCCGGCGCGGCAGCGCGGTGAGGTCCACCACGACGCCGTCGCCCACGTTGCCGCCACCCATGCCGCTCCCCGCGCCGCGCGGCACCAGGGCTACGCGATGGGCCGAGGCCCAGTGCGCGAGCGAGGCCACGTCCTCGCGGTCGCACGGGACCGCGGCCGCGGCCGGAACGATGCGGAAAATTCCGGCGCCTTCGGCGTAGGCGGCGCGCGCGCGCGCGTCGGTGCGGAAGGCGCCCCGAATCGGCGGGGGAGGCAGCATGCGGCAAAGGTAACTATCTTGTTTCCCTATGCCGGATACCCCCCGCGCGCAGCTGATCCACATCGACGTGGACCGCCGGCTCGGCCATGAGTGGGACGAGTGGGACGGCCGGCCGCTGCCCAATCAGGGCGACTACGACTCCCCGCCGACGCTCTTCTTCGTCTGGTCCGCTCTCGCGCTCGTCGTCGGGCTCGGACTGCTCGCACTCGGGCTCTATCTCTTCGCTCCCCGCCTGGCCGGGGTCTACACCGCGCTCCCGCGCGCGCTCTGGGTCGCGCTCGCCGTCGTGGCGGCGGTGCTCTGGCTCTGGTGGGGGGTGCTCCTCATCTCCTATAGCACCGGCCGCGCCCTGCTGCCCGAGCGCATGGCCGAACGGGGGCCGTTCCTCGGTTTGATGCGGCTCACGTCGCGGGTGGCCGGCCGGTTCGGCCGCCGCGACTGGGTCGAGAACGCCTCGGTCAAGGTGTACAACGCGCTGGCCCTGCTCCGCGGCCGCAAGGTGGGCCGGGGCGAGCTGCTGCTGCTCATCCCGCGCTGCCTCTCCAAGGAGACGCTGGACGGGGTGCTCGGGATCGCCGGGAAGTACGGCGTGCCGGTGTTCGTGGCCACACGCGGGCAGCTCGCGCGGCGCGTGATCCGGGAGCGGCGGCCCCGCGCGGTGGTCGCCGTGGCCTGCGAGCGGGACATGGTGAGCGGGCTGCACGACGTGGCGGGCAAGATTCCGGTGCTCGGCCTCACCATGACGTTGCCCGCGGGCCCGTGCAAAGACGCGATGCTGAACCTGGGGAAGCTGGAGGAATGGGTGAGGGCGTACGTCGCCTGAGCGGTGGCAACTGCGGTGAGCGGTGAGCGGTAAGCAGTGAGCGGTGAAAACGTGAGCGGCCGGGGAGCTTGGGCTCTTCCGGCCGCTCGTGCTGTTCAGGGTTGAGGTGCGGCCTCGTCGGGCTCGGGCTGCTCTTCCTCTGAAGAAGGCGTGAGCTCCTCATCCGGTTGCTGCTGTTCGGGGCGTGCGGAGGGGGTAGGGGCGGGGGGACCGCCGTAGCGTTTGACGAGGTCGGCCAGGATGGTGCGGACCCGGGCGGCGACCGGATGGTCGTGAGGAACCTGGTAGTCGAGCTCGCGATCGGGGAGCGAGGGGTCGGCGAGCGGGCGGTAGATCGTCTCGACGGTGATTTTGCTGAAGCCGGGGCGGGTCGGGTCGGACCAGGCGCGGACGCGGACGTCGTCGGGACCGAGGGGCCGGTGATGGATGGGACGGTGGCTCGCGGTGTCGAACCAGCTGGTGGCGAGCCAGGTGTCGCGCTGCTCGATGCGGGCGACCGGTATGGAGTCCTGGCGCAGCGCCTCGGCCAGAAGCCGGGTCGCTTCCGGCGGCACGAGGCGGACCTCGGTCGCCGCGGCCTCCGGCACCGGAGGAAACGGCGGGCGCGTGCTCATGGGCTGACAGGCCGCGACCGCGACCCCCATCATCCAGAGGCGCCAGCCGCGTTGCCGGCGCTCAGTGCTGATGCGGCGGGGTGCCGGGCGCATGCGTGTGCGTGTGTGCCGCCGCAGCGGCCGAATCTGACCCGGACACGCCCGCGGCCGGCGCCGTGGCGGAATCCACCGACGCCGCGGGCGTGCCGTGGTCGTGATCGTCCGCCTCCTCGTCTTCGCCCCCGTGATGATGGTGCCCCTCGGAGCGCTCGTGCAGCTCCGCCTCGAGCACGGGGGTCGGCACGCCCGCGGCGTGCTCGAACACCATCCGACCGCCCAGCGATGCGGTCGCGATCAGCACGCCGAGCCCCGCGATCGAGAGCGCCAGCGAGGCGCCGCGCTCGCCCGGGCTCATCTTCCTCTCCCGCAGGACGCGCCAGACCGCCAGCACCGCGAAGATGCCCAGGGTAATGAAGGCGAGCGTCTCGTGGGTCTCCATGATCCTGTGGACCGCCTCGCCGTGGGCGATGTGCTCTTCAGCCTGGAGCCCCGACAGCACCGCGAGGACACCGCCCACGGCACCCGCGAGCATCGTCGCGAACCCGACGACGCGGAGCGACGGGCGCCGGGCGAGCGCGGCGGCCAGGTCGAACAGCACGGCGACCACGAGCAGCGCGGCGGGCAGATCATTGAGCGCGGCATGGAGCCGTGGCCAGTCGTAGCCGAACATCGGGTCTCCTCAGAGGCCGGGATCGATTGGAACCGGGGGATCGGACGCATAATCATAAAACCCCTTCCCCGATTTCCGACCATGGAGCCCGGCCGTGACCATGCGTCTGAGGAGTGGCGGCGGCGCGAAGCGGGGCTCCCGGTACTCGTCGAACATGATCTCGGCGATTCGGAGGGTCGTGTCCAGCCCGACGAAGTCCAGCAGCATCAACGGGCCCATCGGATGCCCGCAGCCGAGCTGCATGCCGCGATCGATGTCGGCGGCGGAGGCCACCCCCTGCTCGAGGGCACGCACGGCGTCGAGCAGGTACGGCACCAGCAGCCGATTTACCACGAATCCCGAGCGGTCCCGGGTCGAGATCGGCTCCTTGCCCAGGCGGCGCGCGAACGCGATCGCCCGGTCGAAGGTCTGGGTCGAGGTGGACACCGCCCGTACCACCTCGACCAGCGGCATGAGCGGCACGGGATTGAAGAAATGGAGGCCCACGAACCGGTCGGCTCGGCTGGTGGCCGCGGCCATGTCGCCGATCGAGAGGCTCGACGTATTCGAGGCGAAGATCGTCTCCGCCGGGCAGAGCCGGTCAAGCGCCCGCCAGAGCTCGTTCTTGGTGAGGAGGTCCTCGGTGACGGCTTCGATGATGATGTCGGAGCCGGCGAGGTCATCGAGGTCGATCGTGAAGGTGAGCCGGTCGAGCGCTCCCTGCCGTGCGGCGGGCTCGAGCTTGCCCTTCTCGACCAGCTTGCCGAGCGACTTCACGATCGCTTCCTCGCCCCGCGCCAGCAGCCCGGCCTCGACATCCCGGACCGTGGTGGGAAAGCCCGCCGCCGCCGCGGCCTGCGCGATCCCGCTGCCCATCAAGCCACAGCCGAGAACGCCCACACGAGAGATCATCGATGCTCCCGGTTACACGCCACGGAGAGTGGGGCAACCTTCACGACTGCCACCGCCGGATCTCGTCCGCGAGCATCCCCAGCAGCCCGGTCGAGCGCGGCGGCAGTGCCTGATGATGATGTCCCTGCTCGAGCTGGTCGAGCGCCCGCTCGAGCCCGAGCTGGATCCGCAGCAGCGCCGAGCGGTACTGCCGGGCGACGCCGTAGCCTACGCCGAGCGCGATCGGCAGGGGGAGCAGCGCCACCGGCAGCAGCGCCCCGAGCACGGTCATGAGCCCGGCCCCGATCACGCCGGCCCCCGCCAGCGCCGCGCCGCCGCCCACGTACTCGGTGCGGGCGCGGCGGGTCTCGGCGGTGAGGGTCACGTGCACCCGACCCGGCTCGAGCTGGATCATGGTCGCCGAAACGGTGTCCGCGCGGCTGAGCAGCAGTGCCCGGGCACCCCGCTTCCATGCCGCGGTCGAGCGTCGCACCGCCGCCCCGACGCCGCCCATCGGTTCCCAGGTGATCCGACCCGGCTGCCGACGTTGCACGCAGAAGAGCTCGTGCTCCTCCATCCAGTGGGAGAGCGCCGTTTCGACCGACGCCACCGTCCCGGGCACCGCACGCTGCGCCATCGCCTGCGCGGGCCCGGCGATCCGTGCCCAGCGCCCCGTCGGCTGCACGGTGGCGAGCCGGGTCCGCTCCTCCAGCATCGCCTGCTGGAGATAGCGGTTCGGGATCCCCACCTCGCGACCGAGCGCCAGTACCTCGTCGGGCGTGAGCTCCTCCCCGATCTCCCGCTCGGCCGTCTGGAGCTCGGCCGCACGCTGGATGATCCGCTCGAGCGCGGCCCGGTCGAGCCGGGCCGGGGGGCCGCTGCTCACGCTATTCCTTCGGCGGGGTCCGCGCCGCGCTCAGCCGGAGCGAAGACATGAGGGCGGAGAGATCACCGGTGGGAAGCGGCGGGCCGGGCGGCTCGGCCTGCTCCGGCAGGGCCGCGGGCCGCCGCGCCGCGTGCGACTCCAGGAACGGCCTGAACAGCTCGATCGGGATCGGGAAGATCGTGGTCGAGTTGTTCTCCGCGGCAATCTCGGTCACGGTCTGGAGATAGCGGAGCTGGATCGCGCTCGGCTCGGTCGCCAGGGTGCGCGCCGCCTCGGCCAGGGTCTGCGACGCCTGGAGCTCGCCCTGCGCCGCGATCACCTTGGCGCGCCGCTCGCGCTCGGCCTCGGCCTGGCGCGCCATCGCCCGTTTCATCTGGTCGGGCAGGTCAACGTCCTTCACCTCGACCGCGGATACCTCGAGACCCCAGGCCTCGGTCCGCTCGTCGATGATCTTCTTGAGCACGGCGTTGATCTTCTCGCGGTCGGAGAGCAGCTCGTCGAGCTCGACCTCGCCCAGCACCGACCGCAGCGTCGTCTGCGCGAGCTGGCTCGTGGCGTAGAGGTAGTCCTCGATCTCCAGAATCGCCTTGGCCGGCTCGGATACCCGCATGTACAGCACGGCGTTCACCTTGACCGAGACGTTGTCGCGGGTGATCACGTCCTGCGGCGGGATGTCGAGTGCCACGATCCGGAGCGACACCCGCTTCTGGGTGCTGAACCCCGCCGGAAGGAAAATGAGGCCGGGCCCCTTGGTGCCCCAGAAGCGACCCAGAAAGAAGGCGACGGCCCGCTCGTACTGCCGGATCACCCGCAGGCTCAGGAACGAGTAGAGCACGGCCACCAGCAGGAGCGGAAGCAACAGGTCCATGATGACGACTCCTCAGCCGGAGAACGCTTCGACCACGACCGCCGCGCCCTGGCCGCCGCCGATGCAGGCGGCGCCGAGACCGTAGCGGCCGCCGCGGCGGCGCAGCGCGTGGAGCAGATGCAGTGTGATCCGGGCGCCGCTCGCGCCGAGTGGGTGACCGATGGCCACGGCGCCGCCGTCCACGTTGGTGCGCTCGCGGTCGAGCCCCAGTTCCTGCTCCACCGCGAGGTACTGGGCGGCGAACGCCTCGTTGATCTCGATCAGGTCCATGTCGTCGAGCGCGAGCCCCGCGCCGGCGAGCGCGCGCCGTGCCGCCGGCGCCGGCCCGATCCCCATGATCGACGGATCCACGCCTGCCACGCCCCAGGCCACCAGGC
>DASUXW010000066.1:0-4154 GCA_036377715.1 Gemmatimonadales bacterium
GACCCACGACCCACGACTCCCCCTACCCCACCGACGCGGGCTTCCGGCTGCCGCCCCCGTTCGGCGCGGGCTGGGGGGCGGCCTTGGGGGCCAGGTGGCCGCGGGCCAGCTCGCCGGGCCAGCGCTTCTCGATCGCCATCAGCACCGGCGAGGCGATGTAGATGGAGGAGAAGGTGCCGGTGAACACGCCGAAGAACATGACCAGCGCGAACGGGCGGATGACCTCGCCGCCGAAGATGATGAGCGCGATGAGCGACGAGAGCGTGGTGCCGTGGGTGAGCACGCTCCGCGGCAGGGTCTCGTTCACCGAGCGGTTGAGGATCTGCTCGAAGCTCTCCTTCTTGTGCTTCCGCAGGTTCTCGCGCACCCGGTCGAAGATGATGATCGTGTCGTTGAGCGAGTAGCCCACCATCGAGAGCACCGCCGCGACGACCGTCAGGCTCACCTCCAGCCGCGCGAAGCTGATGAACGCGATCGTCGCCACGATGTCGTGCGCCGTGGCGATGACCGCCGCCAGCCCGAACCGCCACTCGAACCGGTACGCCAGGTAGGCGAGCACCGCAAAGAACGAGAGGAAGATCGCCAGGAACGCCTTGGTCCGGAGCTCACCGCCCACCTTGGGGCCGACGGCCTCGGTGCGGACGATGGTGAAGTTGCCCGGCCCGAGGACGTTGGTCAGCGCCTTCTGGACGGCGTCGGCCGTCGCCTGGGTGTCGTTCGCGTCGGTGCCCGCCTTGAAGACGCGGGCACGCACCACGAACTCGTTCGGCGCGCCGAAGTTCTGGATCTCGGCGCCGTGGATCCCCTCCCGGTCGAGGCCGGAGCGGACCGAGGCGACGTCCACCGGGGTCTTGCTCTGGATCTGGATCAGCGTCCCGCCGGTGAACTCGATGCTGTAGTTGAGGCCGTGGATGCCGAGCCAGATCAGGCCCGGCACGATGAACGCCGCGGTGACGCCGTAGGCCCAGTGCCGGACGGAGATGAAGTCGTAGCGGGCGTGGGCGAAGAGTCTCAGCATGTCAGATACTCAGCGTGGACATGGCCGGCCGGCGCTGCAGCCAGATCATGAAGAAGGTACGAGTGACGAAGATCGCGGTGATCATCGAGGCGATGATGCCCATGATCAGGGTGACCGCGAAGCCCTTGACCGGTCCGGTGCCGAACTCGAACAGGAACAGCGCCGTCAGCACGGTGCTCACGTTCGAGTCGACGATGGCGTTCATCGCGTGCCTAAATCCCTCGTCCACCGCCTTGTGCACCGTCCGGCCCTCGATCAGCTCCTCGCGGATGCGCTCGAAGATGAGCACGTTGGCGTCCACCGCGATGCCGACGGAGAGCACGATGCCGGCGAGCCCCGGCAGCGTGAGCGTCGCGTTGACCATCGACAGCCCGCCCAGGGTGAACAGGATGTAGAGCGCGAGCGCCAGTACGGCGAGCGCGCCGCTCATCCGGTAGTAGACCAGCATGATCAGGATGACCATCGCCGTGCCCACGATGCCCGCGGTGATCCCGTCGCGGATCGAGTCGCTGCCGAGGCTCGCCCCCACCTGCCGCTCCTCGACGATCTTGAGCGGGATCGGAAGCGCGCCGGCCTTGAGGGTGAGCGCCAGGTCCTGGGCCTCCTGCAGCGTCTTGTTACCCAGGGTGATCTGGCCGTTGCGGCCGATCCGGCTCTGGATGACCGGCGGACGCCCCTGCACCCGCCCGTCGAGCAGGATGGCCATGTAGTCGCCGATGTGGCGGCCGGTCTCCTCGCCGAACTTGCGGCCGCCGGCGCGGTCGAGCTGGAAGGTGACGATCGCCCCGTTGGTGAGCGGGTCGAGCTGGGCGCTGGCGTCTTCGAGGTTGGCCCCGGTGACGATCGGCCGGTCGTCGAGCACGTAGAGGAAGCGGTAGGCCTGCGTCCCCACGCTGGTGGGCGCGGACGACCAGCGAAGCGCCAGCCCGCGCGGGAGCTGCCGCGCCACCGCCGGGATATTGAGCAGGCTGTCCACCCGCGGGAACGCGGTCTCGGGCACCATGTACTCGCCCGGAACCCCGCCGCCTTCGGTGGGCGCGGCGGGCTGGATCAGGCCGGAGAGCACGCCCCCGGGCACCGGCGTGGTGTCGCGGGCCGCGGCGGCGGTGTCGGCTTTCTTCTTCGCCGCCGTATCACCGCCCAGGAGCTGCTCCACGGCCGAGGGCTGCCCCGCGCCCGGCGCCGAGGTGTCGATCTTGACCCCCATGCTCCGGAGGGTGCGGTCCATCGCCGGGAGCGCCTTCTCCAGGGCGTTGGTCTCGTCGGTGATCCGGAACTCGAGGAACGCGCTCCGCTGGACGATGGACTTCGCGCGCGCGGGATCGGTGATCCCGGCGAGCTCGACCACGATGCGGTTGTCGCCCGCCTTCTGGATGACGGGCTCCTCCACGCCGAACTCGTCGATCCGTTTGCGGAGCACCGTGAGCGCCAGGTCGAGGTCCTTCTTGGGATCGGCGGACACCTGTTTGGACTGGTCCAGCTCGAGCGCCAGATGCATGCCGCCCTGGAGGTCGAGGCCCCGCTTGAGCGGCACGCGGGTGACCGTGTCGTCGTGCATGACCCCGTCCGCCCCGCGAACGCGCAGCGTCACGGTCCGGGGGAAGAGAAAGTAGATCGAGCCGACGATCAGCAGGCCGATCACGATCAGGCGGGTGCGAATGGAGGACATCGTCAGGTCACGGTCTCAGGCATGAGGTCCCCGGCTTGACGCCGGACCGGCCGCGGCGAGCACCGCCAGCGCCCGGGTACGATCACGGTCCAACTGCTGCCGCAGCGCCTCGGCGCTGGGGAAGCGGGTCACGTCGCGCAGGCGCTCCACCCATTCGACGCGAACCCACTCGCCGTACAAATCGCCGTCGTAGTCGAACAGGTGCGCCTCGAGGAGCCGCCGCCCATCCTCGAAGGTCGGCCGCGGGCCCTGATTCATCATCCCTCCCGCGGCCCCCCCCCGCCACTCGACCCGCACGGCGTACACGCCGTCGGGCGGGAGCAGCTTCTGCGGGGGCACGTCGGTCAGGTTGATCGTCGGCGTGCCGAGCCGGCGTCCGCGACGCTCACCCTCTCCCACCCGTCCGCTCACCTGGTACGGCCGCCCGAGCATGCGCGCCGCCGTGTCGAGGTCGCCGCCGGCGATCGCGCGCCGGATCCGCGAGCTCGACACGTGCTGCTCGCCCACGTCCACCGGGTCCACCACGTCGACCTCGAAGCCGTCGGCGGCTCCGAGCCGCCGCAGGGTGTCGACGTCGCCGCTCCGCCCCCGGCCGAAGCCGTGATCGTGCCCGATCACCAGCTCCCGCACGGCGCAGCGCTCGAGCAGGATCCCGCGCACGAACTCTTCCGGCGTGAGCGATGCCAACCGCCGGTCGAACCGCAGGATCACCGCGTAGTCGAGCGGCAGCTGTGCCAGGATCTCCAGCCGCTCCACGGCCGTGGTCAGCAGCGGCGGCGCGGCCTGTGGGTTCACCACCTCGAGCGGATGGGGCTCGAAGGTGACCAGCACGCTGGCCCGGCCGGCCGACGCGGCGCGCCGCGCGATCTCGCGGAGCACCGCCTGGTGCCCCAGGTGGACGCCGTCGAACGAGCCGACGGTGACGGTGCTTCCGCGCGGGAGCGGCGGCAGCCGACCGATCACGGCGTGGCCAGGACTACCGCAGGCCGTACCCGCCCCTCGCCCGCGCGCCCCACCGCGACCAGCTCACCCTGGTGCAGCAGGGCCACGTCGCCCATCGCGTCGGGCGGCGCCGGGACGGCGCGGCCGTGGCCCACCGCCGTGCGCGCCGGCTCGTCGAGCTCGAGCGTGGGCAGGTGGACGAGCACATCGCGCGCGGGGCGCAGCGCCTCCGGACCGATCCGATCGAGCGGCACGGCGTCGTCCACCCGCAGCGGGCCGATCGCCTCGCGCCGGAGCGCGGTAAGGTGCGCACCGACGCCGAGTCGGGCGCCCAGGTCGCGGGCGAGCGCGCGCACGTACGTACCGGCGCTCACCGTGGCGCGGAAGACCAACTCGGGCGCCGCATAGCTCACCAGCGCGATCCGGTGCACCGTCACCGTGGTCTCGGGCGGCTCGACGCCGAGCCCCCGGCGCGCCAGCCGGTAACTGCGCTCGCCACCCACACGCCTGGCCGAGTAGCGCGGC
>DASUXW010000067.1:0-8831 GCA_036377715.1 Gemmatimonadales bacterium
GATGGCGCCCCGGGCGTCCGCAAGCGCGGGGATCGCGGCCTGCGACACGAGCACCGTCGTCTTCAGATTGATCGCCAGCTCCCGATCGAAGTCGCGCACCGTGAGCCGCTCGATCGGCCCGTACGTCGTCAGCCCGCCGGCCACGTTGACCACCACGTCCAGCCGGCCGAACTCGCGCAGCGCGACCTCGACGGCGAGCGCCGCGATGTCGGGTTGGGTCAGGTCGCCCGCCGAGGGCCGCGCCTCGACCCCGGCCTCGGCGAACTCGCGCACCCGCTGGACCACGGCCACCGCGTTCACGTCACAGGCGACGATGCGGGCGCCCGCGTGCCCGAACGCCAGGGCGACGGCGTTGCCGATCTGCCCGGCGCGCCCCACCCCCGTCACCAGCGCCACCTTGCCGCTGAAATCCCACGACGTCGCGCTCATGCCGACCTCAGCGCATCCAGGACGATCTCCGCGCCTGGCGCGCCGGCCTGGCTGTAGACGATCGCGCCGTCCCGAGCCACCAGCACCACCGACCGCGCGACGCTGCCGCCGTCAGGGCGCACCGCCCCATACGCCCGCGCCACCACGAGCCCGGGATCCGAGAGGAGCGGGAACGGCAGTCGAAGCCTGTCCGCGTAGGCGGCGTGGCTCGATGCCGGCGCGGGATTGACACCGAAAGGACGAACCTGGTAGCGCTCGAAGAGGGGCATGTCGTCGCGCACGGCGGACAGTTGGCGGTTTCAGCCGGGGGTGTTGTTGCCCGGGTAGAACACGAGCAGCACCGGCGTGGCCTCGAGCAGCTCGGCAAGTCGGTACGCCCGACCGTCCGAGCCCTCCAGCGAGAAGTCGGGCGCCCGGCTGCCGGCCGGCAGGAGCCGGGTCACGATGATGCCGGGGCGGGCGGAGCGGCCCGGTGCGATTCGAGCCGCTCCAGCCAGTCGAGCGGCACCTGCTGCGACCCCAGAGGCGGCTGCATCTCGCCGGGGCCGGGATCGCCGTGCCAGTCGCTCCCACCGGTGCGGAGCAGCCCGAGATCGAGGGCGATGGTGGTGAGACGGGCGCGAAGGTCTGGATCGTGGCTGGGGTGGCGGGTCTCAACCGCATCCAGCCCCTCACCGCGCAGCCGCTGGAGAAACCCCCGGGTCCCGCGCTCCTTGGGGTGGGCCAGCGAGACCAGTCCGCCGACCGCGTGCACCTGGTCGGCCACCTCGCGGAAGCTGGGCAGCACCTTCTCGACGAATGCGGGCCGGCCACGGCCGAGAAAGCGGTCGAAGACGTCGGACACGTCCGCCGCCCCGCCCTGACGGACCACCGCCCGGGCCACATGCGGCCGCCCCACGGCGCCGCCGTCCGCCTCGGCGAGGACGTGCTCGAACTCCATCGCTACGCCGAGCCCACGGAGTCGCTCCACCATCTCGCGCGCGCGGCGAACCCGGTCGGCACGGCACCGCTCGAGAAACGACTCCAGCTCGGGCGACTGGGTGGGCAGCAGGTAGCCCAGGACGTGCATCTCACCCCAGGGCGCCGCCGCGCTGAATTCGCACCCGCCCACCACGCGCACGCCGAGCCGCTCGCCCGCGGCCACGGCGGCGGGGACCCCGGCGACGGTGTCGTGGTCGGTGAGCGCGATCGCGGCCAGCCCCGCCCGCCGGGCGCGCTCCACCACCGCCGCCGGCGCCACACTGCCGTCGGAGGCGGTCGAATGCACGTGGAGGTCCACGAGCCCCGCTGGCGGCCCGTCGGCGGCCGTCAGGTCCGGTACCCCGTTTCGGGCGAGGTCCAGTCCGGCTGGGAGTGGGCGAGGAGCTCGCGCAACTGGCGGTCGCTCAACTGGGCCAGCGAAAGCTCCCGGCTCTTGGCGCCGAGCGGCGAGTAGCGTACGACGCGCCGCTCGCGGTCGGGGCCGGTGCCCCGGCTGAACACGAGCCCGAACTCGTCCTTGAGGTACTGGGTGATCCGGCCGCTCACCGCCACCTCCCACTGCTCACCGTCCACTTCGATGATCCGTCTTGGCATCGCCGATCGGCTCCTCGTTACATGGCCGTGTCGGGAAATTCCTGCAGAGTGCGCTTCACGTCGGCCATGAACCGGTCGGCGTCGGCGCCGTCCACGATGCGATGGTCGAAGGCGAGCGAGAGCATCCCCTTCGTCCGGATCGCGAGCGAGTCGGTGCCGTCCACGGTGATGACGGCCGGCTGCTTCTCGATGGTCCCGACGCAGAGAATGGCCGCCTGCGGCTGGTTGATGATCGGCGTGCCGATCAGGGAGCCGAAGACGCCGGGGTTGGTGATCGTGAAGGTCCCGCGCTGCACGTCGTCGGGACTCAGCTTCTTGGTCCGCGCGCGCTCGCCCAGATCGTTGATGGCGCGCGCCAGGCCTAGCAGCGACAGCTCGTCGGCCTGGCGGATGACGGGGACGATCAACCCCCATTCGAGCGCCACCGCGATCCCGAGATTGATGTCGCGCCGGAAGATGGTGCTCTCGCCGCTCACGGCCGCGTTGACGGCCGGGTGCGCCCGGAGTGCGTCGGCCGTCGCCTTGGCGATGAACGCGAGATAGGTCAGGTTCACGCCCCGCTCGGCGTACTCCTGCTTCTTCCGGGCGCGAAGCTGGGCCACGCGGGTGTAGTCGATCTCGAAGATCGTATTGACGTGCGGCGACACCCGCCGCGACATGACCATGTGCTCGGCGGTGAGCTTGCGGATGCGCGACCACGGCTCGACCCGATCGCCGGGCCAGGCTTCGACCGCCGGCGCGCCGGGCGCGGCGCTCGGGACGGCGGAGGGAGCGACCGGCGCGGCGGGCGCCGGCGCCGCGGACGGCGGCGCAGCCGGTGCGCCGGTCTCCAGGTAGCTCAGGATGTCATTCTTGGTGACCCGGCCGGCGAGCCCGCTCCCGGGAATGGCGGCGATATCGAGATTGTGCTCCGCCGCCATCTTGCGGACCAGCGGGGTCGAGCGGCGGCGCAGCCGCTCGTCGGCGGTCTCGGCGCCGCCGTTCCCACCGCCGGTGCGTGCGGCGGCCGGCGGCGGCGCGGGCGCAGGCGTGGGCCGGGACGGGGGTGCGGAGGGCGCGGGCGCGAGCGGGGCTGCCGGCGTGCTCGGTGACGCCGGCTTCTCGGGAACCGGCGCCTGCGGTGGCGGCGGCGTGGACTCCTTCTGCGCCGGTGCGGCGGCCGTGGCCCCGGCCTCGGTCTCGATTCTCGCGACCACCGTCTGCACGGCGACCGTCTCGCCCTCCGGCACCAGGATCTCGGCCAGCACGCCCGCGGTCGGCGCGGGGATCTCGGCGTCCACCTTGTCGGTGGAGATCTCGAAAATCGGCTCGTCGCGCTTCACCGCATCGCCCACCTGCTTGATCCAGCGCGACAGGGTGCCCTCGGCGATCGACTCGCCCATCTGCGGCATGATCACGTCAACTTTGGCCATACCCTCGGTCTCCCATCAATACGCCGCGAGCCAGCGCGCGGCGCGAACGATATCGGGCGTCTGCGGAAGGACGAAGTCCTCGAGCGGCGGCGCGTAGGGGAGCGGCACGTCGTGCGCGGCCACGCGCCGGACCGGCGCGTCCAGCCACTCGAAGGCCAGCTCGTTGATGCGCGCGGTAATCTCGCCGGCGACGCCGCCCGTCACGGTGTCCTCGTGCACGATGAGCGCGCGGTTGGTCTTCTTCACGGTCGCGACGATCGCCTCGTCGTCCATCGGCTGCAGCGAGCGCAGGTCGAGCACCTCGACCGAGAGCCCGTCCTCCCGCTCGAGCTGCTCCGCCGCCTCGAGCGCCTTCCACACAGTGGCGGCGTACGTAATGATGCTCAGGTCGCGGCCCTCCCGGGCCAGCCGCGCCTGGCCGATCGGCACGATGCGGTCGCCCTGGGGCAGCTCTTCCTTGATCCGGCGGTAGAGATACTTGTGCTCGAAGAAGAGCACGCAGTCGTCGTCCCGGATCGCGCTCTTAAGCAGGCCCTTCGCGTCGCTCGCCGTGGCGGGATAGACGATCTTCAGCCCCGGCGTGTGGAGGAACGCCGCCTCGGGGTTCTGGGAGTGAAAGGGCCCTCCGCGTACATAGCCGCCGCTCGGGCCCCTGACCACCATCGGGCAGGGCAGAAACGCGCGGTAGCGCGCGGTGGCCACGTAGTTGGTGAGGACGCTGTAGGCGTTGGAGACGAAGTCGATGAACTGCATCTCGCACACCGGCCGCATGCCCATGTGGGCCGCGCCGGCCGCCGCCCCCACGAAACCGGTCTCGCTGATTGGCGTGTCGATCACGCGCTCGGCGCCGAAGCGGTCGAGCAAACCCTCGGTGACCTTGAACGCGCCGCCGTACGAGCCGATGTCCTCGCCCATGCAGAAGACGGCCGGGTCTCGCTCCATCTCCTCGAACAGCCCCTGCCGGATGGCCTCGAGATAGGTCGCCTCAGCCATCGTGCGTCCCCCAGCTCGCCGGGCGCTCGTGCACGTCCACGGCGCTCCGGATCCCCTCGCGGTACCAGAGCGCGGGCGCGGCGGGCGGATCGGCGTAGACGCCGAGCAGGCCGTCGCGCGGCTCGGGTGGCGGCGACTGCTCGGCGATGTCGGTGGCGTCGTCGATCTCGGCGCGGACCCGGGCGTCGGTCGCCTCCAGCTCCGCGGGCGCGACGCCCTCGTTCGTCGTGAGCCGCTGCACGTAGCGGTCGAGCGGATCGTTTTCCGTGGCCCAGCGCTCGATCTCGCCCGCCGGCACGTACGACTGGTTGTCGTGCTCCGCGTGGCCCTTCCGCCGGTAGGTCATGAGCTCGATCAGCGTGACGCCCTCACCCTGACGCGCGCGGGCCACGGCATCACGCGTCACCTCGTAGGCCGCGAGCACGTCGTTGCCGTCGGCACGCACCCCGGGAATGCCGTAGCCCGCGGCCTTGTCGGCCAGCCGCTCGGCGGCACACTGCCGGTCGGTGGGCGTCGAATAGGCGTAGCGGTTGTTCTCCACGACCACCACCAGCGGACAGCGCTGCACCGCGGCGAAGTTGATGCCCTCGTGGAAGGCGCCGGTGGAGGTCGCGCCGTCGCCCACGTACACCAGGCCGACGCGCGGCTCCTTCCGGAGCTTGAATGTGAGCGTCACGCCGGCCATCACCGGCACCATGTCGCCCAGGTGCGAGATCTGGCCGATGAAGTTGCGCTGCTCGACGTCGCCGAAGTGGATGTTGAGCTCGCGCCCGCGGGTGGGCGAGTCGCCCTTGGCCATGTACTGCCGGAGCACCTCGACCGGCGTCGCGCCCTTCACCAGCATCGAGCCCAGATTGCGGATGAGCGGCGAGAGCACGTCCTCGCGCCGGAGCGCGTATGCCGAGCCGACGGCGCAGGCCTCCTGGCCCAGCGAGCGGAACAGGCCGCCGACCACCTTGGTCTGGCGATACAGGTTCACCAGCCGCTCCTCGAGCGACCGGGTCAGGCGCATCCAGTAGTAGAGTTCGAGGAGTTGGTCCCGAGACAGCCCGGCCCGGGCGGCCGGATCGGGGGCGACAGCGCTGGTGACGGCCATGCGGGTCCCGGTTGGAGGAGAGGTGGTCCGGGGTGGAAAATCCACGGCCCCAGAAGGAGAGTCAAGCGAGCGTGGGCAGGAACCTCGGCGCCTTTCGCTGCATGCTTATCTGCTCGAATGCATACGCCAGACGGATCAGCGTGGGCTCGCTCCAGGCGCGGCCGAAGAACGACAGATTGACCGGAAGGCCGGCCACGTACCCCATCGGCACGCTCACGCTCGGGTAGCCGGCGACCGCCGCCGGCGTCGAGCTCGAGCCGGTGAAGTGATCGCCGTTGACGGGGTCGGTCGGCCAGGCGGGGTTGCCGGTCGGTGCGACGAGCGCGTCCAGCCGATGGCGCGCCATGACCGCGTCGATCCCCTGCGTGCGCGAGACCCGCCGGCAGGTGCGGAGCGCCTTGAGGTAGCCGGGCGCGGTGAGCGGCCCCTTGGCTTCGGCCTGCAGGAACAACTCCTGGCCGAACCAGGGCATCTCGCGCTCGCGCTCCCGCTCGTTGAAGGCGATCACGTCGGCCAGCGTGCGGACCGGCGCCGTGGGACCGAGCGTGGCCAGGTAGGCGTTGAGATCGGCCTTGAGCTCGTAGAGCAGCACCTCGAGCTCGGCATCGTCGTACGTGCCCGCGTGAGGGATGTCGGCGGGGTCCACGACGACCGCGCCGGCCCGGCGCAGGGCGTCGAGCGCCTCCTCGGCGAGCCGGTCGGTGGCATCGTTGTAGCCGAAGAACTTCTCGCGCGCCACGCCGAGGCGGGCGCCGCTGAGGCCGTCGCGCCGGAGGAAGCGGGTGTAGTCGGCCGCCACGTGCCCCGCCGCCGCCTGCGTGGCGACGTCGCGCGGGTCGGGGCCGGCGAGTGCCGTGAGCAGCGCCGCCGCGTCGGCCACGGTGCGGCAGAGCGGGCCGGCGGTGTCCTGGGTGTGCGAGATCGGAATGACCCCGGCGCGGCTCACCAGACCCACCGTCGGCTTGATGCCTACCACGCCGTTGGCCGACGCGGGGCACACGATCGAGCCGTCGGTCTCGGTGCCCACCGCGAGCGCGCCGAGGTTGGCCGACACGGCTGCGGCGGAGCCGGAGCTCGATCCGCAGGGGTTCCGGTCGAGCACGAACGGATTCCGGCACTGCCCGCCCCTGGCACTCCAGCCCGACGATGAGCGGTTCGAGCGAATGTTGGCCCACTCGCTCATGTTGGCCTTGGCGAGGAGCACGGCACCGGCCGCGCGGAGCCGCTCGGCGACGTGCGAATCGCGCGGCGGCACCGAGCCCTCGAGCGCGAGCGAGCCGGCCGTCGTGGTCATCCGGTCGGCGGTGTCGATGTTGTCCTTGAGGAGTACGGGGACGCCGTGCAGCGGCCCGCGCGTCCGGCCGCTCGCGCGCTCGCGGTCGAGTTGCTCCGCGATGCTGAGCGCGTCGGGATTGGTTTCGATGATCGAGTGGAGCGAGGGGCCGGCGCGGTCGGTCGCGGCGATGCGCGCGAGGTACTGCTCCACGATGCGCCGCGACGTCCAGCGGCCCGAGGTCATCCCGTCCCGGAGTTGGGCAACGGTGGCTTCCTCGAGCTCGAACGGAGGCGGTGACGCGAGTGCCGGGCGTTCCGCCGCCGGCCAGTCGTCCCGACGGCCCGCGATAAACCCCGTGCGGCCCGCCGCCGCGCCGAGGCCGAGCACGGCGGCGTGGCCGAGGAACTCCCGTCGGTCGAGCGGGTCGCGGGGCTCAGGCATGGTCCCAAGATAGCGGCGTAGCGCGCTGGACGAGACGAGTCATCCTGAGCGCAGCAAAAGGGGGCATACCCCGAGGGATGCCCCCTTCACTTCGTTCGAGTGACTCGTCGAGCGGCCCTCTCGAGCGGCACCGCCCGATCGGCCCCCGCCCGTCAGCTCACGCCTTGACCGCCACCGGCCTTCCCGCCGCCTCCTCCGACGCCGCCGGCGCCTCGATCCGCATTCCGTAGAACGACCGGTAGACGAAGAAGAGCGCCACCGCTAGGAACAGCGCGGCGAGGATGTGACTGAAGCCGTACCCCTGCTCGTTGGTGAGCGAGACCGCGAGCTCCACCGCGAGCAGCCCGAACAGCGTGGTGAACTTGATGATCGGATTGAGCGCCACCGAGCTCGTGTCCTTGAACGGATCGCCGACCGTGTCGCCCACCACCGTGGCGGCGTGCAGGTCGGTGCCCTTCGCCTTGAGCTCGGTCTCCACGATCTTCTTCGCGTTGTCCCAGGCGCCGCCGGCGTTGGCCATGAAAATCGCCTGATACAGACCGAACAGCGCGATCGAGATCAGGTAGCCGATGAAGTAGTACGGCTCCACGAACGCGAAGGCCAGCGTCGCGAAGAACACCACCAGGAAGATGTTGAACATTCCCTTCTGGGCGTACTGGGTGCAGATGGCCACGACCTTCTTGCTGTCGGCCACCGACGCCTTGGTGATGCCCTCGAGCTGGATGTTGGCCTTGATGAACTCCACCGCCCGGTAGGCGCCGGTCGTCACCGCCTGCGTGGAGGCGCCGGTGAACCAGTAGATCACGGCACCGCCGGTGATGAGGCCGAGCAGGAACGGCGGGTGCAGGATCGAGAGGTTGGCCAGCAGCTCCGGCCGGAGCCCCTCGGTCAGTGCCAGGATGATGGAGAAGATGAGGGTCGTGGCGCCCACCACCGCGGTGCCGATGAGCACCGGCTTGGCCGTGGCCTTGAAGGTGTTCCCCGCCCCGTCGTTCTCCTCCAGGTGCTGCTTGGCCGCCTCGAACTCGGGCGTGAAGCCGTAGTCGCGCTTGATCTCGGCCTCGATGCCGGGGAGCTGCTCGATCGTGGAGAGCTCGTACACCGACTGCGCGTTGTCGGTGACCGGCCCGTAGGAGTCCACCGCGATCGTCACCGGCCCCATCCCGAGGAAGCCGAACGCCACCAGGCCGAAGGCGAACACCGCCGGCGCGAGCATGAGCCCCTCGAGCCCGAGCGTGCTCACCCCGAAGCCGATCGCCATCAGGACCACGATGGCGAGCCCGAGCCAGAACGCGCTGAAGTTGCCGGCGACGAACCCGGAGAGGATGTTGAGCGACGCCCCGCCCTCGCGCGAGCTGGTGACCACCTCGCGCACGTGCCGGCTGTCCACCGAGGTGAAGACCTTCACCAGCTCGGGGATGATCGCGCCCGCCAGCGTGCCGCAGGTGATGACCGTCGAGAGCTTCCACCAGAGCGTCGGGTCGCCGCCGATGTCGGGGATGAGCAGATACGAGACCAGGTACGTGAGCACCACCGAGATGATCGAGGTGAGCCAGACCAGCGAGGTGAGCGGCGCCTCGTAGTTCATCCGGAGCGCGTCCTGATACTT
>DASUXW010000068.1:0-10133 GCA_036377715.1 Gemmatimonadales bacterium
GGCGCGAAGAACCTTGAGGCGCCTCCAGGCTATCTTGGCAGGTCAGCTACGCGAGGCATCCGATGCGGTACCGCTACTACACCTGCGACGTCTTCACCTCCACGCGCTTCGGCGGCAACCAGCTCGCCGTCCTCCCCGACGCACGCGGCCTCTCCGACCGCCCGATGCAGCAGATCGCCCGCGAGTTCAACTTCGCCGAGAGCACCTTCGTGCTCCCCCCGGAGCAGGGCCACACGCGCCGGGTGCGGATCTTCACGCCCGCGACCGAGGTGCCGTTCGCCGGCCACCCCAACGTCGGCACCGCGTTCGTCCTGGCCTCCAGCGGTGAGCTCGGCGAGATCCGTGCACCCATGACGGTGACGTTCGAGGAGAAGGCCGGCCCGGTACCGGTCACGATTCAGCCGCGGGACGGCACGTTCCGGTGCGAGCTGTCCGCCCCCGAGCGGCTCACGCTCGGCATGACCATCTCGCCCGAATCCCTCGCGGCGGCCGTGTCGCTGGCGCCGGAGGACGTGGTCACGAGCACGCACCCGCCGCAGGTCGCCTCGGTGGGGCTGCCGTTCACCTTCGCCGAGCTCCGCGACCGCGCCGCGCTCGAGCGGGCGCGGATCCACATGCCGGGCCTGGAAGCCCTGCGGGCCCAGGGTGTCCCGGCCGACGTGCACCTCTACGTCCGCAGCGGCGACGAGTTCGACCTCCGCGCGCGAATGTTCGCCCCGTTCGACGGCGTCCCCGAAGACCCGGCCACCGGCAGCGCCAACTGCGCGCTCGCCGGATTGCTCACCCACTACGACGGCGCCAGGGACGGAACGAAGACGTGGCGCATCGCGCAGGGCGTCGAGATGGGCCGGCCGAGCCTCCTCGAGGCGAGCGCCGACAAGCGCGACGGCGTCGTGGTGGCCACGCGGGTCGGCGGCGCGAGCGTGCTGGTGAGCGAAGGGCTCATCGAGGTCGGCTGATGTCCGACCCCGCCTACCCGCCGGCCCGCACGGCCGCGGCCATCGTCGCCGACTTCTTCGCCCGGCGGGTCCAGCCCGCGGGCCCCGGACCCGAGCCGGCCACCGTCACCGCCGTGGTCAATGCCGCGTTCTGGGCCAGCCTCCGCCGCGAGGAGGGGCGCACGCCGCGCGTCTCGCTCGCCATCGTGGCTCCCGACGACGCGGGCCAGCCCATGCGGTTCGAGCGGTCGCTCCCGCTCAGCGCCGACCCGCTGGTCCGCCTCGCCCCGGCCGTCGAGCGGCCCGGCATCCACCTCGGCGTGTGGCGCTCGGCCCAGGGCGAGCTCCGGATCTGGGGCGCCGTGCGCGAGCTGCCCGACTTCTGCCTGGTCACCGAGGTGGTCGAGCCCGGCCTGCTGGTGCTCAAGTATCAGCGGGACAGGGACCAGAAGTACGGCAACATCGTCGTGCTGCGGGGCGACCAGATCCGGATCGTGGACGAAGGGGACAGCGCCATGCCCCGCGGCCCGGCGACGCTGAGCGCCCTGCTCGGCGCCGACGGTATCCTGTCCTGGAACGACGGCGGGAGCCTCCTGACACAGCTCGCCGTCTCCATGCGCGGGCACGGCCACGGCGCCTCGCTCCTCGTCGTGCCGGGCGGCACGGACGCCTGGCGCGAGTCCATCGAGCAGCCCACGATCTACCCTATCGTGCCGCCGTTCCGCGGACTGACCGACCTGCTGGCCCGCCGCGCCGACGAAAGCGTCGCCGACGACATCCGGGTGCTGGTGGACGCGGTCGCGGGGCTCACGGCGGTGGACGGCGCGGCCGTCCTCTCGCACCGGTTCGAGCTGCTGGCGTTCGGGGCCACCATCCGCCGTCGCAAGCGGCACCCACCCGTGGAGCAGGTGATCGTGACCGAGCCGGTGAGCGGCGACGTGCCGCTCCGGCTGTCGGCCACCGAGCTCGGCGGCACGCGCCACCTCTCCGCCGCGCAGTTCGTGCACGACCAGCGCGACGCCCTGGCGTTCGTGGCGTCGCAGGACGGGCGGTTTACCCTGTTCGCGTGGTCGCCCAGGAAGCAGATGGTCCACGCGCACCGGATCGAGGTGCTGCTGCTCTAGGTGGTTGGCGACCGGACAGGTCCGGAGTCGCGGCTGAACCGGACCTCGGTTCACTGGATCTCCCCGATGCGCGCCGGGATCGAGCGCGCGCCAGACCGGATGGAGCGCTCACGCGCCGGGACGAAAGGCTCATGCAACGGGATGAAGTGAGCGCGCCGCGGGAAGGACCGCCTCGCCGGAAGGTTGCGGCGCGCGCACGGCGGGACATGGCGCGCACACCGCGGGAAATGGAGCGCACAGCCGAGGATCTGCCCGAGCGGCATCAGGATGTGGGCGTGACGTCGTGGGAAGCTCCGCTTCCGGGCCGCGCTCCGCCGCCGTACCTTCTCGCATCCCCGAAGGAGAACCTATGACCACCGAGCTCGAGCCCGCCGTGGGGCGAGCGATCGAACCTGCCCGCGCCCGCCGCACGAGCCGGAGCAGCCTGGTCATCGCTCTTCTGATCGGCTTCGCCATCACCGCGGCCGCCGAGCTGTGGCACATGCCTCGGGCATGAGCAAACGTCGCCGCCCGTGGCTCGCTGCCCTCCTCAATCTCGTCGTGCCGGGCCTCGGGCAATTGTATGCCGGCTACCCCGTCGCTGCCGTGGTGGCGTACGGGCTCACCACGCTGGCGATGGCCGCGTGGATCGGCTCGTCGGTGCTGCTCCCGCAGAACCGCACCCTCTTCCTGCTCCTGGCGGCGGGCGTCGCGGCCGTGGTTCTGGGGCTGCTCATACATGCCGCGACGCTCTCGGCGAGAGAGCCCACCGCGTCTCCGCTGCGACCGTTCAGCGATCTCTGGTACTTCGGCTTGTCCGCCCATCTCACGCTGGGCGCCACCGTCGGCACCGCGCTCTGGACCCGTATGAGAAATTCCGTGGAAGCCTTCCTGGTGCCCACCGAGTCCATGGCGCCGACGCTGCTGAACGGCGACTACGTCTTCGTGGCGAAAACCGCCACCGTACGCGGGCGCCTCACAGACGGCAGCATCATCGTCTTCGAATCGGTCGAGGAGCCCGGGCTCAAGGTGATGAAGCGGGTCGTAGGCCTCCCGGGCGACACGCTCGAGATGACCGACGGCGCGCTGCGTCGGAACGGCCGGCTGGCGGACGAGCCGTTCGTGATTCACGGGGCACCGACGCGCTCCGAAGATCCGGATCAGCGGGCGAAGATGCGGCGGTGGCAGATTGCGCACACGGTGGCGATCGATCCGGGCAGCTACGCGCCCGACCTGCAGCACTGGGGCCCGCTCGTCGTGCCGCCGGATTCGCTCTTCGCGCTCGGAGACAATCGCGACGCATCCTACGACAGCCGGTACTACGGCTTCATCCCCCTCGCCCGGGTCCTCGGCCAGCCACGCCTGGTCTACATGAGCATCGAGCGTGACACGGCCAGGGCGGCGCGCCGCGTGCGCTGGTCGCGGGTGGGCGTGGGGGTCCGGTAGCGGGCGACATGCTCCCCTACCGGTGCTGGCGCGCCTGGAGCGCGCCATCGAGCAGGGTCCCAATCCGCAGGTTCACCCCGGTCAACCTCGGCAGTCTGGTGCCGGTCCTGCACGGCCAAGTCGAGCCCGGGCCACGCGGAGGTGCCCGCATCATCGTCAGGTTTCACTTCGCCAGGTCCACCGTCGCCCGGCTCGTCGCCGGCTCGCCCGCTCTCAGTCCCGCTTCACCAGCCCCGCCAGCGCCACCCGATAGTCCTTCGCCGCCTCGTTCCAGTACACCCGATACTCGGTCGGGTAGTAGCCCGGCACCGCGTACTTCGCCGGCGTCGGCACGGGCGCACGGAAGTTCGGCCTGGTCTCCAGGAACGCCTTCGTGATCATCGGCTCGGCGAAGGTCAGCTTCCCGTCCCAGCTCCCGTAGAGAAACGTCCTGGTGAAGAGCTCGCCCTTCAGCTCGGGGCTCGTCGGATCTACCCAGTGCGCGCCCATGAGCGGCACACCGCCCGGCAGCTTCCGGTAGCCGGCCGGCACGAGCTCCGGTGCGGGCACGCGCTCGGCCTTGGCGTCGAACTCGGGGTCCGTGGGCACGATCGCGCTGCGCTCGGCCTCGGTCGTGGCGAAGAAGTGAAAATCGAAGTGCGGCTGATCGTAGATCCCCGGTGGCATGTGCCCGGCCGGATTCCAGTCCAGGGCGACGAACCTGTACGGCGTCGGGTTCCGCGCCGGCATCTGGAGCACGGAAACGTAGGTGTGATGCCCATCGGGCATCGGCATGCCGCCGCTCGCGCCGTCGGCGGGGAGCCCGGCGAAGGCGGCCTCGCTCAGCGCGACGCCGACCTCCACCGGCGCGCCCCTGGCGAACTCGGCGTACACCCGGACGGTGCCGTTGCCGAGGGGGACCGGGGCCCCGTAGGAGGTGAGCGAGTCGGGCTCGCTCGCGGTCGAGTCGCCGCTCGCGGCGATGGCGAGGCCGGCGAGGGTCGGAAGGACGAAGGATCGGAGCAGGGTCGGACGCATCGTGGTCTCCTGGTGTGGGTGCACCAGGATGCGATCAGGCGGCCGGGCGCTCCATCCCAATTTTTCGGGGCCCGCGCGGCCCCCCAAAAATGGGGGTGGCCGCCGCCCGCGCGCCGCGGCAATTTCGCCGCATGATGTACGTGATCGCCCATCATCGAATCAGCGACCCCGGGCGCTTCGCCGCGCTCGCCGAGCAGCCGATTCCCGACCGTCCGCCGCACTGGCGCCTGGTCGCCTCCGCGCCCACCCGCGACGGTTCGGCCTGCTTCAGCCTCTGGTGGGCGGACTCGGCCGAGGCGCTCCGGCGGTTCCTCCAGCGGACGGCCGGCCTCGCCGGCTCGGTCGAGTGCCACGAGGTGGACGAGGAGAACGCGATGGGCCTGGCGTCGGAGCCCGTCACCCTGATCCACCTCCCCGGCTCACCTTTCCCCCCGCCCCTCGGCGCCGTACCTTGTCCGCATCCCTCACGGAGCCCCCCATGAGCCTGAGCACGACGGCCGAGCAGCAGGCCTTTCACAGCGTGAAGCGGGTCTGCTACGCGGGACTCGATTCCGTCACCCTGAGGAGCGAGCTCGCCCGTCGCGTCGAGCGCGTCGTGCCTTCCGACCAGCACCACTTCTGGACCCTCGACCCCGAGACGGGGCTGATCACCCACGGAATCGCGAAACACCCCTCGCCCAAGCTGCTGGACGAGTTCCTGGGCCACTACTATCCCGACGACGAGGCCACGAAGACGATCGACCAGGCCCGCTCCGGCGCCGTGATCAAGTTCAGCGACATTCCGGTCGGCCTGGAGCGAACCCTGCACGAAGTCGGGCTTCGCCACCACATGCGCGCGCTGTTCTTCACTCCGGAGGCGTTCTGGGGCTCGTGGTGCATCCTGCGCGGCGGCGCGGCCGGGTTCACCGGTCGGGAAGGGCGCTTCCTGGAGCGCATCGCGCCGCACGTCTCGGAAGGGTTGAAGAGCGCTGCGCTGCTCGAGCTGTCGAGCCGCGAGGCGGAGTCGGGGGAGGCAGCGGAGCCGAGCATGATCGTCTCGCCCGCGCCTGCGTTCCTCGTGCTCGGGCCGCGCGGCGAGGTCGTCCTCCGGACCGGGGCGGCCTCCCGCTACCTGGACGATCTCGGCGCCGAGAACGCCGACGGCGGCGACCCGCTCCCGTTCGCGGTGCTGAGCGTGCGCGGCCGGCTGCTCCGGCTCCGGCACCCCCCCGATGACGCGCCGGCGGCAGCCCGCCTGCGCGCCCGCGGCCGGTCGGGGACCTGGTACGCGCTCAACGCCACTCTCAGCGAGCCGGACGCGAGCGGCCGTTCGTCCACCGTGATCTCGATCGAGCCGGCCGGCCGGCGCGAGGTCGCCCCGCTCCTGTTCCGGCTCTACGGCCTCTCACCCCGCGAGCGCGAGGTGCTGCTCTGGGTGCTCCGCGGCGAGCCCACCAAACGGATCGCCTGGCAGCTCGGCCTCTCGGTGCACACGGTCCAGGACTATCTGGACAAGGCATGCGAGAAGGTCGGCGTGCGCGGGCGGAAGGCGCTCGTCGCGAAGCTGTTCCAGGACGGTTTCGCGCCGGAGCTGTGTGCCTGAGCCCCCCGCGTGACGGCCAGACACGCTGAGCGCCATCGGACCGAGCGCGTCGGCTGGCTTCGTGCCGCCGTGCTCGGCGCCAACGACGGTCTGGTCTCCACCGCGAGCCTGGTGCTCGGCGTCGCCGCCGCCGAAGCGAGCCGGTCGGCCGTGCTGCTGGCGGGCGTGGCCGGCCTGGTCGCCGGCGCCATGTCCATGGCCGCCGGCGAATACGTCTCCGTCAGCTCCCAGGCCGACACCGAGCGGGCCGATCTCGAGCGCGAGCGCCGCGAGCTCGCGACCATGCCCGAGGCCGAGCTCGACGAGCTGACCGGCATCTATGTCGAGCGGGGACTCGAGCCGGCGCTCGCGCGGCAGGTCGCCGAGCAGCTCACGGCGCACGACGCGCACGCCGCGCACGCCAGGGACGAGCTGGGCATCACGGCGGCGCTCCAGGCTCGGCCGGTGCAGGCCGCCTGGGCCTCGGCGCTGAGCTTCGCCGCCGGCGCCGTGCTGCCGCTGTTCGTGATCGCCCTGGCGCCGACGTCCCTGCTGAGCCTGCTGGTGGCGCTGACCTCGCTGGTGTTTCTCGGGTTGCTCGGCGCCGTGGCCGCACGGGCGGGTGGAGCGAAGATGCTGGTGAGTGCGGCGCGGGTCGTGTTCTGGGGTGCGCTGGCGATGGGCCTGACGGCCGCGGTCGGATCGCTGTTCGGCACTTCGACCGGGTAGCCGGGCTCGGGCCGACGCTGCTGTGGACGCGCCGGTGACGTTCCCGATGATGGCTAGACGGACCGCCGTATGCTTCGGGCGCCGATCGCCGGCTCGTCATCCGAGCTCGACGATCGGCGCCCGCAGCGCATCGCGACTCCTCGCGGCCGGTCGGGCCGCGAGCTGCTTCACCGCCCGTGATTGTGACCCGTCGCCGTCGCCTGGGCTCCGGCGTACTGGCAGCTCACCTTCGTATTCCAGGGGGAGAAGATGCCGCTCTGATTCTGGCGGCCCACCCAGATGTGCAGCCCCCACACGCCGGCTTCGGGCACCGGCGAGAACTCCTGCCCCAGCAGCGTCGGCGGAGCGGCCGTCGCCGGATGATCGCTGAACAGCACGATGTACTCCACGCCCACGAAGCGCAGCTTGCCGTTCTTCTCCGGCTCGTACATCAGGAGCTCGGGCTGGAGCAGGTTCACGGCGCCGCCATCGAGGATGTAGTCGAGGTTGCCCCAGTGGAACCCCATGGCGCCGACGCCGGGCTGGCTCGGCAGGTCGGCCGTCGTCCAGCAGGGAGTGATGGCGGCGTTCCAGCCGGCGGCTTTGGCAGTTTCGAAGTCGTGGAACGGTGCCACCAGCCGGCGGAGCTGGGCGATCTGGCTCGCCGTCGAGAAACTGGGACCCGCAGGGGAGCGGGCCGCCGATGCCTCGTCGGGTGCGAAGGTGGCCGTGTTGTCCTGGCAGGCGAGGAGGATGGTGACCAGACCGAGCGTAGCAGCGATACGTGCGCGCATGGGGGACCCCCTTGGGTGGCGCGGGAATGTGGGTCCAACCTACCGGCGGCGGGCGGACCCGCAAGGCGGCACAAATCTTGGCCGCTTTCGCGGGCGGGCAGCGTGCCATACTTTGCATGGTACGGCTCCCGCGGCGGCGAGCGATCGTGGTCGCCCGCCGAGACGCGGCGCCCCAACGGGATGATCGGCATGCGCCGGCCATCCCGTTGTTTTCGTCGAGCCCCCGCCAGCCGATTCCGGAGCCGAGATGCAGCCGGACGATTCCGCCGTTGCGTCGCGTCCCACGCTCGTCCGCGCCATCGGGCGCTGGGCGCTCACCGCCGCGGTCATCAACGGTGTCATCGGGAGCGGCATCTTTGGACTCCCGTCGACCGTCGCGGACCTTGCGGGCTCGTGGGGGCCGGCGGCCGTGCTCGCCGCGGGCGCCGGGATCTTCCTCGTCGTGCTCTCGTTTGCCGAGGTGGCGAGCCGGTTCGAGCAGGGTGGCGGGCCGTACCTCTACACCCGCGAGGCGTTCGGGCCCGCCGCCGGGTTCCACATCGGCTGGCTCCACATCTGGACCCGGCTGCTCTCCGCCGCCGCGGTGCTCAACGTCTTCGTCTCCTACCTCGCCGTGCTGCTGCCGGTGGTTGCGACACCGCTGGGCCGCGCGGTCACGATGACGGCCGGCGTGGCCGTGGTGACCGTGCTCAACGTCCGCGGCGTCCGCCAGGCGACCTGGACGGTGAACCTGTTCACCGTCGCCAAGCTCCTGCCGCTCGTGCTGCTCGTGGTCGTGGGACTGGCGTTCGTCCATCCCGACGTGCTCGCGGCGCGCGCGGTCCCGGAGCCGCGCTGGACCGACGCGGTGCTGGTGCTCGTGTTCGCCTACGGGGGGTTCGAGTCGTCCGTGATCGCGGCCGGCGAGACCCGCGACCCGCGGCGCGACATGGCGTTCGCGCTGATCACGGCGATGGGGATCATCACCATCATCTACTGCCTGGTGCAGCTCGTCGTGACCGTGGTGCTTCCCGATCCGGGGCACACCACCACGCCCGTGGCCGACGCGCTGGGTCAGGTCCTCGGCGGGGCGGGGGACAAGCTCGGCGCCGCGGCCGTGGTGGTCTCGGTATACGGCTGGCTCACCGGCTTCGCGCTCATGACGCCTCGCATCATGCACGCGATGGCGGAGCGGCGCGAGCTTCCCGCGGCGTTCGGCCGGCTGCACGCGGGCGGCCGGACGCCGCACGTGGCCATCATCGCCAACTCCGCCGTGGCGCTCGCGCTCGGTCTCGTGGGGAGTTTCGCCCAGACGGCCACGCTCTCGGCGATCGTGCGGCTCGCCATCTTCGCCGCCACCTGCGGCGCGCTGATCGCGCTGCGCCGCCGTGCGGGGACGCCGGCCGCGGGGTTCGTCCTGCCGTGGGGCGTACCGATCGCGGTCGCTGGGCTCGGCTTCTGCCTCTGGATGCTCGCGACGCGGAGCTTCGCGCAGGCGTGGATGCTGTTTGCGCTCATCGCCTCGGGCGCGCTCATCCGCGCGATGGTACGCCCGCGGACATCGTGAAGGCTGACGTACCCGCTCAGACGAAGAGCAGCAGGAACGCGTATCCCGCCGCACCCGCCGCGAACGCCCAGAACCGGCTCTGGCGCTCGGCGGGCACTTCCTCCTTGAGCACGTTCAGAATGACCCCGCCCGCCAGAAACGCGATCAGGATGTCGATGGCGGGCTGCGGCAGCTCGAACGCTAGCCCGAGGACGTAGCCCGCCAGAACAGCGCCCGCGAGCACCCAGCGGCCGATGCGCGGGAACGCCTGCTCGTGATCCTCCGTGAGGCCGTAGTCGGTGACCACGAAGTGGAGTGCCATGGCCACCGTGAAGAAGACGAGGGAGGCGAGCGAGGAGCTCGGGCGCCGGACGAGCAGATAGCCGACCACGGCGTTGTAGATCCCGAACGACCCCATGTGGATCCAGAACACCGACGTGCCGGTCCCGCCGTCGGTCGTGGAGCGCGCGCGCTTGGCGAGGCGCTCGAGCCCGTAGAATACGGCCAGGCCGAACAGCGCCACCAGATACACGTGTCGTTCCGCGAAGCTGACGCCGAGCACGCCGGACGCGAGCGCTCGGCCCAGGCGCTCCTGGCCTTCGGCGAGCTCGGGGAGCAGGTGCACGAAGACGTAGGCCACCGATACACCGCCGAAGATCGACAGCCAGATGCTGCGAGGGATCCCGCGGATGAACCGCAGCGACGGTGTGATGACGTGCACCGCGGCGAGCACCAGCACCGCGACGACGGAGAGGTCAAGGGGCGGCAAGGACACGGAGCACGGGTCGTCCGCCGACGCTCGGCAGCGGGAGATAGACCAGGTGGGTGGTGGGATCCACCGCGACCGTGTGCGCGTGCGGGGCGCGATAGCGGGGGAGCGGGACCAGGGGATCGCCCGCGACGATGAACGCGGCGACGACGCCGGATTCGGACGCCACGAAGAGCCGGCGCCGGCCCGGGTCGAATGCGAGGACGTCCGGGTCATCGCCCACGGGATAGGTGCCGCGCATGCGCAGGGTCTCGAGGTCGAGCACGCCGAGG
>DASUXW010000069.1:0-4425 GCA_036377715.1 Gemmatimonadales bacterium
CGGGCGGAGTTGGTTCGGTCGTGGTGTTGTCGCCGCAGGCCGCGAGCGTGAGTGCACCGAGCGTCAGTGCGCTCGGCAACAGTAGACGGTATCTCATAAGTCCTCCGGAAGCGGCGACGCAGGCGCCCGCCTGATTGAGCCGTTGTGGAGAAACATGCACCCGGATCACCCAAGTCAGCGTGAATCGGCCATGAGAACAGCCTTATGCAGCGGGGGCCGAGCGAGCCGCTGATCGGTGCGCCGCATCACGTCCGCGGGCGCGTGACAATCCTCACCGCTCCGGCCGCCCGCCGCGCCGTAGCATGCCCCATGAGCCTCGAACCCGCCTCTCCAGGTACGACGTCCGAGCACCGGCGTGAAGCCAGGCTCAGGCCGGAGTTCGCCCCGCGCTACCCCGGCGTACCGGCGGGCGAGTGGAAGCCGGTCCAGGAAGTGCTCGACATGGTTGCAGCGAGTCGTCTGCTGAGCGGCCGGCGGTCCGGAGAGCTGCTGGGCACGCGGCCGCTCGACGACCGCCACTTCGAGTTCCGCGGAGGCTACGCGCGCTCGCCGATTCGCCGCACCCGGAGCGGCGACCGCTAGCGGTCGCATTCCCGCCGACATTCCCCCGATCCGCGCCGACCGACTCCTCGCACTGCCTGTCGCACATCGCTCCGAAGGCGTGACCAACTGCGTCACAGCAGCCGCTTTCCGCAACCTGAAGACGAGAGCGAGAGTGCCCTCACGCGGGCTTGGCTGCTCGGACGAACGCCGCCATGAACCTCCCGTCGATTCCTTTGATGCCCGCCTCCACGTCGAGACCGGCCTCCGCGAGAAACTGCCGCGCGTCCTCGCTCCGGTAGACCCGGGTGGGCTCAATCGAGGGATGCTCGAACCCGGCCTCGCTCAGCAGCCGCAGGAACTCTCGCTCTTCCAGCGCCCCGGCCACGCAGCCCACCCAGAGCTCCATGCTGCGCCGTACCGCCGCCGGCACATCGCCGCGCACCACCACGTCGCTCACCGCGAACCGGCCGCCCGGCTTGAGCACGCGGAACGCCTCGGCCAGCACCCGGCGCTTGTCAGCCGAGAGATTGATCACGCAGTTCGAGATGATGACGTCCACCGACGCGTCGGGAAGCGGGATCCGTTCGATCTGCCCCTTCAGGAACTCGACGTTCGTGACGCCCGCCTCGGCCGCATTCTTCCGCGCGAGCTCGAGCATCTCGTCGGTCATGTCCAGGCCGTAGGCCTTGCCGCCGGGGCCCACGCGGCGCGCGGAGAGCAGAACGTCGATCCCGCCGCCGCTTCCGAGGTCGAGCACGACCTCGCCTTCGTGCAGCTCGGCGAGCGCCGTCGGGTTGCCGCAGCCGAGCGAGGCGAGCACCGCCGCCGAGGGCAGCTCGGCGGTCTCGCCGTTCAGGTAGAGGTTGGAGGTGATGGGGTCCGCTGTGCCGGTGAATGCCGCCCCGCCGCAGCAGGAACTGGTCGGACCGCACGACGCGGGCTCCCGCACCTCGAGCACCCGACGCGCGGCCTGTCCGTACTTCTCACGCACGATGTCCGTGACATTGTGCTGCTCCGGCATGATCGTCTCCTCATCAAGAAACGTTGATGTATTTGCCCGAAGAAAACGCGCCGGGTGGCGCGTGGCACGGGCGGTCGGACCGCGGTCAGTCGCAGCAGTCGCCGAGCACCCTCAACCCCTTTCGACCGCGCCTGCCGCTCGTCTCCGTGGCCAGGGCCCGTACCATGTCGTGAGCCACGCCGAGCGTGTCGGGGACCAGCGAGTAGTGCGACCAGCGCCCCTCCTTGCGGTCGCGGACCAGGCCGGCCTCCTTGAGGACCCTGAGGTGAAAGGAGAGGCGCGACTGCGCCGCGTCGAGTGCGTCCTGAAGCTCGCACACGCACCGCTCGCCGTCCCGGAGCATCTCGAGGACGGCCAGCCGCGTCTCGTCCGAGAGCGCCTGAAACAGGCGCGCGGCCCCGACGAGGTCGAGCTTGGCGGGACCGGCAGGAGCGGCGTTCGGAGGCATGAGGCCATTATACATCAACAAATGTTGATTTGTCAAGTCTGGTGCGCCTCAGGGCGTGTACAGCGCGCTCCGCCCGCCGGTTGCCATGAAGACCCGCGCGCTCCCATCCAGCGTCACGCGCGTGGCCGAGCCGAAGATCCCGGGCACGGCCCGGGCGTTCCACCGGTTGGTCTTCGGATTGTAGACATACGCGCGCAGGCCGGCATTGGACTGGACGACCACGAAGAACCGCCCCTGCAGCGCGGCCCCCTGCGCGGCGCCCGCCGCGGGGAGCGGGGCGAGGGTGCGCCAGACGTTCGTGGCAGGGTCGTAGACGTCGAGATCGGCCAGCCCCTGCAGGCTCTCGTTCAACCCACCCGCCACGTACAGCTTGTCGCCCAGCACGGCCGCGGCGCCGCGCCGGTGGAAGTGAGGCGCCTGCCGCCTCGTCGCCCAGGTGTTCGTCATCGGATCGTACCGGTAGAACCGCCGCGTCTGCTCCACCTCGCAGAAGCCCGCGTTGGGCCACCCGTTGCCGTTGCAGGCGCCGGGGAGAACGTAGAGCCTGCCCTCGATGGCGCCGCTCACGCCCTCGGCGCTGAAGATCGGCAGGTCGGCTCGCCGGATCATGCGGTCGTGGACATAGTCGTACGCCCAGAGTGCCGTCGTCGCGTCCGGCAGATTCCCGGCCGTCACGTAGCCGCCCGAGAAGTAGAGCCGGTTTCCGATCTTGGCCACGCCGTTGGAGTAGTAGACCCCGACCTGGGAGTTGTTGCGCGTCCAGGTCTGCGTGGCCGAGTTGTAGACCTGGACGGACTTTCCGGTGCCGCCCTCGTCGCTCGACGTGCCTCCGAACGCATACACGATGGATTGCCCGGCGGCGTTGGGCGCCATGCCCAGATCGAACCCGTAGATGTCGGTTGTGTAGACGCCGGGAGCGTCCGTCCAGGTATTGGCGGCCGCCGCAAGCGAGGTCGAGGGCGCCGGCGCTCCCGGCACGTCGGGCTGGGTCGGGACCGGACTCCCGTCGCACCCCGCGAGGCCAAGGGCGCCGATCGTGAGCAGGAACGCGGGCAGGGCAGGACTGCAAACGAGGCGCGACATGTTGAGCTCCTGAATGGGAGATGCAACGGGGCCGCCCGGCTCCCGGGCCGATCCGGTCGACCGCCCGGAATGCTGGGCCCTGGACTTCAAGCCGATATCAAGGGCCACCATGCTATCGTCCGGAGTGCGCCCAATACGCGGGCCCCCTCAGTCGAGACCCGGAGAGAGGATGGAACCATGTATCTGAACGAGGCGAAGGTCCTGGTAACCGGCGGCAGCAGCGGCATCGGCCGCGAGACCGCCCGGCTGCTGGTGGAGCGCGGCGCCAGCGTGGCGATCACCGGCCGCGACGAGCGGCGGCTCCGCGACGCGGCCGCGGCGGTCGGCGCGACGCCCATCCCCGGCGACGTGAGCGTCGAGACCGACGCGGCGCGGATGGTCCGGGGCGTGCTCGACGCCTTCGGCGACTACAACGTGCTGGTGAACAACGCGGGGATCGGCGCGTTCGCGCCGCTGGTCGAGGTCACGGCCGAACAGATGCGCCGGGTGTGGGAAGTGAACGTGCTCGGCGCGACGCTCGTGGCCCGCGAGTCGGCCCGCCACTTCGTCCAGCGGAACTTCGGGAACATCATCAACGTGGGATCTACGTCCGGGCTCCGGGCGGGGGCGGGCGGGAGCGCCTACGCTTCCACCAAGTTCGCGCTCCGGGGTCTCACCGAATCGTGGCGCGCCGAGCTCCGGGGACACAACGTCCGCGTGATGCTGCTCAACCCGAGCGAGGTGGTGACCGAGTTCGCCGCCCGGGCGGGCCGGGGCCAGCACGAGGACCCGTCCAAGCTGCGCCCCCGCGAGATCGCCCACGCGGTGGTGAGCATGCTCACCATGGACGACCGTGGGTTTATTCCCGAGCTCAGCGTCTGGGCCACGAACCCCAAATAGCGTCCAGGTGACTCGGCTCACCGACCCCGGCCTGCCGGCGGCGCTATCCGTGGACGCGGAGGCAGTCCACCGGCCCTGCGGGGCCGCCACCACAATTCCGGGGCACGTTACCATGCCAATCCCGTCCACCGTCCGCCTCGCCACGCTCGCCCTGCTCGTCGGCGGCCTGGCCTGCGCGAACAACAAGACCAACGACGAAGTCGGCGCGGCGCGCGATACCACGACCGCCGGCATCTCCGATTCCGCCAAGGCCAACCAGACCAAGTCGGGCGTGGTGGACTCCACGGGCAAGTCCACGCTCGGGCCCGGCGCCACGAAGACGCGCCCCGATCAGGGCCAGCCGGTCACGTCCAAGGGTGATACGCTGAACCCTTCGCTCGACAGCAACACGACAAACGCTCGCTGACCTTCGCATCGCTCCCGCCGGGGTGACGGAGATCACAGTCGCCCT
>DASUXW010000070.1:0-6248 GCA_036377715.1 Gemmatimonadales bacterium
TTGAAGACGTTGCCCACGCCGCGCTCGTGCGCCAAACCGGTGCCGGGATACCAGGGGTGCTGGTGGAGCGAGACGTAGCGAACGGTCTCGTCATGCTCCATGAGGGCCTGGGTGCCGTTCCCGTGGTGGACGTCCCAGTCCACGATGAGGACGCGCTCGCGGCCGGCCTGCTGTGCGTGGCGCGCCGCAACGATCGCGTTGCCGGTGAGACAAAATCCCATCCCGCGCGAGGCCAGGGCATGGTGACCCGGAGGCCGCACCGCCGCGAAGGCGTTCCCGCGCCCCGCGTGCGCGTGGTCCACCGCCGCCAGCACCGCGCCCGTGGCGCCGAGCACCGCGCGCCAGCTCGCGTCGTTGAGGACGGTGTCGAGGGACAGCGCGCCGCCGCCGCGGGCGCTCATGGCCTGGAGCAGGTCGAGGTAGTCGAGGGGGTGTACTTCCAACAGCGGTTGGATGGATGCAGCGGGGGCTTCATGCACCTCGACGCCGGGCTCGGCTCGCGCCCGCTCGAGCAGCACCCGCAGCCGCGCGGGTGCTTCCGGATGGTCGGGCCCGGGGTCGTGGAGCAGGCAGTCGGGATGGGTGAAAATGGGGACGGCCACGTGCGCGCTCGCGTGTCGAGAGAGTGGAGGGCGTGGTCATCCCAAGCGCGGCGAAGGAGGTATGCCCCAAGTCATGGCTCCTTCGCTCCGCTCAGGATGACTCGCGGAGCGCGGCGCCGCGCGCCGCGGCCCGGCCGAGCTCCGTCCGCCCGTCCGCCCTACCTCACCGCCCTCCGCCGCTTCGGCAGCACGATCAGGGCGCCGTTCGGCACCAGCCCGGCATCGGCCAGTGACTGCGACTCGTCCTGCAGCTCGAACCCGCGAAACTTGAGCACGTACTGGGCGGGGTCGCGGATGACCCTGGTGGCCGCGAGCGCCTGGCGCTTGAGCTCGGCGAGCGAGGTGGTGGCGGGGAGCTCGAGGGGGACCTCGTCCCACACGTCCTGCACGGTGACACGGAGCGGGAGCGCGTCGCTCATGCGGGCTGCGCCTCCGGCACGGGCAGCGTGCTCAGGAACCGGCTCAGCGGCTGGTCGAAGAAGAGCGTCGAGCCCCGTATCCGGGTGCCGCCCGGCACGGAGAACACGGCGATCGTGACCTCCTCGCCGCCCTGGCCCCGCAGCACGACGTAGCCCGGACCCTGTTTCTCGGGGAACGCCGCCTGGAGCGGCACCCGCTCGCCGAAGAACCGCTTGGCGCGGTCCAGTACCTCCGCGCCGTCGAGCGCGGTCACCATCTCGTAGACCATGACCCGTCCCCTGAGAGGAAATAGCGCATGCCGGAAGCTAATCGTGCGCCGGCGTCACCCGCACCGCGGCCTGGAACACCTGCGGCGGCCGGAGCAGCGCGCGGAGTCCGGGCTTGCGACGGAGCACCAGCACCAGCTCGCCCTCGGGCGGCTCGGCCACACCCTCGAGCGCGAGGAACGCGGGGAGGGTCGCGCCCGGGGGGATCGGCACGTCGTAGTCGCGTCCACTCCAGCGCACGCTCACGCGCTTGGGCACCTGGCGCACGATCCGATCGAGGAAGACGTCGTCCTCGACTCGCCAGACGTCGTCGCCTGCGGGGGTGCCGGCAAGATAGAACCCGGGATCGAACGGCTCGCCTTCGTGGCGGGCGTAGTTCTGCTCGACGGCCCAGTCGAGCTCCTCGAGGTCGGGCGCGCGGGCCCGCCACTCGAGATGGTGCCGCAGCTCGTGGGTGAGCGTCTCGAAGGCTTCCTCACGCCAATCGAACCCCGCCGTGGTGTCGGCGAGGGCGGTGAAAGAGCCATGGTAGAGCACGATCCGGCTCTGGATGCCTTCCGGCGTGCCGTCGCCTCCCGGGAGCGGGATGCACTCGCCCAGCGTATAGATGCCCGGTCGCTCGGGGTGCGGCAGCGTGCGCGGCGAGACGACGATCTCGGCGACGCCGTCGAGGAACTCGGCGGGGACGTCGGCGGTCATTCGGGAGACCATGGATTCGAAGTCGGCGAGACGCATGCGAACACCCCCGCGCCTCCCGCTCAGTCCGCCCCCAGCCGCTCCACGATGTAGTCCCCCACCCGATCCATCGCGACCCGCTCCTGCACCATCGTGTCGCGGTGCCGGACGGTCACGGTGCCCTGCCCCGTCGTCTCGCCGTCGATGGTGACGCCGAACGGCGTCCCCGCCTCGTCCATCCGGCGGTACCGCCGTCCGATCGCCCCGCTGTCGTCGTAGAACACCGGGAAGCGGCGCTTGAGGTCGCGATACAGCGCGGTCGCGAGCTCGGGCATCCCGTCCTTCTTGACCAGCGGGAACACGCCCGCCTTGATCGGCGCCACCGCGGGATGAAAACCCAGCACCACGCGGGTCTCGCCCTCCACCTCCTCCTCGCGGTAGGCGTCCACCAGGAGCGTGAGCGTGACGCGATCGGCGCCGGCGGAGGTCTCGACGATGTAGGGGAGGTAGCGCTCGTTCGCCGCCTGATCGAAGTACTCGAGCTTCTTGCCGGAGTACTCCTGATGGCGGCCCAGGTCGAAGTCGCCCCGGTTGTGGATGCCTTCGATTTCCTGCCACCCGAACGGGAACTCGTACTGGATGTCGAAGGCCGCGCGCGCGTAGTGGGCCAGCTCGTCGGGGCCGTGCTGGTGCCACTCGAGCTTCGACGGGGTGAGGCCGAGATCCAGGTGCCACTGCATGCGCCACTCGCGCCAGCGCTCGAACCACTCGGCGTCGGTGCCGGGCTTCACGAAGAACTGCATCTCCATCTGCTCGAACTCGCGGGTCCGGAAGATGAAGTTGCCGGGCGTGATCTCGTTGCGGAACGCCTTGCCGATCTGGGCGATGCCGAACGGGATCCGCTGCCGCGAGCTCTGCAGCACGTTGAGGTAGTTGACGTAGATCCCCTGCGCCGTCTCGGGCCGCAGATAGATCACCGCCGCCTGCTCCTCCACCGGCCCCATGAACGTCTTGAACATGAGGTTGAAGAGCCGGGGCTCGGTGAGCGTGCCGCGGCTGCCGCACACCGGGCACTGTGCCTCGGGCGTGCCGGGCGTCCCCTTGATGCGGGGGTCGTCGGCGCGGAAGCGGTTCTTGCACTGGCGGCAGTCCACCAGCGGATCGGTGAACCCGGCCACGTGCCCCGACGCTTCCCACACCCGTGGGTGCATCAGGATGGCGGCGTCAATGCCCTCGATGTCGTCGCGGGCGTGAACCATGGCCTGCCACCAGCGGTCCTTCACGTTCTTCTTGAGCTCGACGCCGAGCGGCCCGTAGTCCCACACCGAGCCGAGGCCGCCATAGATCTCCGACGACTGGAAGATGAATCCGCGGCGCTTGCAGAGGGAAACCAGCTTGTCCATCAGGGAGGTATCGGCCATGGGGCGGGAAGATAGGCCGGGTAGGGAGCCGAAGGAAGCGGCGGTGCGAGGGATCTGGCAGGATGCGGCCGGAAGCCGCGGAAGCGGGCGGAAGGCGGCTCGGGCCTACACCGTAAGCCACTGAGAGTCAATCGCTTGGCTACATGGCAGCCTGGCGGGGAACTTGCTCCCTGGCCGACGATGCCCCTCGACCAGGACCCCCGCCCCGAGACCCCCGCCAGGGGCCCGCGATCCGTCGCGGCCCTCTCGCGCGAGCTGGCCGATTTCCTGGTGGAGTTCTCGATCGTGCTGCACAAGCGGGCGATGTATCCCTCCGGCCACCCCCACCTGCAGGAATCCACGGAGCGCTTCGTCCGGCGCCTCGAGCACCTGCTCGACGCGCGCGACTCGCTCGCGATCGGGATCGCCCGCAACCAGCTCATCGTGGCCGGCGTCGCAACCGACCCGCGCAACGCGCTGCTGAGCGACCTCGCGCGCCGGCTCCATCGGCATCGCGTGGCCACCGCGCGGTTCGAGCGCGGGGTGGGGCTGAGCGAGATCGATGAGCTGCTCGGGGCACTCGCCGCCGACCCCCAGGGCGAGGACGGCCCCTTCGGCCTCCGGCCGGGCGCCGGCGCGCACTGGACGCGGGTGAAGGTGCAGCCGCCGGAGCTCACCCGGCTGCTGCTGCAGCAGGAGGCGGATGGCGCCGCCGCGCCCGGCGCCGAGCCCGATGAGGGCCCCGGCGGCTCGCTCTGGCTTGGCCTGGCGCACCTGGCGCTCTCGAGCGAGGGCGGAGGGACCGCCATGGAGGCGGAGGACCCGCTGCTGGTCGCGCGCGCGATCGACACGCAGCCCGACGACGTCGCCTATGACCGCGTGGTGCTCGACTACCTGGGCCAGATCGCGGAGGAGATGTCGGGAAGGCAGGGCGCGTGGGAGCCGCGCGCGCGGGAGCGGGTATCGCGACTGGTGACCTCGCTCAAGCCCGAGACGCTCCGGCGCGTGCTCGAAGCCGGCGCCGACCACGCCGAGCGCCGCCGGTTCGCGCTGACCGCGTCGGAGGTGCTGGCGGTGGATGCCGTCGTCGAGGTGGTCGAGGCCGCCGCGGCGACGACGGGCCAGACGATCTCGCACCAGCTCCTCCGCCTGCTGCACAAGTTCGCCCACCACGCCGGCCAGAGCGATGGGCCCGCGCGCGCGGAGGCGGAGACGATGCTCCGGCGGAACGTCGCGCGGCTCATCACCGACTGGGAGCTGGAGGACCCGAACCCCGGCAGCTACACCGCGGTGCTCGACGGGATGGTCCAGCACTCGCCCGCGGCGGCGGACGAGGCGGAGCAGGAGCCGCTCGACTGCGAGCCCGAGGCGGTGCTGCAGATCGCGCTCGAGGCGGGGTGCACCGGCCCGCGAGTGAATGCGGCGGTGGACCACCTGCTCCAGCAGGGGCGGCTCGAGGCCGTGGTGAGCGCCCTCCGCCGCGCGCCGGTGAGCTCCGCCGACACGGCCGATGCGCTCTGGCGCGACGTGGCCACACCCGCCCAGCTCCGTGCCGCGCTCGCGGTGCCGCGGCCCGATTTCGAGCTGGTCGAAGGCCTCACGGTCCGGCTCGGCCCCTCGGCCGCGGAACCGCTGCTCGACGTGCTCGACCGCGCCGCCGATCGCTCTACCCGCGCGCGTGCGCTGCGCCTGCTCACCACCGTCGGCCCGGCGGCCGCCTCGGCCGCCGCCGCCCGGCTCCGAAACGCGCCCTGGTACGTGCAGCGCAATCTGCTGGTCCTGCTCCGGATGCTCCGCACCCTGCCGCCCGGCTTTTCGGCCGTGCCCTACGCGCGCGACCCCGAGCCCCGACTCCGGCGCGAGGCGTACAAACTGCTGCTCGAGTTCCCGCCCCACCGCATCTCCGCGATCACGCACGGCCTGACGGACCCGGATCCGGCGATCGTGGCGCTCGTGCTCCGCGCGGCCCACGAGTCGTGTCCCCGGGAAGCGCTTCCAGCCGTCAAGCGGTTCGTCAACGACCGCCGCCAGCCGCCCGAGCTGCGCGCGCTCGCGACGCGGGTACTCTCGCGCGGTGACGGGGGCCCCGCCCAGAGCCGGATGCGGATGGCGTGAGCGATCCGGTCCGCTTCCTGACCTCGCTCTCGCACGCGCTCTCGACCCTCGGCCTCTACGGCGAGGGGCACCCGGCCACCGAGCGCGCCGTGGAGGACGCCTACCGGCACTTAACCGACCTCCAGCGGGGCGACCGCAGGCTCGTCTTCACCTTCTTCCCCGACGAGGTCCTGTACGGGCGCGAGCTGCTTCCGGAGCTCGAGCACTGGGAGTGGAGCTCCCGCTTCGCCCGCGCCGGGATCGAGCGGCTGGAGGTGACGGCGGACGTGAGCCCGGAACACTTCGGCCGCTTTCTGGCGCACGCGGCCGCGGTGGTCGGCGTCTCGGGCGACGGCGCGCCGGGCCTGTGGCAGGACGGCCCGGAGGGGATCCGCTTCGGCCGGGTCCGCATCGATGAGCGCGAGGGCCAGCCCGTCCCCCAGCAGCCGCTCCCGGTGGCCACGCTGGCCTATTCGCTGCGCGAGGAGCGCGAGGCGGTGGGGTGGATGCACGAGGAGGTGGTCGCGGGCCATTCGGTGCCGCTGCTCGAGGCGTACGGCGTGGTGCGGTCGCTCTCGCTCGCCATGCACGCGGGCCAGGCGATGGTGCTCCCGCTGCTTCAGCTCAAGGAGTTCGACCAGTACACCACCACGCACTCGATGAACGTCTCGGTGCTCACGATGGCGCTGGGCGAGTTCCTCGGCCTCGCTCCGCCGGCGGTGCGGGCGTACGGATTGGCGGGACTGCTGCACGATCTGGGCAAGGTGAAGATCCCGCGGGAGATCCTGGCC
>DASUXW010000071.1:0-10669 GCA_036377715.1 Gemmatimonadales bacterium
CCCACGACTCACGACCGCTCTCAATACACCCCGATCGCCGACCGCTCCAGATCACTCTCCAGCGTCCATTCGATCCACTGCCCCGGCTGCACGACGACCGACTCGGTGAGCGTGCCGCCGGTGCCGCCGATCGGGTGGCCCCACAGGCGGATCTCGCGGCCCTGCCCGAGCATGCGGGCCGGGAGCGAGAAGCTCGCCGAGCTGCTCGCGCTGGCGATCCCGACGCGGCTGGCCTGCCCGTCGCGGACCACATAGATGATCACGTCGAGCCAGTTGTGGTTCGCGATCTCGAGGGGGATGGCGGCGTCGGCATCGGCGGGGTGCACGGCGGGCTGAGGCTCGGGCGCGGCGTGGCGGCAGGCGGGCGCGGCGACCAACAGCGGGAGCAGCAGCACGGCCCGGCGCGAGCACGGGCGGAGGACGGGGGGCATGGGATCTCCTCGATCCCAATCTACGTCCCATGGTCGCGGCCGAACAGGCGGCGAAGATTCGCGCGGTAGTGGCGGGAGGTGGGCACCTGTGAACCGTCATCGAGGATGATCAGGGACTCCCCGTTGAACCACGGCTGGATTTCCCGGATGCGGTCCACGTTGACGATGGCGGAACGACTGATGCGGATGAACTGGTCGGGGTCGAGGTGCCGCTCGATACGCGCGAGCGCCTCGCGCTGGATGTGCACCTGCTTCCCCGCATGCACGTGCACCAGCTTGCCGGCCGCCTCGATCCAGTCGATCACGTCGGTACGGACGAAGAAGGCGCCGTCCGTGCGGCGGATCAGCAGCCGTGCCCGGCGCTGTCGCTCGGCATCGCGGCGGTCGAGCAGGGCCACGAGCCGCTCGGCCGCGGCGGCCTCGCGGCGGTCTTCCGGAAGGACCGACCGGGCATGCACCAGCGTGCTCCGCAGACGCTCGGGCTGGAGCGGCTTCAGCAGATAATCGAGCGCGTGCACCTCGAAGGCCCTGAGGGCGCCCTGCGGGCGGTCGGCGACGAACACCAGCCCTGCCCGCGCGGCGCGGCCGAGCTCCCTGCCCAGAATGACTCCGTCCGCATCCGGGAGCACGAGGTCGAGAAAGACCAGGTGCGGCCGTTCGCGGGCTACCGCCTCCAGCGCGGTCTCGCCGGAAGGGCACTCGGCCGCGACGGCGACGCCCGGCTCGGCATCGAGCAGCTGCCGGAGTTGCCGGCGCGCCACCTCGTCCGCGTCCACCAGCACGGCCCGGAGCGGCCGCACGAAGGGAGCCGCCTCCGGCCAGCCGGTCGGGAGGGGGAGTGCGTGTTGCTCGTACTCGCCAGGGAACATGGCCGCGCCTCGCCTTTTTCATCCTACCGGAGCCGGAATCCGAAAGGTTTCATCGAGCGTAGTGGCCGGTGCCTTGTGCACGGGGTGACGAGCGATTCCCTTCCATGGACACCGTCCCGACCCGAAACACGACACTGCCGTGTCCGAGATCCCTGCCCGCCTGCGCGACGCCCTCGGCGACCGCTACCTGATCCAGGACGAGATCGGGCGGGGCGGTGCGGCCACCGTCTACCTCGCCGAGGACCTGAAGCACGGCCGGAAGGTGGCCGTCAAGGTGCTCCGCCCCGATACCGGCCTGTCCGCGTACGAGCCTCAGCGCTTTCTGCGCGAGATCCGGATCGCCGCGTCGCTCTCCCACCCGCAGATCCTGCCGGTGCACGACTCGGGCGAATGCGACGGGCTGCTCTACTTCGTGATGCCGTACGCCGGATGTGAAACCCTGCGGGACCGTCTCGAGCGCGACGGCGCGCTGCCGGTGGACGTCGCGCTCCGCATCACCCGGGCCGTCGCCGGTGCGCTCGGCTACGCCCACCGTCTCAAGGTGATTCATCGGGACATCAAGCCGGAGAACATCCTCCTGCAGGAAGGCGAGCCGGTGATCGCCGACTTCGGCGTCGCCACCGCGCTCTCGGCGGCGGGGAGCGACAACATCTACACCACCGACCGTGGGGTCACGGTCGGCACCCCGGCCTATATGAGTCCCGAGCAGGCGAGCGCCGAGACCGGCCTCGACGGCAGGACGGACCAGTACAGTCTGGCCTGTGTGCTGTACGAGATGCTCGCGGGCCGGCCGCCGTTCGCCGGGACGGGCCCGCGCGCCACAATGGCGCGCCAGGCGATCGAGACCCCGGCGCCGGTGCGAAGCCACCGACCCGCCGTTCCCGCCGGGATCGAGCGCGCACTCGAGCGCGCCCTCGCCAAGGCGCCGGAGGACCGGTTTCCGGACATGGCGGAGTTCGCGGCGGCGCTGGTCGAGGCGGGCCCGGAGCCGCCGGCGGCCGCCGTGCCGTCGGGTGCCGACGCACGCGCGATCGCCGTGCTGCCGTTCGCCAACGCCAGCGCCGACCCGGAGAACGAATACTTCAGCGACGGGATCACCGAGGAGCTGATCACGGCGCTCAGCAAAGTCGAAGGGCTGCACGTCGCCTCGCGCACGACGGTGTTCGCGCTCAAGGGCGCCCGGGAGGATGTCCGTGCGCTCGGCGCGCGGCTCGACGTGTCGGCGGTCCTCGACGGGTCGGTGCGCCGCGCCGGGAACCGTCTCCGGATCACGGCGCAGCTCACCAGTGTGGCCGACGGACGCACCCTCTGGTCCGAGCGCTATGACCGCGAGCTGGCCGACGTCTTCGCCATCCAGGACGAGATCGCCCGCACCATCGTGGATACGCTCCGGTCCACGCTGCTCGAAGACCTGGGCGAGCCGGTGCCGGTGCGGTACACGGCCGACCTCAAGGCGTACCATCTCTATCTCAAGGGCCGCTATTACTGGAACCGGCGCACGCCCGCCGGGATCGCCCAGGCGATCAGGTACTTCGAGGCGGCCATCGCGGAGGATGCCGGCTACGCGCTGGCGTACACCGGCCTGGCCGATGCGTACGCGCTGCAGATCGATTACCGCAGCTCGCCGGTGCAGGAGGGGCTCGAGCGCGCGCGGGCGGAAGCACAGCGTGCGCTGGCACTGGACGACACGCTGGCCGAGGCCCACACCTCGCTGGGCTGGGTGGTCTTCATCTACGACTGGGACTGGCCGCGGGCCGATCGCCACCTCCGCCGGGCCATCGAGCTCAACCCGCGGTATGCGACCGCGAGGCAGTGGCGGTCCTGGTTCCTGATCGCAATGGGGCGGACGGAGGACGCGCTGGCCGAAGGGCGGCAGGCGGTGGCGCTCGATCCGGCGTCGGTCTCGATCCGCCGCAGCCTGGGATGGCTCTACTACTACGCGCGCCAGACGGAGCCCGCCATGGAGCAGCTCCGGCGCGCCCTGGCGATGAACCCCACCGCGGAGGAGACCCATCGCCTGATTGGGCTTGCCTCTCTGCAGGTGGGACGGTGGGAGCAGGCCGAGGCGGCGTTCCGCGAGTCGATCGCCGTCTCGGAGAGTCCGGCCCTCGCCATTGCCGGCCTGGGCGCCGTCGCCGCCGCGCGGGGACGGACCCGAGAGGCCGAGGCCGTGCTGGCCGAACTCGATGCGCGGGCTCGAGACGCCTACGTCTCGCCGGTGGCCTTCGTGATGGTGCAGGCTGCGCTGGGGCGGGCCGACGCCGCGTTCGCCTCGCTGGAGCGGGCGTGGCAGGAGCGGCGCGGCCTGCTGGCCTATCTCAAGGTGGAACCGATACTCGATCCGCTCAGGGGCGACCCGAGATTTCGCCGGCTGCTCGAGCGTATGCGGCTCGACTGATCGCCCGGCCCGGGTGACCTCCGCTAAGCGCGCACAAATCGGCTGCCCCCGTGCAAGACCGCGCTCCGGGCCGGCGGTACTATGGCAGTTCCTACGTCCTGTGGAGCTTCACGATGCACGAACGATCACTGCTCGCCGGCCTGGCGGTGCTGCTCACTCTGGGCTGCGGCGGCGGCGATTCCGGCACTCCCACCGGTCCCACGACCGGAGGGGCCAATACGGTCACCGTCGGCAACAATTTCTTTTCTCCCGCGACGATCACCGTCCCGGTGGGCACCGCGGTCACGTGGAACTGGGCGCAAGGTGACGTGAGCCATAACGTCACCTTCGACGATGGCCAGCACTCCGAGACCCAGAGCTCGGGGCAATTTCAGCGCACCTTTACCGCGGCGGGCACCTTCCCCTATCACTGCACCATTCACGGCGCCGCCGTGATGAGCGGTACCGTGACCGTGACCAGCAGCACCAGCACGGGCGGGACGGGCCAGACGGGTGGGACCGGTGGCACCGGCGGTAGCGGGATGGGCGGTGGCGGCGGGTACGGCGATCGGGTCGGCGCCCCCTAGCGTCTTCAACATTCCGCGTATCGGAGCAGGCGCACCACGGCCCGCTCCTCGGGCTTGAGACCGGCGGTTCCCTTCTTCGGGGGGCCGCCGTTCTTCAGCCGCTCCTGCAGCGTTCCCGCCGCATAGCTCTCGAGCACCAACGGATGGACGTAGTACTTCCGGCACACGGCCCGGGTGTTGTTGAGCCGCTCGGCGACCTGGTCGATGGCCCGGACGATGGCCGACTTGGCCTCGCGCTCGGACCCGGGCGGGTCGACGCCCTCGAGAGCGGCGACGGCCTGGAGCGTTCCGGCCCAGGTGCGGAAGTCCTTGGCCGTGAACTCCTCGCCGGTGATCTCGCGCAGATAATCGTTCACGTCGCCTGACCCGATCGACTCCCGCCGGCCCTCTTCGTCCACATACTGGAACAGCTCCGCCCCCGGCACCGCCTGGCAGCGCGCGACGATCCGTGCCAGCCGCCGGTCGCTCAGGTCCACGCTGTGCACCTTGCCGCTCTTGCCCCGGAACTCGAAGTGGATCGTCGAGCCCGTGATCTCGACGTGGTGATCGCGCAGGGTGGTGAGCCCGAAGGAGCGGTTCGCCCGGGCATACTCGTCGTTGCCGACACGGATGGCCGTGCACTCCAGGAGTTGAACCACGGTGGCCAGCACCTTCTCCTTGGGCAGACCGGAACGCGCGAGGTCCTTCTCCACGCGGGCCCGGAGCCGGGGGAGGGCCTCGCTGAACGCGAGCATGCGGCCGAACTTGGTTTCGTCGCGCACCTCACGCCACCGCGGGTGATAGCGGTACTGCTTCCGCCCCCGCGCATCGCGCCCGGTCGCCTGCAGGTGGCCGTTGGGCTGAGGGCAGATCCACACGTCGGTGTATGCCGGGGGGATGGCGAGCCGGCGGATCCGCTCGAGGGTGGCCTTGTCACGCACGGGCCGGCCGTCCGAGCCCACATAGCTGAACCCCTTGCCGGATCGGCGGCGACGGATGCCGGGAGACGCGTCCGAGACGTACCGCAGACCTGCCGCCTGGGCCGACTCCTCCGGCTCGGGCGTGGGCGGCTGGCTGCGGCGTCGGGCGGTCATGGAAGCAGGATCATAGCGCCGGCACCGACGCCGTAAAGTGACGCCAGTCACAAGGTTGCATAAAGATTCAGCGGGTCCCGCCCCTCTACACTCCGCCCGCCTGCCTCACTAGCTTCGGGGGCCTCCGACAGGATATCCGAGTGATCATGCGGCAGGGCCTGCTCTGGCTTTCCGGGCAGCAGGGCGTCTTCAATTTCGTGCGGCGCAACGGGCTGGCCCGGCGTTTCGCGTCCCGCTTCGTGGCGGGCGAGACGGTGGAGGAGGCCGTCGCGGCCGCGCGCGACCTGGCCCGCCGCGGCATCACCGCATCGCTCGATTTCCTGGGCGAGAGCGTCGCGGCCGAGGCCGAAGCGCTGGCCGCGCGCGACCAGTACCTGCGGATGCTCGACCGTATGGCCGCCGCGGGTGTCGAGGTCAACGTCTCGGTCAAGCTGACCCAGATGGGCCTCGACCTCTCCGAGCCGCTCTGCCTGGCGAACATGACCGCGATCCTGGAGAAGGCCGCGGCGCTCGGCGGTTTCGTCCGGCTCGACATGGAGGGCTCGGCCTACACCCAGCGCACACTCGATTTCTTCCGCGACCACCTCTTCGAGAGCTTCGGAAGCCATTGCGGGGTCGTGATCCAGGCGATGCTCCGCCGCTCCGAGAGCGACATCGACGATCTGATCGCCATGAAGGCGCGGGTGCGGCTCTGCAAGGGTGCCTACCTCGAGCCGCCCGCGGTGGCGTTTCCCGACAAGGCCGACGTGGACAAGAACTACGTACGTCTGATGGAGCGGCTGCTCCTGGAGGGGAACTATCCCGGGATCGCCACCCATGACGAGGCGATCATCTCGCGCGCACGGGAGTTCGTTCGAGTCCACCAGATCGCGACCGACCGATTTGAGTTTCAGATGCTCTACGGGGTGCGGCGCGACCTGCAGGACGCCCTGCGCCAGGCGGGATACCGGCTCCGGGTCTACATCCCGTTCGGAACCCAGTGGTATCCTTACCTGATGCGGCGGTTGGCGGAGCGACCCGCCAACATCGCCTTCTTCCTCGGGAATCTCGTACGCGAGTCGGTGCCGGGACGGTGAACGAGTTGACGCTGGGCGGGTACATGGCGGTGCACGATCGGGCCGCGGCCTTCGGGGGGACCGACGGCCACGCCTACTCGGTCGCGATCTATGTCGAGGAGGAGCCCGACGCGCGGGGACGCTACGGCGCGGCGCTGCTCTTCGTCCGCTGGTCGCCGAGCGGCGACCGGCCGGTAGGCCATGTCGAGACCGGGACCCTGGTCTGGGGGCGCACCGAGGGGGAGGCCGCCGAGCGGCTGGGCGCGCTGTCGCTGTACGACGTCAAGGCCGCGCTGGACGAGGCGATCGCCCGCGCGCCCGTGGAGTGGTGACGCCGATCCACGGCACCGTGCTCGAGCGGGACGGAGCGGTGTATCGCGTTGCCACCGACGGCGGCGAGGTGCGCGCCGTGCTCGCGGGCAAGGCCAAGCGCGACCCGACCCGCGTCGTGGTGGGCGACCGGGTACGGCTCGAGCCCGATCCCGGCCGGCTCTACACCATCGTGGGCGTGGAGCCCCGCGCCTCGCTGCTGGAGCGCCGTGTGCCTGAGGGCCGCGGCGCCCGCCCCGTGGCCGCCAACCTGGACCAGGTCTTCGTCGTCACTGCCACCGTCGATCCCACGCCCATCCTGCAGCTCATCGACCGGCTGCTCGTGGTAGCCGAGGCCAACGAGATCCCAGCCGCCGTCGTGGTCAACAAGGTGGACCTCGACCCAGGACGCGCCCTCATCGAGCGGATCGAGCGCGCGGGCTACACGGTCCATCGCACCAGCGCCCGCACCGGCGAGGGCCTCGCGGCCCTCGCGGACGCCCTCGCCGGCCGTACCTCGGTCCTGACCGGTCCGTCGGGAGCGGGCAAGTCGAGCCTGCTCAACCGGGTCCAGCCGGGGCTCCAGCTCCGGACGGCCGAGATCAGCGCCCGCGTCCGCCGCGGCCGCCACACCACGGTCTCGGCCGTGATGCTGCCGCTCGACGCCGGCGGCTACCTGGTGGATACCCCGGGATTCAGCGAAGTCGGCCTCTGGCGCATCGATCCGGGGCAGCTCGACACCTGCTTCCCAGACTTCCGCCCCTTCCTCGGCGACTGCCGCTACGCCGACTGCCGCCACCGCGCCGAGCCCGGCTGCCACGTGCGCCAGGCCGTAGACTCTGGCGCCATCGCCCGGGATCGCTGGGAGAGCTACCTGGTGCTGCTGGAGGAGCTGGAGAACGAGCCGGCGGAGTGGGAGTGAACTGCGGTGAGCGGTGAGCGGTGAGCGGTAAGCGGGAACAGCACTCCGAAAGTAGTCTGGTGTGCTGTTCCCGCTTGCCGCTCACCGCTTACCGCTTCAATGTCCACCTCCCCGCATCCCGCGCCTCCACCTTCTCCATCATCCGCTCGAACGCCGCGTCGAGGTCGATACCTTCGCGGTTGGCGAGGCAGATGATGACGAAGAGGATGTCGGCCAGCTCCATGGCGAGATTGCCTTCGGGCTCGTCGGGCTTCTTGGTCTTCTGGCCGAAGCGGTGGTTGATCTCGCGGGCGAGCTCACCCACCTCCTCGGTGAGGCGGGCCAGGTTGGTGAGCGGGTCGAAGTACCCCTCTTCGTAGCGGCTGATCCAGGCGTCCACCCGCCGCTGCGCGTCCTGGAACGGCACTCAGGCGCGTCCGGCGGGGGCGGCCGCTTCGGAGTTCCGCGTGGCGAGCGCCTTGATGAGGGCGCGCATGAACTGGGGGAGATCGGCCGGGGTGCGGGAGGAGATCAGGTTCCCGTCCACCACGACGGGGCTGTCCTCCCAGAGCATGCCGGCGTTGACCAGATCGTCGCGGATGGCGCCGACGCTGGTGCCGCGCTTCCCTCGGACAATGCCGGCCGAGATCGGGACCCAGCCCGCGTGGCAGATGAAGGCGACCGGTTTGTCGGCCTCGTAGATCTCCCGCGTGAGCTGGAGCAGCTTCTTCGAGCGACGCATGATGTCGGGGGCATAGCCGCCGGGAATGACCAGGCCGTCGAACTCGTCGGCCGAGAGTTCGTCGACGTCGGCATCGACGGTGAGCGGATAGCCACGTTTGCCCTGGTAGGTGCGCTCGCCGGTGCCGGCCACGAGCGTGGCGGCACCCTCCTCCTCGAGGCGGATCTTGGGGTACCAGAGCTCGAGGTCCTCGTAGAGGGGCCCGGCGAAGAAGAGGATGTTGGTGCCTGAGAGGGACATTGGTATCTGCGGGCTGAGGTGAGCGGGAACTGGCCTGCGCATCTCCAAAGGTATAATGTTTGTCCGCCCACGCACTCATCCCAGACCACCGGACCCATAGCGCATGCGTCCCCGCGAACGCATTCTGGCCAACCTGGAATCCATCTACCGCGAATCGTATGACCGCGCCAAGCAGGCCGGCGACCAGGGCCGGATGATCGATCTCGACAGCGCCTACATGCGCGATCAGCTCATGCTCGAGATCCTGCTCGACATCCGGGACCTGTTCTCGGTGGCGCCCGCCGCTTCGGGTGGGAGCGCGCTCGAGCGGCTCGAGGCCGTCCGTCGACTCACCAAGCTTCGCTGAGAGGCCCCATGCTTCATTTCCGACCGCGCTCCGGCGTGCTTTTACTGCTGCTCGCCGGGCTCGCCGGCTGCCACGCCGCCCCGGCTCGGCCGGCCGCGGATCTCGTCGTGTACGGCCGCGTATGGACCGGCGACTCCGCCCGGCCCTGGGCCGGCGGGGTGGCGGTGGCGGGCGACACGATCCTGGCCGTGGGCGACAGCGCCGACGTGGCCCGGTTCGCGGTCCCCGCCACGAACGTGCTCGCGAACGGCGCCGCGATGGTGGTGCCGGGGTTCATGGACGGCCACACCCATTTCGTGGACGGCGGGTTCCAGCTCGCCAGCGTGGACCTGCGCCCGGCCAATTCGCCCGAGGAGTTCATCGCCCGGCTCAAGGCCTACGCCCTCGAGCGCAAACCCGGCGAGTGGATCCTGGGTGGCGATTGGGACCACGAGCGCTGGCCGGGCGCGCCGCTGCCGCGGCGGGAGTGGATCGACTCGGTCACGCCGAACAACCCGGTGTTCGTGAACCGCCTCGACGGCCACATGGGGCTGGCTAACAGCCTGGCGCTCAAGGCCGCGGGCATCACGAAGGCCACAAAGGACATTCCCGGCGGCGTGATCGTGCGCGACCGCCGCACCGGCGAGCCCACCGGGATCCTCAAGGACGGCGCGATGGACCCGGTGCAGACCGCCATCCCGGACCCGAGTCCCGAACAACGCGACGCCGCGCTCAGGCGCGCCCTGGCCTTCGCGGCCTCGAAGGGGGTCACCGCATTCACCAACGTGAGCCTCGACCCGGCCGACCTCGGCACGTATCTGCGCGCCGAGCGGGCCGGCGCGATGACGGCGCGCGCGGCGCTCTATTTTCCGCTCGCGACCTGGCACGCGGTGGCCGACACCATCGCGCGTATCGGCCGCGGGGACGAGTGGGTGTGGATCGGCGGGGTGAAGGGATTCGTGGACGGCTCGCTGGGCTCGACCACGGCGCTGTTCTACCAGCCCTACAACGATGACCCCTCGACGTCCGGGGTGATGGTGACCCCAGAGGACTCGCTCCGCGCCTGGATCGGGGCGGCCGACTCGGCGGGCCTGCAGGTGGCGGTGCACGCGATCGGTGAGCGGGCCAATGGCCTCCTGCTCGACATCTACGACAGCGTGGCCAAAGCGCACGGGCCGCGCGACCGGCGGTTCCGCATCGAGCACGCGCAGCACCTGCGCCGCCAGGACATCGACCGCATCGCGCGCATGGGCGTGATCGCCTCGATGCAGCCGTACCACGTCATCGACGACGGCCGCTGGGCCGAGAAGCGGATCGGGCCGGAGCGGATCAAGACCACCTATGCCTTCCGCACGCTGCTCGACCGCGGCGCACACCTCGCGTTCGGCTCGGACTGGACCGTGGCCCCGCTCGATCCCATCCTGGGCATCTACGCCGCGGTCACCCGGCGCACGCTGGACGGCAAGCATCCGGACGGCTGGGTACCCGAGCAGAAGATCAGCGTGGACGAGGCGCTCCGGGCCTACACCGGCGGCAACGCGTACGGTGTGTTCGCCGAGCGCACCCGCGGCCGGCTGGCGCCCGGCTACAAGGCCGATCTGGTGCTGCTGGACCAGGACCTGACCCGCATCCCGCCCGAGGCGATCGAGCGGGTGGCGGTGCGGACGACGGTCGTCGGAGGGCGTGTCGTATACCAGGCGAAATAGCGCCCATTTGCGACAGTGCATCGACCCTGACGTGGGTGCGCTGTCGCATTCTCG
>DASUXW010000072.1:0-4257 GCA_036377715.1 Gemmatimonadales bacterium
GGTGAAGGGCCATCGGCGGGCGCGGCTCCGGTATGGGTGAAAACGAACGCGGCCTCTCTCGACGAGAGGCCGCGTCTGCTGGAGTGCCGGGTCTGCTGCTATCCGCGGGTCCGCGCGCCGCCTCTCGGGGAGAGCCGGATGCCGGTAATGACGATGCGGAGGACGCGGGCGGTAATCATGGGGCTGCATATGTATACACGACGATGGGACGGGGCGTCAAGCGGGGGAAGGCCTGCCGCCCGGGCCACAGCTGCCCTTGACGAGGCCGGTCCCGGCAGCACCGTTGAGTGACTCCGTTTCAGGACACCCCCATGCATCGGCGTATCGTTTCGGAACTGACCCTGCCGATCCTGCTCGTGGTATCGGCGTCGCACCTGCCTGCCCAGTCCGCCCCAGCCTCCGGCCCGCCGGCCGCGCCGAAGCAGGAGGTGGCCGACACCTACTTCGGCACCGTGGTTCCCGACCCGTACCGCTGGATGGAGCGCCCGGTACCGCAGAATCCGGCGTTCCGCCGCTGGCTCGAGGGGCAGAACGCGTATACGCGCAGCGTGCTCGACCGGATTCCCGGCCGGACCGCGCTTGCCAGTCGAATCCAGCAGCTGAATGACGCGGGTGTGGCGGCGGGTGCGCTCGCCGTGGAGGGCACCCGGTGGTTTTATCTCAAGATTCAGCCAGGGGTGGACAACCCGAAGCTGTATGTCCGCGAGGGCAGCACCGGCGTCGAGCGGCTGCTGGTGGACCCGAACGCGCTCGACGCGCCCGGCGGTTCCCATTTTTCGATCGATTACCTGGTCCCCTCGCCCGGCGGTCGCCTCCTGGCGTACGGCCTTTCGCTCGGGGGCTCCGAGCGAACGGTGCTTCACCTGCTCGACGTGGCCTCGGGCCACGTGCTGCCCGACTCGATCACGCGGGCACAGTTCCCCGCCGTCTCATGGGCGGATGACGGCCGCTCGTTCTTCTACAATCGCCTGAGCGCGGCGGGAGACAGCAATCCCGCCGAGCGCTATCGCTACAGCCGGGCGTACCGGCACGTGGTTGGCACGCCGACCGAACGGGATGCAGAATGGCTCGGTGCGGGCACGGCGCCGCGGGTGCCGATCGGTCCTGACGACTTTCCCGTCGTCGTCTCGACTCCCGGATCGGCCCACCTGCTTGCGGTAGTGGGTCACGGAGTGCGGAACGAGGCAACACTGTACGTCGCACCCAAGTCGGCCGCGAACGGACCGGCGACGCCCTGGCGTCTGGCGGCAGACACAGGGGACGCCGTCACGAGCTTTGCGATGATGGGTGAGGACCTCTACCTCCTGACCCACAAGGACGCGCCCCGGTTCAAGGTGGTGCGGACCCAGGCCGCCGCCCCGAACATGCAGACGGCCGCGGTGATCGTGCCCGCATCGACGGCGGTCATCCAGGCCATCGGCGCGGCGAAGGACGCGCTGTACGTACAGGAGATGGAGGGCGGCCTCGGCCGCGTCACCCGGGTGCCATACGGAGGCCGGGCGGCACGGCTGAAGCTGCCGTTCGACGGCGCCGTGGATCAGATATTGACCGACCCCACCCGGGCGGGCACCGTCTTCCGGCTGCAGTCCTGGACCCACTCGCCCCTCTGGTACGGCTACGATGCCGGGACCGGCACGGTACGCGACACCCGGCTCGTTCCGCCGTATCCCGTGGACTTCAGCAGCGCCGAGTCCATCGAAACCGAAGCGCGAGCGCCGGACGGGACCATGATCCCGCTCTCGATCGTCTATCCTCGCGGACTCCGGCGCGACGGCTCGCACCCCGCGCTGCTCGAAGGCTACGGAGCGTATGGGATCTCCTATACGCCGTATTTCCGCGCTTCACTCCTCTCCTGGCTCGAGCGCGGCGGCGTCTACGCCGTGGCGCACGTGCGCGGGGGTGGCGAGTTCGGAGAGGAATGGCACCAGGCCGGCAAGCTGGGCACCAAGGCGAACACCTGGCGCGACTTCATCGCGTGCGCCGAGTATCTGGTCGAGCAGAAGTACACCTCCCCGGAGCACCTCGCGGGCACCGGCACGAGCGCCGGCGGGATCCTGATCGGGCGCGCCATGACCGAACGCCCCGACCTGTTCCGGGCCGCCGTGCCGCAGGTGGGCGTGGTCAATGCGCTGCGGACCGAGCACGAGCCTGGCGGGCCCGCCAACATCCCGGAGTTCGGGACCATCGCCGACTCGGCGGGATTTCAGGCGCTCAGGGAAATGGACGCCCTCTCCCACCTGAAGCCCGGAACCCGCTACCCGGCCACCCTGTTCACCGCCGGGATCTTCGATTCGCGTGTGGAGCCCTGGCAACCGGCCAAGATGGTCGCCGCGATGCAGGCGCAGGTCAACGGGGGCCGGCCGGTGCTCTTCCGGGTGGACTTCGATGCCGGGCATGGGATGGGTCTCACCAAGTCGCAGCGGAGCGCCATGCTGGCCGACGTCTACAGCTTCCTGCTCTGGCAGCTCGGCGCGCCGGCGTTTCAGCTGGCGCAGTAGGGGGGACGGGAGGACGGACGTGCGGACGGGAAAGGCACACCGCGCCGGTGTGCCGTCACTGTCCGTCTGTCCGTCTGTCCGTCTGTCCGTCTGTCCGTCCGTCCGCCTGTCCGTCCGCCCTTCCGACCTACCCCGGACCGTGCGAGAATACGGTCATGCCGACGTTGGAGACTCTTATCCCCCGTTTCAAGGCAGCCGACCGCACCACCCGGCTCGAGACCCTGCTCGACTATTCCCGCAAGCTCCCCCCGCTCCCCGACCGCTACCAGGGCCAGCGAGAGCGCGGCGAGCACCAGGTGCACGAGTGCCAGACTCCGGTATTCCTCTGGGTCGAGGTGGCCGGAGGCAGGGTCCACATCCATGCCGACGTGCCGCCGGAATCGCCGACGGTGCGCGGCTTCATCTCGCTTCTGGCGAAGACGCTCGAGGGCGCCGCGCCGTCCGAGGTGGCCCGGGTCCCGGACGACCTGCTGGACCAGCTCGGCCTGAGTGAGACGCTCGGCATGACCCGTACGCAGGGCCTCACCGCCATCCTGTCCCGGATCAAGCGCTCCGTGGCCGCTGCCGCGTGATGCTGGGCGTCCTCGACATGGCCAATCGGGGCAGCGGATTCCTCCGCCGCCGCGAAGCGGGGTACCTGCCTTCCAAGGGCGACGTGCACGTCGGGGAGCGGATCATCCGGCGCTACGAGCTCCGCCCCGGCGACGAGATCGAGGGTGAAACCCGCCCCGGTGGCAAGGGGCGGAGCGCCACGCTCGAGCGGGTCACCGCGGTGGATGGGCGCCCTCCGGACGAGCTGCGCCGGCGGCCCGAGTTCAGCCGGCTCGGCGCCATCCACCCGAACGAGCGGCTCCAGCTCGAGTGCGGCCTCATGCGCCAGGGCCAGCCCGATTTCACCAATCGGGTCATCGATCTCCTCTGCCCGTTCGGTAAAGGCCAGCGCGCGTTGATCGTCGCGCCCGCCAAGGCGGGCAAGACGATGGTGCTCCAGTCCATCGCCGAGGGGATCAGCACCAACTATCCCGAGGCCACGCTCTTCGTGCTGCTGGTGGACGAGCGTCCCGAGGAGGTGTTCGAGATGGAAGCGCTCGGCGTGGGCGAGGTGATCGCGTCGAGCTTCGACAACCCGGCCTCTCAGCATGTCTCCGTCGCCGAGCTCACGCTGGAGCGGGCGCGCCGGCGGGTGGAGCTGGGCGAGGACGTGGTGCTGATCGTGGACTCCCTCACCCGGCTCGCGCGCGCCTACAACACGGTGGAGCGGGGGACCGGTCGTACGCTATCCGGCGGCCTCGACGCGCAGTCGCTCGAGCGCCCCAAGCGCTTCCTCGGCAGCGCGCGCAAGGTGGAGCCCGGCCAGGGCGGCGGCTCCCTCACCATCATCGCGACGGCGCTGGTGGACACGGGCAGCCGGATGGACCAGGTGATCTTCGAGGAGTTCAAGGGGACGGGGAACAGCGAGCTGGTACTGAGCCGCGAGCTGGCGGAGCGCCGCATCTACCCCGCCATCGACCTCGTGGCGAGCGCCACCCGGCGCGAGGAGCTGCTCCTCCCGCCCGAGGTGCTGGCCGTCAGTCGCCAGCTCCGCCAGCGCATCGCCGGGATGACGGCGATCAACGCGATGAACGATCTGCTGACGGACATGCGGAGGAATCGGAGCAACGAGGAGCTGGTGAAAGCGGTGAGCGGGGAGCGGTAAAGCGGTGAGCAGTGAGCGGTGAGCGGGACCGGCACACCAGACCAATCTCGGTGTGCCGGTCCC
>DASUXW010000073.1:0-14663 GCA_036377715.1 Gemmatimonadales bacterium
GGCGGCCTGGGCTACGGCACCGACGACTGCTTCCGCGGCTCGCTGGGGTGGACCACGCGCAACTTCCTGGGGAGCGGCGGCCGCATCCTGGACCTCACCAGCCGGATCAGCAAGGTGGGCGTGGGCACCCCGTTCGACTGGGGGTTGGCCAACAGCATCTGCGGCAACTCGCGGGAGGACTCGGTCGGCTCGGCCAAGGTGAACTTCACCCTGGGCGCCTCGTTCCGGCGGCCGGCGTTCCTGTCGCCCAACAACACCATCGCGGTGTCGGTGTTCACCGAGCGGCGCTCGGAGTTCAAGGTCTATCTGCGCCAGGAGACCGGCACCAACATCACGCTCCGGCGCGAGACGCCCAAGCGGCGGATCCCGCTCTCGCTCTCGTACACCCTCTCCTACGGCCACACCGAGGCCACGCCGGAAAGCTTCTGTGCCTCGTTCAACGCCTGCACGCCTGACGTGGTGGCGCTGCTGCGGCAGAACCGGGTGCTGGCGACGCTCACCGCCAACGGCACCCTGCCGAACGTCAACAACACGCTCGATCCGTCGCGCGGGTCGCTCGCCTCCGCGGAGCTCACCTGGAGCTCGCGGCTGCTCGGCTCGAGCTCGTTCCAGCAGTTCCTGCGCGGCGTGGCCGACTACTCGTGGTACCGTCCCCTCACGCGCGACGTGGTGTTCAGCTGGCGGCTCCGCGGCGGGATCATCTTCGCTCCCACGATCGACGTGGCCACGAAGAGCGGCAACTTCGTTCCGCCCGAGCAGCGGTTCTACGCCGGCGGCTCCAACGACGTGCGCGGCTTCGAGCGGAACGAACTCGGGCCGGTGGTGTACGTCGTCTCGGCCGGCGAGGTGGACAGCGCCACGGCCGCCGGGCGCCCGATCAATCCCGATGAAGTGACGGTGGCGGCCACCGGCGGGAACACGCTCGCGGTCGGCAACGTGGAGCTTCGAGTGCCCTCGCCGGTGTTCAGCTCGCGGCTCCGGCTGGCGGCGTTCGTGGACGCGGGTGGTGTGTGGCAGCGCGGGAGCGGGGTGGGCGCGGTGATCCGGGTGACGCCCGGCGCCGGACTCCGGGTGGCCACCCCGCTCGGCCCCGCGAGGCTCGACGTGGCCTACAACCCGTACAAGCTGCAGGCGGGGCCGCTGTTCCAGGTGGACACGCTCGGCAATCTCAATCCGGTGCCGGGGCAGGACTCGTACGTGCTCGACCGGAACGGTCGGTTCACCTTCCACTTCGCGGTGGGGCAGGCGTTCTGATGCGCCGCCGCCTGGCGCGGTTCGTCTTCGTCTTCCTGCTCGGCACGCTCGCGATGGTGCTGGGCGTGGTGACGTCCATGACGCTCACGCCGCCCGGGCGGAACCTGCTCGCGCGCACGGTGTCGCGGCTGCTGGACCGGATCGTCACCGGCGAGGTGCGGGTCGGATCCATCTCGGGCTCGTTCATCTACGATCTGGTGCTCGAGGACCTGGTGCTGCGCGACACCACCGGCGCGCTCCTGGCCGATCTCCCGCGGGTCAAGGTGAGCTACCGGCTCCCCAACCTGCTCGCGGGCCAGGTGGTGCTGAGCAGCATCCAGCTCGAGCGCCCGACCATCCAGCTCATCAAGCTGCGGAACGGGCGGATGAACTTCGAGGAGGTGCTGGGGCTCGGCAAGGGCAAGGGCGGCGGCGGCCCCTCGCCGCTGGTGGACTTCCACGACGTGCGGGTGAACGACGGCGCGCTGCGCCTGGCGCTGCCCTGGAATCCCGACCGCTCGCTCCGCACCGACGCCCAGCGCGACAGCGCGCTCGCCGCGGAGCGCGCCAAGCCGGGGCGGGTCATCGAGGCCGGGCCCGACGGGCTCCGCCGGGTGATCCTCTTCGCCGACCTCACCGCCCGGTTCGACCGGATGCGGATCGTCACGCCCGACAAGAAGCCGTTCACCATCGACATCGATTCGCTGGCCACGAAGATCAGCGACCCGGCGGTGACGTTCACCGACGCGGAGGGCCGCCTCAGGCTCCACGGCGACAGCCTGGTGTTCAGCCTGGCGCACGGGGCGCTCCCCAATTCCCGCTTCTCGGGCGGGGGCGCGGTCACCTGGCCCAACGGGCCCACGCTGTTCGACTTCCAGGTCACCGCGCCCGAGCTCGACCTGGACGACCTGCGCTGGGTCTCGCCCGACTTCCCCGCCATGACCGGGAGCGCGGTCGTCACCGCCCGCTCCGAGACCGGCGAGCGCACCGCGTACGACATCCGCGACCTGCACCTCCGGAACGGGCCGCAGCGGATCGACGGCAATCTCGTCGCGCTCACCGACAAGCACCGCGGGCTCGGCTTCCGCGACATGCGGGTAAGCGTGCGCAACCTGGACCTCGACGTGCCGCGGGCGTACATCGACTCGCTCCCGTTCTTCGGCACGCTCACCGGCACGGTGAGCGGGGGCGGCTATCTCGACGCGATGGACGTGGCGCTCGACTGGGCCTTCGCCGACGCGCGGGTGCCGGGGCGGCCGGTCACGACCATCGCGGGAAACGGGATCGTCGGCGCGACGCGGGACAGCGGCCTCGTGTTCACCGGGTTTCAGGTGGACCGGTCGAACATCGACCTCCGCACCGTCCGGCGACTCGCGCCGGCCGTGATCCTCGAGGGACGGCTCAACGCCGACGGCACGCTCAACGGCCCGCTCCGGAACGCGACCTTCGACGGCACCCTGCGCCAGCAGGACGACGGCCGGCCGGCCAGCGTGGCGCACGGCACGGTCTACCTCGACACCCGGCGCGACACCCTGTCGCTCGCGACCGACGTGGTGTTCGATCCGCTGTCGTTCGAAGGGATCCGCCGCGCCTTTCCCTCGCTCGAGACGAAGGGCGAGCTCCGGGGCCGCTTCCGGAGCGAGGGCCGGCTCAGCCATCTGCAGGTGGACGCCGATCTGACCGGCGATCTCGGCGACGTGCGCGCCCAGGGCTACGTGACCCTGCAGCCGCCGCACTGGGGCGCCGACGGGCTCCGGCTCGACTTCTCCCGGCTGGACCTGGCCACGCTCACCGGCGGCCACCTCTCCACGGCGCTCGCGGGCGAGCTCATCGCCACCGGGAGCATCGACACGCTGCGCGCGCCCGAGGGCGAGCTGGAGGTGGCGCTGGCGCGGAGCCGGATCCGGGAGTGGACCATCGACAGCCTGTTTGCCCGGGGCGGGGTGCACGACAGCGTGATCCGGGTGGACACCGCCTACGCCGAATGGCAGGGCGCGCGTGCCGGCGGCAGCGGCACGCTCGGCTGGGCGGCGCCGCACGATGGCCGCATGCGGTTCGACCTCGCGGCCGACAGCCTGATCGGCTTCGACTCGCTGCTGCTCGCCGCCACGAAGCAGGCGCGCGACACCGCGGCCGACGCGCGTCCGCTCGGCGGCCGCGCGGTCGGGAGCGTCGAGCTGGCCGGGGGCCTCGACTCGCTGCGCGCCGACGCCGCCCTGGTGGTGGACGGCCTCGAGTGGCAGCGAATCCGCTCGCCCCGGGTCAGCGGACGTCTCACCTGGATCGGCGGCCAGCGTCCCCGGGTCACCGCGCAGGCGGCGTCGGACTCGCTCGCGGTGCAGCAGTACATCCTGCGCCGCGCCGCGCTCCGCGCCGACGGGTTTGCCGACTCGCTCGGCTGGGCCGGCGGCACCGACGTGGGGAGCGTGGCGCGGTTCGACGGCGCAGGCGCGTGGTTCACCCGCGACAGCATCCCGCGGCTCCTGATCGACACGCTGCTGGCGCGGCTCGCGATCCACCGCTACCGGCTCGAGCAGCCGGTACTGCTGACCCTGGCCGACTCGGCGACCTCGCTCACGCCGCTCACCCTGCGCGCGCTCAACGGCTCGAGCGTGGTGCAGGCGTCCGGCCGCGTCCCGGGCGACACCCCCGGCGATCTCGACCTCAGGGTGATGGGGCTGGATCTCCATGACTTCTACGGCCTGCTCCAGCGCGACACCGCCGGCGTCGCGGGCGAGCTCGAGCTCGACGTGCACCTGGGCGGCACCCTGGCCGAGCCGACCTTCAACGGCGTCACCCGCCTGGCCGACGGGCGGTTCGGCGATTTCCAGGCGCCGTTCGTCGAGGGCACCCTGGGCTACCAGGATCGCCGGCTGGACACGAAGCTGGACTTTTGGCGCACCGGCGACAACGTGCTCCAGGTGGAGGCGCATCTTCCGATCGACCTGGGCTTCACCGGCGTCGAGCAGCGCCGGGTCGAGGGGCCGCTCTCGGTGCGCGCCCGGACCGACAGCGTCTCGCTCGGCCTGCTCGAGGCGATCACGCCGGCGGTGACGCGCGTGGGCGGCACCCTCACCGCCGACGTGCAGGTCGAGGGCACCTGGGCCGACCCGCGGCTCGCTGGCGCGATCGAGATCCGGCGCGGCTCGATGACCCTCCCCGGTCTGGGTGTCCGGTTCGGCAGCGTGAACGGCGGAGCCACCCTCGACGGCGACTCGATCCGGCTGCGCGACATGGTGATCACCAGCGGCGGTGGCCGGATGGCCATCGGCGGCAACGTGCGCCTCGAGGACCTCTCGAAGCCGGTGCTCGACCTGACCTTCCGCGCCGACCAGTTCCGCGCCATCGACGTGCGCAACTTCCTCACCCTGGTGGGCACCGGGAACCTCCAGCTCACGGGTCCGGTGTTCGGCGCCACGCTCACCGGCGGGCTCACGGCCAACAGCGGCGTGCTCTACTTCGCCGACCTGGTGAACAAGCGGATCATCGACCTCGAGGACCCGTCGATCGCCGATCTGGTGGACACGACGCTCATCCGGCGCGAGAACCTGGGCAACAAGTTCCAGAACCGGTTTCTCGATTCGCTCCGGATCGTGAACCTGCGGGTGGAGATGGGCTCGGACGACTGGCTGCGCTCGGGCGAGGCCAACATCCAGCTCGAAGGCCGGGTGCAGGTGAGCAAGACCGCGGCGACCTGGAACCCCACGGGCGAGCTCAACGCGCCGCGCGGCACCTACACGCTCAAGATCGGGCCGGTCACCCGCGACTTCACGGTGACCCGGGGCGACGTGACCTACACCGGCGACCTCAACGCCGGCCTCGACATCCAGGCGCAGCACGTGGTGCGAAGCGTCCGGGGCGACGAGATCCCCATCATCGCCAACATCACCGGGACGCTGTACGCGCCCAAGCTCTCGCTCACCAGCACCATCCGGCCGCCGATCTCGGAGACCGACCTCGCGTCGTACCTCATCACCGGGTACCCGGCCAACGAAGCGACGCTGCTGGGACTCCAGACGGGGCTGTCGTATCTGTCGAGCGCGCTCTCGAGCGAGCTGGAGCGCGCGCTCATCCAGGATCTCGGCGTGCCGATCGACCTGATCGAGATCCGGCCCGGGGTCTCGCCCAATCAGACCAGCGGGGGCACGCCCACCCAGCTCGCGGCCGGGTGGCAGATCGGGAACAAGACCTTCCTCACCTTCAACGCCGGCTTCTGCCCCGACTTCAGCCAGCTCAGCTACCGGAACCTGGGCGCGAGCCTCGAGTTCCGGTTCAGCCGCGAGTGGAAGCTGCAGGGCGCGGTCGAGCCCACCATGCAGTCGTGCACCCCGTTCGGCGTGGGAAGCCGGCTGACGGCCACCAATCCCTATCAGATCGGCCTCGACATCCTCTGGGAACGGGAGTTCTAGTGCCGCGGGTGCTGCTCATCGCCAACCCCGCGGCGGCGCGCCACCGCGAGCGCTCGGTGAACGCGATCGTGCGGACGCTCGAGGCGGCGGGCTGGGAGGTCGAGCTGGTCGCCACCGGCGGCCCGGGCGACGCGCGCCGCATCGCGGCACACGGCGTGGAGCAGGGGATGGACGTGGTCGCGGTGTTCGGCGGCGACGGGACCACCATGCAGGCCGCCGCCGCGCTGGTGGGCACCGGCGTGAGCCTGGGGGTGATCCCGGGCGGCACCGGCAACCTGCTGGCCGGCAACCTGCGCATCCCCTCGACGCCGGCCCGGGCCGCGCGCGCACTCGTCACCGCCACCCCGCGGCTGTTCGATCTGGGCCGCATGGAACGGGCGGACGGGCTGCACTACTTCGCCGTGGCCTGCGGCGCGGGGATCGACGCCCGCGTGATGGCAGGGACGCTGAGCGAGCACAAGCGGCGCTGGGGGATGGCAGCCTACGTGGCCACCACGCTCCGGCTGATCCCGGCCGTGCGGAGCGCGGCGCACGTGATCACCGTGGACGGCCAGCGGCTCGAGACCAGCGCGTCCATGGTCCTGGTGGCCAATTGCGGCGAGGTGATCCCGCCGTTCGTTCGGCTCGCGGCGGGCATCCGCCCCGACGACGGACTGCTTGACCTGATCGTGGTCCGGGCCATCGGGTTCGGCCAGAGCGTGCGGGCCGTGTGGGATATCCTCCGCAGCGCACCGCCCGTCGAAGGATTCGACGGTCACGTGAGCTACGCGCGCGGCCGCGAAATCCGGGTGGAGAGCGATCCCGCCCAGCCGGTTCAGCTCGACGGCGAAGCCGGCGGCGAGACGCCGTTCACCGTCACCGTGGTCCCCCGGGCGATCCGCATCCTGGTGCCAAGCCGGGGGAGGTTTGGCAGCCGGACCCCCACTGACTAGTTTTTGGGCGTCACCCAACAGGCAAGCCCATGGCCGGATCCGTCCTCCTGATCGACGACGATGTCGACGTTTTGCGCAGCATCGGGAACTACTTCGAGCGGGAAGGCTACGAGGTGACCCGGGAGCTGAGCGGCGAAGCCGGGCTGGCCACGTTCGACCGGCTGCGGCCCGAAGTGGTGATCCTCGACCTCCGCCTGCCGGGGATCGGCGGGATGGAGGTGCTGGAGCAGCTCCGCGAGCGCGACGCCGCCGTCATCCTCCTCACCGGCGAGAGCGACGTCGCCACCGCCGTCCGGGCGATGCAGCTCGGTGCCGAGAACTTCCTGCTCAAGCCGGTCGACATGGCCCACCTGGCCGCGGCGACGGCGCGGGTGGCCGACAAGGCGCGGCTCCGCCGGATCAATGAGGCGTTGCTGGTGCAGAGCGCACCGGGGCACGGGCTCGACTCGCTGGGCAACTCGTCGGGCATGCAGGACTTTGCCCACCAGGTGGCGCTGCTGGCCCAGAGCGAGCGGACCACCGTGCTGCTCACGGGCGAGAGCGGCACCGGCAAGGGCTGGGTGGCGCGGATGATTCACGACCTGAGCCCGCGCGCGCGGGCGCCGTTCGTCGAGGTCAACTGCGCGGGCCTCAACGCCACCTTTCTCGACTCCGAGCTGTTCGGGCACGAGAAGGGCGCCTTCACCGACGCCAAGGACCGGAAGCAGGGGCTGTTCGAGATTGCCGACCACGGGACCATCTTCCTCGACGAAATCGGCGACCTGGCCCCCGAGCTCCAGCCCAAGCTGCTCAAGGTGCTCGAGACCAAGACCTTCCGCCGGCTGGGCGGAACCCGCGAGATGACGGTGGACGTGCGGCTGGTGGCGGCCACCAACAAGGACCTGCAGACCGAGGTCGAGGAGCTGCGGTTCCGCGAAGACCTGTACTACCGGCTGAGCGTCATGCCGCTCAAGCTGCCGGCGGTGCGCGAGCGCTCGCGCGAGGACAAGCTGGCGCTGATCACGCGGCTGCTGAACGATCTGCGGGTCGAGCTGCCGGACGGCCCGCCGACGCTCTCGGGCGAGGTGCTCGACCGGCTGCTCGACTACCGCTGGCCCGGCAACGTGCGCGAGATGCGGAACGTGCTGGAGCGCGCGCTCATCCTGGGCCGCGGGGCGCCGGCGGTGAGCGTGGAGCACCTGCCCGGCGAGTTCCGCGCCCGGCCCGGGATCGGCGACCGCCGGCACACGCCGCTCAGCCTCGAAGACCTCGAGCGCCAGCACATCGAGCGCACCCTCAAGCACCACACCGGCAACCGCACCCGGGCGGCCATCGAGCTCGGGATCTCGCGGGCGACGCTGATCAACAAGATCAAGCGTTACAACCTCACCGCCTGAGCCTCCCATGGCCGAGCTGAGCGAGCACGACGGAATGGCCTGCCGGGCCTGTGGGCGCGAGGAGCGCGCGTCCGAGGGCTACCCGTGCGCGGGGTGCGGCACTTTCATCTGCCTCATCTGCAGCTTCCGCGGGGTGACGCTGTGCCGCGAGTGCGAGGCCAAGGCCAAGGGGGCCACATGAGCCGCGCGCTCATCGCCCGCGCGGCGGTCGTGCCGGTGTTCGGCAGCGCGGCGCTCCGGAGCGAGCAGGTGAGCCAGCTCGTGCTGGGCGAGACCGCGGAGGTGCTGGAGGAGTCGGGCGTCTGGCGCCGGGTGCGCACCGACCTGGACCACTACGAGGGCTGGGTGCACGCCGGCTACGTCGTCGAGGTGGACGCCCGAACCGCGGCCGACTGGCGGGGCGACGCGGGCGGCTGGAGCCAGGGCGCGCTGGTCCTGACCGAGGCCGGCCCGGCCCGGGTTCCGCTCCGCGGGAGGGTGGTGCTCGCCGGCGACAGGGTCCGGCTGCCCGACGGCCGCCACGGCCGGGTGGTGGAGGGCGTGGTCATGCCGATGGCCGAAGCGGCCGACGCGGCGCGCACCCTGCCGCCGGAGCTGTGGGCGCTCGAGCGGTTCGGGGGAACGCAGTACCAGTGGGGCGGCATCACACCCTGCGGGGTGGACTGCTCGGGGCTGGTGCAGACCACCTTCCTGGCCCGTGGTCTCCCGCTCCCGCGCGACTCGCATCAACAGGCGGAGTGCGGCGTCTGCATCCCGGCGGACGAGCTCCGGGCCGGCGACGTACTCTTCTTCCGCGATCCGTCAGGGCCGCGTATTACCCACGTCGCCTTCGCCGGCGAGGGGGACACGCTGGTGCATTCGACCGTGGCCTGCGGCGGGATGGTGCACGAGCCGTGGGGCCCGGAGACCCGCGCCTGGCCGCTGCGCGAGCGGCTGGTGGTGGTGCGGAGGCTGGAGGCACGGTGATGCGGCGGTTGGTCCTGTTCGACATCGACGGGACGATTCTCCTCACCTCAGGCGCCGGCCGGCGCGCCATCGTCGCCGCGCTCGCGGGAGAGGTGAGCGATACCACCGGCTTCGACCGGGTGCGGTTCGACGGCAAGACCGATCCGCAGATCGTGGCCGAGCTGCTCGGGGCCGCGGGCCACGCGGTAGAGCGCGAGTCGGACCGGGTGCGCGCGGTGTGCGAGCGCTACGTGGGGCTGCTCGCGCGGGAGCTCGAGCTGCCGTCTGCGAGCACCACGGTCATGCCGGGCGTGCTCAGGCTGCTCGACCGGCTCGAGGCGGAGCCGGGCGTCGTGCTCGGCCTCCTCACCGGCAACCTGGCCGAAGGCGCGGCGCTCAAGCTGCGCTCGGGCGGGATCGCGCCCGAGCGGTTCCGGGTGGGTGCGTACGGCTCCGACTCCGGCCACCGCCCCGACCTCCCCGCCATCGCCGCCCGGCGCGCGGCGCCTTTCTTCGGGCGCGTTCCCCACGGCGCCGAGGTCGTCATCATCGGAGACACTCCGGCCGACATCGCGTGCGGCTCCGGGATCGACGCCCGCGCCGTCGCGGTGGCGACCGGCGGCTATGGCGTCGCCGAGCTGGAGCGCTGCGGGCCGTACGCCGTCTTCGAAGATCTCGGGGATACGGATGCGGTGCATCGGGCCATTCTGGGGTAGCGCGTCGGGAAATAACCACGGAAGCACGGAAGGCACGGAGGTTACCCGGAAGGACTCGGCTACCCGGAGGGTCCCTTGGTCCCCGACAACAACAAACTTGTTGGTGTGGGCTCCGCTCACCGAGTCGATTCTGGCTCCCTTCCGTGTATTCCGTGCTTCCGTGGTGAATCTACGGAGGATGGCTGCGCGATGAACGTTGTTCGCTAGACGGAACTCACTTGCCTCCCGAGCTCGAACTCAAGGCCGTGATCCCCGATCCCGACGCCCTCCGCAAGCGCCTCCTCGCGGCGGGGGCCGAGGAGCGGTTCCGCGGGCACATGAGCGATCGGCGGTACGACAGGGAGGGTGCGCTGCGCAAGCAGGACCAGGTGCTGCGCGTGCGCTACTATCGGGCGGCGGACGGGCGGGTGGAGTGGGTGCTGGGCTGGAAGGGCCGCAAGCGCCGGGCGCGCGGAGGCTACAAGATGCGGGAGGAGATCGAGCTGCCGATCGTCGGGCGTGAGTCGCCCGAGGCGTTCCTGGACGCGCTGGGCTATGAGGTCGTCCACGCGATCGATCGGGAGATCGAAGTGTACGCCCTCGCCGGCGCCACGCTCCGCTTCGAACGGTACCCCCGAATGGACCCGCTCATCGAGGTGGAAGGGGCTCCCGACGCGATCGAGCGCGCCATCCGCGCGACCGGCCTCGCGCGCTCCTCGTTTACCGCCGACTCGCTCGCCGCGTTCGCCCGGCGCTACAAGGCCCGCACCGGCAAGCGGGCCATCCTGGCCGAGGAGTCGTGAACCCCGCCGCTCGCTCCGAGCAGATCTGGGACATACCCGAGCTGGGCCCGTCGCTGGGACGGCTGGTCGACCCGCCGGCTTCCCCCGCGGGCGCCCTGGACGTTCCGCTCGCCGACCTGCGAATCGAGCTGGTGAGCCGCGTGTTCGATCTGGCCGGCGCGGCGCGCTCGTTCTCGGCGGCGGGAGATCCCGCGGGGGCGGTGTCGTCGCTCGGACGGGTGGCGTGGCTCGGAGTGTGGGAAAAGACCGTGGGCGCCGCGGCGGCGCGGATCGTCGCGGCGGCCAACCGCGCGATGGAGGCGGCCGCCGAAGAGTCACGATTCCCCGCTCGGCGGCTCAAGGAGCTCCGGCTCACGGAGGAGGACGCTCGCGCCGTCGCCGCCCGCCTGGGGAGCGGCGGCGCGCCGTTCGTTGCCGCGCTGGATGCCCTCGAGCGGTCAGGCCAGGCCGCTGCCCGCTCGCGTGAGCACGCTCCCGGCGCGGCGGAGGAATGGCAGGCGGCGCTCGGCGCGGCGGCCCGCCGGCTCGAAGCGGTGTGGATGGCGCTCGACGCCGCCGCGCTGCGCGAGCAGGAGCGCTGGGCCGAGGAGGTGGTGCGGGTGCGGTCCTGGCGCCGGCCGATGTGGCCGGTATGGCTGGCCACCGCGCTGGTGGCGGCACTGGCCGTATGGCTCGGCCTCATCCTTGGCGGCTACCTCCGCGTTCCGCCGGGACTGGAAGGCTTCGCCGCCTTCTGGTGGTCCCACCTGTGAACGTCCTCGGTGTCGGCGTGGACCTGGTAGACCTCGACCGTATCGCACGTTTGCTCCACGACAAGGGCGATCACGCTCTCCGCCGCTTCTTCACCGACGACGAGCGCGCCTACCTCGCCACCCGCCCGGACCCTACCGGCCACGCGGCGGCCCGAATCGCCGCCAAGGAAGCGGTCTACAAGGCCCTCCAATCCCTCCCCGGCGCCAGAGCCGTCGGCTGGCGCGAGATCGAGGTTACCCGCGACCCCGATGGCCGACCGGCCATCCAGCTCCACGGCCTCGCCCAGCAACTGTCCCAACAGCACGGCGGCTTGGTCGTCCAGGTCTCGCTGACGCATTCCGCGACCGCGGCGGGGGCGGTGGCAATTGTAGGCGGACGGGCGGACGGGCGGACGGGCGGGGAGTAACCGCATCCATTCCGGAAGTGCCTTTTCCGTCCGTCCGTCTGTCCGTCCGTCGGCCCTCTCTGGCATTTCCGACCGCCCGACTCTACTTTATCCTCAGCGCTTACGAACCGGGTGAAAATGATTCTCATCGGCGGGATCCTCCCGATCCTGTTTGCCGCAACGGCGTTGGCACCTCAACAGCAGCAGGCGGTGGACGCACAGGATCGGGTGCCCGTTGCCCGCCGTATTGCGGCGACCGTGCAGCTCGCGGCGCAGGAGTACCGGATCGGGGTGGCCGATGGGCGCGTGACGGCTCCGGAAGAGGTCGAAGAGGCCAAGCTGTTCCTGCAGGAGGCGCAGCGCTCCGTGGCGCTCCTGCCGCCCGAGGTCGGCCGGCCGGCCGCCGCGGACATCCGGGCGATGGTCCAGTTCGTGGCCGCCACGGCGCCGCCGGACTCGCTGGATGCGCGGGTCCGGTCGCTGAGTGCAGGGCTCGCGGAGCGTCTGGGCGTGACGCTCGAGGAGATCCCGGCCCACACTCCCTCGCTCGCGCGGGGCGCCGAGATCTACCGCACCCAGTGCGCGAGCTGCCACGGCGCGACCGGCGCGGGTAATGGTCCCCAGGCGCCCGGACTCGAGCCCCCACCCGCCAACCTGGCCGACGCCGCGCTCCTGCGCGACGTGACCCCGCTGGACTACTTCCGCCGCATCAGCATCGGCACCGCCGGCACGTCGATGCCCGCGTTCGAGGGCCGCCTGCCGGCCGAGGACCGCTGGGCCGTGGCGCTCTACGCGAGCACCCTGCGGCTGCCCGTGGCCACGGGCGCGGTGCCGTCGTCGCTCCGGAGCTTTGCCACGACCGCGAAGCTGTCCGACAGCCAAATGCTCGGCGAGCTGGGCGCCGACCCGAACGACACCGCCGCCGCGCTCGCTCGCGTGGCCGCGGTTCGAGAGTTCCAGGCCGATCACGGGCCGGCGAGCGCCGAGGTCTTCGCGGCGGTGCGGCGGCAGCTCGATTCGGCGTTCGCCCTCGCGCGCACCGGCTCGCCCGACGCGAGCGCGCGCGCCTTCGACGCCTACATGACGTTCGAGCAGGTGGAGCGCGGGGTGCGCGCCAAGAACCCCGGGCTCGCCGCCGAGCTCGAGACCGCGTTCGCCTCGCTCCGCACCCGCGCGGCCGGCGGCGCCACGCCCGCCGAGCTCGACGCGCTCCGCCGCCAGCTCGAGGGAGGGCTGGAGAACGCCGAGCGGACCCTGGGCGACCGGCTCTCGCCGCTCAATCTCTTCGTGCAGTCGTTCATCATCCTGCTGCGCGAGGGACTCGAGGCGATCCTGATCGTCGGCGCGCTGATGACCTTCCTCACCAAGATGGGTGCCGGCCGGCGCAAGCGGGACATTCACATCGGCGTGGGCGCGGCCGTGGGGGCGAGCCTGCTCACGGCCGTGGCGCTGGAGACCATCTTCGTGCTGAGCCCCGCGCACCGCGAGGCGCTCGAGGGCGGCACGATGGTGCTGGCGACCGGCGTGCTGTTCTACGTCAGCTACTGGCTGCTGTCCAAGATGGAAGTGGTCAAGTGGAACCACTTCGTGAAGAGCAAGGTCAAGGACGCCCTCGACAGCGGGTCGGCGCTGGCGCTCGCCTCGGCGGCGTTCCTCGCGGTGTACCGCGAGGGGTTCGAGACGGTGCTCTTCTACAAGGCGCTGTTCGTGGCCGGAGCCGGCGGCGGGACGATGTCCGTGCTCGCGGGGATCGCGGTGGGATCGGTGGTGCTGGTGGCGGTCTACGTCGCCATTAACCGCTTCGGGGTCCGGCTCCCGCTCAAGCCGTTCTTTGCCTTCACCAGCGCGTTCCTGTATTACATGGCGTTCGTGTTCGCGGGGAAGGGGATCGCGGAGCTGCAGGAGGGCGGGCTCATCGGGACCACGATCCTTCCCTGGGCGCCGCGGATCCCGCCGCTCGGCATCTATCCCACGGCCGAGTCGCTCGGCGCCCAGGGGCTGCTGGTGCTGCTCGCGATCGTGGCGCTGGTGTGGAACTTCGTGATCGAGCCGCGTCGGGTACGGGGAATGACGCGGGTGATGGTGCCCGAACCGGTTCCCGCGCCCCTGTCCGATGAGCCGTCGCCGGTCACGACCGCGGCACCACACGTCTCGCAGGGTGCCATCGTGGAGCTGCTCCGCTCGCTCGAACGCATGGAAGCAGACCTCGCGGAGATGCGCGCCGAGGTGGAGCGGATGCGGCGCCACCTGCTCGCCGCCAAACCCGCTCCGCCCGTGCATGGCGTTCGCGACGACCGACCTGTGTGACCAGTTCGGCGACGAGCTCCGCGTAGCCGCCCCGATCTTCCGGGATTGGGGCGGTGCCGCGTGGTTCAGCGGCCCCATCGAAACGCTCAGGATCTACGAAGACAATGCGCTGGTCCGATCCACTCTCGAGACCCCCGGTAACCGGCGAGTGCTGGTGGTGGATGGCGGCGCCTCCCTCCGCACCGCCCTCCTCGGCGGCAATCTGGCAGCGCTGGCGCACCGGAACGGCTGGAGCGGTCTCGTGATCAACGGCTGCGTCCGGGACGCGGCCGAGCTCGCGGCCGTGCCGATTGGCATCAAGGCTCTCTGCACCATCCCCCGCAGGAGCGCCAGGACCGGCGCCGGCGAGCGCGGCATCCCGGTCACGTTCGCCGGCGTGACCTTCACGCCCGGGTCGTTTCTTTACGCGGATGTCGACGGGATCGTCGTGGCCGAGCGAGACCTGCTCTAGGCAGGCAGGCTGGCTGGTTCACCACGGAAGCACGGAAGGCACGGAGGTGACACGGAAGGACTCGGGTTCGGACGGGTTCCTTGGACCCGGACAACCACAAGTTGTTGGTGTTGGCTCAGCTCCCGGAACGCCTCCGGTGTCCGTGTCACCTCCGTGCCTTCCGTGCTTCCGTGGTGAACCTGTCCGCGGCCACAAAAAAGAACGGCCCGCCACGAAGGCGGGCCGTTCGCAAAAGAGTGGTAGATCGCCCCCTGAGTTTACGGAAACGGACCGAAGTGCCCGCTCCACCCTTCTTCGACCTACCACTTTTCTCGTCGAAGCCTCTCGGCTTCCCGGCTTATACAGAAGGCAAGTCGGGTGCCAAACATGGCAGC